>DASSKC010000090.1:0-11104 GCA_035690885.1 Oleiagrimonas sp. | reverse complement strand
CGCGTCACCGGAACACCGGCCGGCGAGCCGTACCACACGCCTTGCAGTGCCTTGCCACCGAACGCCAGCATGGCACGCACGTCCTTGGTGATGATCAAGCGACCCTTGTCATCCAGTGTGCCCGGATGCGGACCGATCTCGTCCTCGCCCTCGGCCTTGTCGTCAGCGGACTTGTCATCGGCCTTGGCCACGCTGCCCGCCTCGGCCGGCGCACTGCTGGAGGCCGTCGCCACGCTGGCTGCGGTCGCAGCGCTGGATGCCGAGGCCGTGCTGGATGCCGAAGCCAGGTCGGTCGGCAAGCCGCTCTGCGGCTTCGGCACGGTCAAGGTGTATTCCTTGCCGTCGATGGTCACGGTGTCGCTCTGAATCGGAATGGCAACGTCAAACAGGACCTTGGTATCACCATAGTTGGTGGTGAAGCGGATCCGCGGACCGGCCGCCTTCAGACCCAGCTCCTTCATCGCCGCCTTGATCTTGGCCTCGGCCTTGTCGGCCGCCGCACCCATCTGCGTCAGGTTGCGTTTGGCCTGCGTGGAGACCACCAGGATCGGCTGCTGCGGCGTGTCCACGATCTTCGGATCAAGATCGTTGTAACGGATGCTGGGGATACCCGCGAGCACGTTGCCCAGGTTGTGGATCGAACGCTTGATGAACGTGTCCGGCCGGCCATGAATGTACAGGCCCGCATAACGGTTGATCAGGTTCCAGCCGTAATCGACATCGTAGGACCAGGTGATCTTGACCAGCTTCTGCTGGCGCCCGGTGCGGTCCAGCTGAATGGTGAAGTGCTTGTCGGTGCCATGCCAGTCGTTGTCGATGTCCCAGACAATCTTGGCCTTGCCCGCCAGCTCGACCTTGTCGAAGCCGGGCTTGGCCGAGGCGATGGTCAGCTTGCCGTGACCGACCGGGCCGGTGCCCTGCTTGCCATTCTTGCCCTTGCCGCTCCAGCTGATCCAGGCGCCGGGGCCGTACCAGTCATTTTTCGACTGCTGATACTCGACGCCTTCCTTGTAGGCGTTGAGCACCGAATAGTCGGGAAACCGGCGAAAATTGTTGAGGATATCGTACACATGACGAATATCCTTGCTGACAGTGGTGGATCGCTCAATATGTCCCGACGATGGCAGGCAAACGCCCACGATCAAGGCCAGGATGGCCACGATGACAATGGCGACAATCAACTCTAACAGACGCGTCATTCCAGCAGTCTCCGAACGTCTTGCTTACACGCTCCGCAACCGTCGCCGGCCCGGGGCGCACCCATGGGTCGGTGCAGTTCTGCCGTGCAGAAATCGCGCACCGAAGGGGTTGATGGTACTGGTTCAATCGCTATCGGGCTAGTGGGGGTCAAAGCGCGTCATGTCGACGTCGAATATGGACCCATCACACGATCCCGAGCTCCAGTGCCTTGAGCACGGCGCGGGTGCGATCGCGCACACCCAGCTTGGAAAGAATGTTGGAAACGTGGTTTTTGACCGTGCCCTCGGCCACATGCAGCGAGTTGGCGATTTCCTTGTTGCTGTAACCACCGGCCAGCAGACGCAGGATTTCGGTCTCGCGACCGGTCAGCGGATCGGGTTGCTCCAGGCTGCTGAACTGGTTCTGGATGCGATCCACTCCGGCCAGCAAACGCTGGGTCACGGCCGGCGCCACCAGCGAGCCGCCCTCGGCCACGGTACGTACCGCCTCGACCAGCTGTTCCAGTGACACGTCCTTGAGCAGATAACCGCGCGCACCGGCCTTGAGCCCGGCCAGCACCAGCTGGTCGTCGTCGAACGTGGTCAGGATGACCGTGGGCGGCAGGCTGCCGCGCGCCGCCAGTGCCTGCAGCACCTCAATGCCGCTCATCTCCGGCATGCGCAGGTCCAGCAGCATCACGTCCGGATTGAGCTGCGGCACGGTGGCGACGGCCTGCTGCCCGTCGGCGCATTCGGCCACGACCTGGATGTCGTCGGCCAGGTCCAGCAGCGAGCGGATGCCTTGGCGCACGATGGTTTGGTCATCGACCAGACAGACTGAAATCATGGTTTTCCCCTCCATTAGTCCCGGCGTTCATGCCTGCGAGGTGGTGATGTGGGTGGGCAGCGACGGATGCTCCGGCTCGGCCGCAAAACCGACCTCCGGCGCCAGCGGCAACCACGCCTCCAGCACGAAGCCGCGATGATATCCGGTGGCGATCTCCAGGCGCCCGCCGAACTCGGCCAGACGCTCGCGCATGCCCGACAGCCCGTTGCCGGGATGCAGGTTGACGGCGCCGCGGCCATCGTCGCGTGCGACCAGGTGCAATTGGTTGCCGGCCACGCGCTCGAAACGCAACCACAGATTGCGCGCCTTGGCGTGGCGCACGGCATTGGTGACGATCTCCTGCACGCAGCGCAACAACACCTGCGCGCGCCGCGGATCTTCCACCGCAAACCGCGGCGGCAGCTCCAGATTGACCGACAGCGCCGGCACACCTTCGATCAGGCCCTTCAATGCCTGGGTCAGATCGAGCGCATCGCTTTGCCGCATCTCGCTGACCACTTCGCGCACGTCGGCCAGCAGGTGCTTGGCCGTGTTCTGCGCCTTGCGCACGTGACCGGCCGCCGGCTCCTCGGTCAAATGACTGGCCACTTCCAGGTTCAGGGTCAGCGCGGTCAAATGATGGCCGACCAGGTCATGCAGTTCGCGGGCAATACGGATGCGTTCGGCAATGCGGCTCGATTCGGCCAGCAACGCCCGCGTGGCGCGCAATTCGGAGTTGAGTTGGCGCTGGCGCTCGCGCTCCTCGGCCTGCTGACTGGCAATCATCGAGGTGACGAACATCAAGGCCGACGTGCCCAGGTACAACGCCACCTGCAGCAAGGCCTTGCCGATCCCGGCCATGCCCGACTCGAACTCCGGAAAACTGGCAAACACGGGCACCAGGGCCAGGTTCTGCAGCACCATCCAGGCCACGCCCAGACGCAACGGCAGCAGCCACGGCAACACCACCGAAATGACCACCATCAACAAGGCCGACAGGCCGCTGTGGCTGTACCAGCCGATCGCCAGCGCGGCGCCCGTCATGACCGTCAGACCCAGCAGCTTGAGTGCCCAGTAGCGCCGCGACCCGAGACGGTGGGTCAGCAACCAGTACACCAGACCGAACACCACGTAGCAGACCGACCACAGCAACAACGCGACACTGGAACGGTCCAGCTCGGTCAAGCGCTCGACCGCCCAGCTGGTCACCAGCGGCACGCCCACGCACAGATAGGCGAAGAATGCCGCGTAGCGCAACAGGCGGACATGGGTAAAGTACGGACGGGCCATGGACTGCATCATAGGCTGACCGGGCCGGTGCGCAACCGGACCGGAAGTCACGGCTTTGCCCATGCCGATAGTCCCGGCCAGCACTTTCAGGATCGTGAACCGATGCCTTCCGGCCATCCCGATCGGCACCCGCAATTTAACGGTGCATTACCGGTGATCGTGGCATAATGCGCACCGTTTCGGACCGCCTTGACGGCGGCCCCGCCCGCAAAAATGTTTTGGAGTTGAACGAATGGTTCTGGCCATCCGTGATGTGCGCGAGCACGATTTGGATGCCGTCCTGGCGCTGAACAACGCTGCCGAAGGCGGCATTTCACCCATGGACGGCGATGATCTGCGCCGCTTTTTCCATATCGCCGACTACTTCCGTGTCGCCGAGGTGGACGGTCACGTGGCCGGCTTTTTGATCGCCCTGCGCGAACGCGCCGACCATGCCGGCAGCAATTTCCTGTGGTTCAAGCAGCGTTACGAGCGCTTCGTGTTCATTGACCGCATCGTCGTGGCCAATGCCTATCGCCGGCACGGCCTGGGCCGCGTGTTCTATTCCGACGTGCAGAGTTTTGCCGAACCGCGCGTGCCGATGCTGGCCTGCGCCGTGTTCCTGGAGCCCCGCGACGACGTGGCGGTGCTGTTCCACGGCACCTACGGTTTTCACGAGGTCGGACAGCAAGTCATGCCCGACAGCGGCCGTCATGTCGGTCTGCTGGGCAAGACACTGGACAGCTACCTTTTCGTGCGCGACCACTATGGCAACGAGGAAAACCTTCCCGACGTGCCGTGGCTGGCCGGGCGTCTGTCGACGACACCATCGCCGACGCGCCTGACCGCCGGTCGGCACGCATGAGTACACCGTTGCCTTCCGGGGAAACCGCCTGCGACCTGCGCTTCGGCCAGGTCGGCCTGGCTTGCGTGCGCGTGCGCCAAGCCGACGCCGCCGCCCTGTGCGACGACCTGGAGCGCCGCGTGCACGCCGCGCCACAGCTGTTCACCCGCGTCGCCGTGGTGCTCGATCTGAGCCACCTTGCCGGCGGCCTGCCCGATGACGGCACCGTGGACGCGCTGCTCGAAGCCGTGCGTACCGCCGGCATGCTGCCGGTCGGCCTCGCCTATGGCGACAGCCAGACGGATGCGCTGGCGCAACGCATGGGCCTGCCCGTGATCGCCAAATTCCGCGAGGCCTTCAACGCCTCGACCGCACCGGTGCCCCCTGCAGACGCGACGGCCAGCGCGCCCAAGCCAGCCACGACACCACCGGCCACGGCGGAGAGCCTGCCGGAAACGACCACCGCACAAAGCCACACCCAAACCGTGCGTTCGGGCCAACAGGTCTACGCGCGTGACCGCGATCTGGTCATCACGGCCACGGTCGCCAACGGCGCGGAGGTCATCGCCGACGGTTCCATCCACGTCTACGGCACGCTGCGCGGACGCGCCCTGGTCGGCGCCCAGGGCGACGCCGACGCGCGCATTTACTGCACCGATTTCCGGCCCGAGCTGATTTCCATCGCCGGCCACTATCGTGTATTCGAAGAAATTCCCAGCGAGTTGGCCGGCAAGGCCGTGCAATGTCGGCTCGATGGTGAAAAACTGCTCATCGAGACTCTGTAAGCTCGTCGGACAAGCTCATCGATCAAGTTCGTCAAGAACAGGGCAACCACAAACATTCGGAGATTCACCTTGGCAGAGATCATTGTTGTCACCTCCGGCAAGGGTGGCGTCGGCAAGACGACCACCAGCGCCTCCCTGGCCACCGGCCTGGCGCAAGCCGGCAAAAAGGTGGCCGTCATCGACTTCGACGTCGGCCTGCGCAATCTCGACCTGATCATGGGTTGCGAGCGTCGCGTGGTCTACGACTTCGTCAACGTCATCAACGGCGAAGCCACGCTCAAACAGGCGCTGATCAAGGACAAGCGCCTGGAAAACCTGTACGTGCTGGCCGCCTCGCAGACCCGCGACAAGGACGCGCTGACCCAGGAAGGCGTCGAAAAAGTCCTCGAAGACCTCGGCAAGGACGGCTTCGACTACGTCGTGTGCGACTCGCCGGCCGGCATCGAAAAGGGTGCGCATCTGGCCATGTACCTGGCCGATCACGCGATCGTGGTGGTCAACCCGGAAGTGTCGTCGGTGCGCGATTCGGACCGCATCCTGGGCCTTCTGGCCAGCAAGACGCGACATGCCGAGCGCGGTGACGGCGACGTCAGCCAGCATCTGTTGCTGACCCGCTACAACCCGGTTCGCGTAGCCGCCGGTGAAATGCTCAGCGTGGCCGACGTCGAGGACATCCTCGGCATCAAGGTGCTCGGCGTGATCCCCGAATCCGAGCAGGTGCTGGCCGCTTCCAACTCGGGCGTGCCGGTGATCCTGAATGCCGACGCACACGCCGGTCACGCCTACGGTGACGCGGTGGCGCGACTGCTCGGCGAGGAACGTGCACTGCGCTTCCTCGACGCACCGCGAAAGGGCATCCTCAAGCGCATGTTCGGAGGTTGAGACATGGGTATCCTCGATTTTCTGCGGGGCAAGCCCCAGAACACCGCCAACATCGCGCGTGAGCGTCTGCGCATCATCGTTGCCCAGGAGCGCGGTACGCGCGGCGGCCCTGATTACCTGCCGCTGTTGCGCGGCGAGTTGCTGGAAGTGATCCGCAAATACGTCCACGTCGAAGCCGACGCCGTGCAGATCGACGTCGAAAGCTCCAACGGACAGGAACTGCTCGAACTCTCGGTCGCCTTGCCGGACAACGAAGAAGCCAGCGCCAAAAGCGGCACCTGAAACACGGGTCCCGCACCCCGGGACCCGTGCACGACACCATGACCCCGCATCCCGCATCCTTGTCCGACACAGTCGATGCGCGCGTGTTGCGCCTTGCCGACACCGGCTTCGACGCGGCCACCGATCTGCTTGCGCGATACGACCTGTCGCTGCAGCGCGTCGCCGACGCGGCACCCATTCCCGGCAGCTACTGGGGCGAACCGGAAGCCGGCGTGATCGGCCACCGCGTCCATGCCCGCGCCGACACCCCGGTGCACTCGATGCTGCACGAGGCCTGCCACCTGATTGTCCTGCCACCGGATCGACGGGCCCGGGTGCACACCGATGCCACCGACTCGGTCGAGGAGGAAGACGCGACGTGCTACCTGCAAATCGTGCTGGCCGACGCCCTGCCCGGTGTCGGGCGCGAACGCCTGATGACCGACATGGATGCATGGGGTTACAGCTTCCGCCTCGGCTCGACACGGGCCTGGTTCGAGCACGATGCCGACGACGCGCGACAATGGCTGGCACAACGTGACTTGTTGCCCGCCAGCACGACGGTTCGACCGTAGGAGCGGCGGAAGCCGCGATCAGGCGCGCCCATACGGCTTGTATCTTGCGGCATATCCAATCGCGGCTTCCGCCGCTCCTGCACAAAAATCTGCCGCCGTGGGGCACCCGGGACGCTTATGCCCGCCCTCCATGCCAGAAGTCATGAATTTGCCGAAATGGCTGAAAATCGCTTGTCGAGCCTGACTGCGTTGGGATAATTTGATCCATTCACGGACGATTCAACTGGCACACTGATCGCGCCCACATCACTGCGTGCCTGGGGGCAAGCTCGTCCAAATGCCCGGAAAGCCGGCTTCGTGTCGCGTCCTCCTCGTGCACCCTTCCCTGCGACGGAGACATCGACGAATGAAACGAACCGTGCTTTTTGCCTGCCTTGCCGCACTGGCCCTGACCTCCACGGCGTATGCCGCTCCCGCCAGCGACAAGAACCAGTCCAAGGCAGCGACCACGCAGGCCACCCCGACCGCCAAGCAGTCGGTCACCCATGGCAGCGTCACCGTCGAAGGCCACAGCATCGACTACAAGGCCGTGGCCGGCACCCTGGTATTGAAGAACGGCGACGACAAGCCGATCGGCACCATGTCCTATACCGCCTACTTCAAGGAAGGCACCGACGCCGCCAAACGTCCGATCACCTTCATGTACAACGGCGGCCCCGGCTCCTCGACGATGTGGCTGCACATGGGTTCATTCGGTCCGGTGCGCGTGGCCAACATCGATGCCGGCGAGCGCCAGACCGCGCCGTACAAGCTGATCAACAACCAATACAGCCTGCTCGATGCCAGCGACGTGGTCTTCATCGACATGCCGACCACCGGTTTCGGTCGCATCATCGGCAAGGACGAAGGCGGCGCCGGCAAGCCGGAGGACTTCTTCGGCATCGATCAGGACGCCAAGGCCTTCACCCAGTTCATCGCGCGCTTCCTGTCCAGGTACGGCCGCTGGAACTCGCCCAAGTACCTGTTCGGCGAAAGCTACGGCACCACGCGTTCGGCCGTGCTGGCCAATGACCTGGAAGGCATGAAGAACATCGACGTCAACGGCGTCATCCTGCTTTCGGCCATCCTTAGCTACCCGCTGAGCGATGTCGACGGTCCCGGCAGCAACCCCGGCAACGACCTGCCCTACGCGCTGGCCCTGCCGACCTATGCGGCCACGGCCTGGTACCATCACCAGCTGCCGAACGCGCCGACCAAGCTCAAGCCGTTCCTGGACAAGGTCGAGCAGTTCGCGATGCATGAGTACCTCGATGCACTCAACCAGGGCGCGTTGCTCAGTGACACCGAGCGTCAGGCGGTGGCCAAGAAGCTGCACCAGTACACCGGCCTGCCGGTGGCCTATCTGCTCAAGGCCAACCTGCGCGTCAACGGTGGCGAATTCACCAAGCAGCTGATGGGTGAAACCGACACCACCTCCGGTCGCCTCGACACGCGCTACCAGGGCCCGACCATGGACCCGCTCAGCCAGGGCGCGCACTACGACCCGCAGTCGGCGGCAATCAGCGCCCCGTACGTGGCCTTGTTCAACAACTACATGCGCAAGACGCTGAAGTTCGGCAAGAGCATGGATTACCGTCCCAACAACTATCGCCGCATCTGGACCAGCGGCGGCGGCTGGGACATGTCGGTCAAGGTGCCGGGCAGCCGCTTCCCGTCGGCCATCCCCAACGTCATGCGCGACCTGGCTCATGCGATGAAGTACAACCCGAAGATGAAGGTGATGCTGATCGGCGGCTACTACGACCTGGCCACGCCATACTACGCGGCCATCTACACCATGCAGCACCTGCCGATCCCGGAGCGGTTGCGTGACAACATCTCGATGAAATTCTTCCAGTCCGGGCACATGGTGTACGTGCACAAGCCGGCGCTGAAGAAGTTGCATGATGATGTGGCGGCGTTCATCCGCTCGTCGCACTGACGCGCCATCACAGCGCAGGATGAAAAAGGGGAGCCTCGGCTCCCCTTTTTTTATTCATTCCGCCCCCCCTCAAGCAAACTGCTATCCTCATCCGACGGAGATGGCATGCCTCCGGTCCGCACGGACGAACCACCCGAACCGGGTTGATGATGCCTGCACCACCGGTTGACGGAGGCGCGGGCATGCATGTTTCCGGCAACCGGTTTGTCCTGCTGACTGAATGGAGATGACACATGGGACCGACTGCATGGCTTGCCGTTGGCGTCGGCGCCGCGCTTGGCGCCTGGTTGCGCTGGTTGCTCGGGCTGGCGATGAATCCGCTGCTGCCCACCCTGCCGCTGGGCACGCTGAGCGCCAACGTCTTGGGCGGTTTGTTGATGGGCATCGTGCTGGGCGCGCTGGCCCACAATCACACCCTGCAAAACCTTGCGCCCGAATGGCGACTGTTCGTCACCACCGGTTTTCTGGGTGGACTGACCACGTTTTCGACTTTTTCCGGCGAAGCCGTCACGTTGTTGCTGCGCCAGCAATACGGCTGGTTCGCGGCCCATGTCGGTGCCAACGTCATCGGCACCCTGACCGCCACCCTGATCGGGCTTGCCTTGATTCGCGCGGCGCTGCGCGCTTGAATAGAGCGCTTCACGGCCATCCCCGGCAACCGGACCCGCCCGGTATGATCGTGGAAACACCCCACACGCAACCACCGACGGCCGGAAGCCGCCATGAGGAGGAATCGTGAGTCAGGATTCACTGAAGGCACGCGCTGAAGAACTGCTCGAACACGCCGACGTGCGCATCAACGGCGAGCGCCCCACCGACATCAAGGTGCATGACGAACAACTGTATTCACGCGTCTTCGCTCACGGCACGCTGGGCATGGGCGAGAGCTACATGGACGGCTGGTGGGATGCCGAAGACCTGCCAGGCTTCTTCACTCGCATCCTCCGCGCGCATCTGGACGAAAAGCTGAAGACACTGGGCACCCTGGTCGCGCACCTCAAGGCCAAATACATCAACGAGCAACGCGGCAAGCACGCCTTCGAGATCGGCCGTGCCCATTACGACACCGGCAACGACCTGTTCGTCAAGATGCTCGGCAAATACCTGATGTATTCATGCGGCTACTACGCCGAAGCCGACAACCTCGACGATTCGCAGGAAGCCAAGCTCGACCTGCTGTGCCGCAAGCTGCAGCTCAAGCCCGGACAGAAGGTTTTGGACATCGGCTGCGGCTGGGGTGAGGCGCTGAAATTTGCCGCCGAGCGCTACGGCGTGGAAGGCGTCGGCGTGACCGTGTCCGAGGAACAGGCCAAGTTCGCGCGCGAGTTGTGCAAGGGCCTGCCGATCGAGATCCGCCTGCAGGACTATCACGACCTGGACGAAACCTTCGACGCCATCTACTCGATCGGCATGTTCGAGCACGTCGGCGCCAGGAACTACCGCACCTACTTCGAGATCGTGCGCCGCTGCCTCAAGCAAGACGGCCTGTCGGTGCTGCACTGCTGCGGCAGCAACGCCACGCCGGCGCAACCGGACCCGTGGATCGAAAAGTACATTTTCCCGAACTCGGTGATCCCCTCCGCCAGCCAGGTAACCAAGGCGCTGGAAAACCTGTTCGTGGTCGAGGACTGGCACAATTTCAGCGCCGACTACGACCGCACGCTGATGGCCTGGATCGCCAATTTCGATGCGGCATGGCCGGAGCTGAAAGCCGACTACGACGAACGCTTTCGCCGCATGTGGCACTTCTACCTCGCCTGTTCAGCGGCCATTTTCCGCTCGCGTCGCGACCAGCTCTGGCAGATCACGCTGAGCCCGAACGGCGTGCCCGGCGGCTACCGCGTACCACGATAAGGATCTTCATCATGCGAGCTTTTTTGGCCGGCGCCTGCATGCGCCGCCTGGTGGCAGCCGCCGTTCTTTGCCTTGCGGTTGCGGCACCCGCGTTGGCTGCGTCCAACCCGGCGCTGTGGAAAGTCCGTGACGCCGATACCACGGTGTATCTGTTCGGCACCATTCACGCCATGAAAGAAGGCGTGCAATGGCATTTTCCGGCCCTGGACAAGGCACTGACTGCCAGCGGCACGCTGTACATCGAAGCCGCGGACATCAACCCGAAAACCCTGCAGCCATTGGTCGTGAAGTACGGCCTGGACCCGGCTCACCCGTTGTCCGGCAAGCTTGGCAAACAGGAAATCGCACTGCTCAAGCAGGCCGCCACCGAGCTCGGCATCCATGGCGGCATGACTACACTGAACATGATGAAGCCGTGGCTGGCCGGAATCACGATTGCATCCGCGCCACTGATCAAGGCCGGCTACGACCCCAAGCTGGGCGTGGACAAGCAATTGCAGGCCCGGTTCGAGCAAGCCGGCAAGCCGATCAAGGGGCTGGAGAGCGCCAAACAGCAGATCCTGTTCCTGAGCCAGTTGCCCGAGTCAGTACAGCTGAAACTGCTGCAAAAGAGCCTGCACGAGTACGCCCATGCCGATACCATGTTGACTCGGCTCGTGCATGCCTGGAAGCGCGGTGACACCAAAGCCCTGGCCAGGACCATCGTCAA
>DASSKC010000089.1:0-21716 GCA_035690885.1 Oleiagrimonas sp. | reverse complement strand
GAGCAAGGGTTCGGGTGGGCCAAGACCGTCGGGGACTTGCGCAAGCTGCCGCTGGTAGGAATGGCACGCGTGAAAGGTTGGGTGGCATGGAATTTCGCTGCCTACAACCTGGTGCGTTTGGGCGGGATCGGTGAGTGGTGGAATCCGTCGCCGACATGAGATGGACAGGCAAGATGCGTCCGGCAGTCAGGAAGCATGCTTGCTCGATAGACACAAACTATGGAAAACGTGGCAATTGCTGAATAAATGATCAGCGCAACTCGAAAAAAATCGCGAGAGTGACGGTAGGCACCAAATGCGGTCGCTTCTCAACAGCCTGCTAACGGATGGCCGCCGGCGGCACGGATGTCGTCACTTTGAGCCGGTTTGCGAATGACCGAATCGACGGCGTAGCGCATATCGCGGAGTTGTCGCGTGGCGAGCAAAGCCACATGGCCGTGGCCGCCCAGGATGATGATGCGGGATGTATCGGACATGATGTTCTCCTGATGTGACAAGCGAGATGATGAAGGCGCCGGAATGACCGGATTCGATCAGACGGTCGGATGTTTCCGGTTCAGCAAAGCCATGAGGGCATCGGCTGTCGCCTGCGACGACATCGGGTTCTGGCCGGTGATGAGTCGGTCGTCGACCACCGTGTGCACGCCCCAGTTTTCGACCCGGGAATAGGTCGCGCCGAGGTCGATCAACGTGTCTTCGACCAGGAACGGCACAATGTCGGTGAGTCCCACTTCGGCTTCTTCGGCGTTGGTGAAGCCGGTGACATGGCGACCTCGAACGAGCGGGGTGCCGTCGGGCCGGGTCACGTGGCGCAGGACGCCTGGCGCATGGCAAACCAGAGCGATGGGCTTGTCGGCCGCGACGAACGATTCAATCAGCTTGATCGAATCCGGGTCTTCGGCCAGATCCCACAACGGGCCGTGGCCACCCGGATAGAAGACCGTATCGAAATCCTTCTGCTCGACGCTGTCCAGACGCACGGTTTGGGCCAGCTGCGCCTTGGCGGCTTCATCCGCGTTGAAGCGCCGCGTGAGGTCGGTCTGGAATGCCGGCTCGTCGCTCTTCGGGTCGAGGGGCGGCTGGCCACCTTGCGGTGAGGCAAGCGTGATCTGAAAGCCGGCGTCCTTGAAGGCGTAATACGGCGCGGCCAGTTCTTCGAGCCAGAATCCAGTCTTCTTGCCGGTATCGCCGAGTGTGTCGTGGGAGGTGAGTACCATGAGAATGTTCATTGTCTTGTCCTTTCGTCGGGAGGTGCTGTGTCGAACGGTTCTGGATGATGCTGCGCACCCGTCAAACCTGTCGTGGTGTCGGGCGACGAGTTCAGAATGACACCCGTCGATCCATTCAAGAAATTTATTTTTTGGATTCCAGACATTCATGTAAAATATGTGTCCATGCGTTACGACCTGAACCTGCTGCCGGTGTTTCTGACCTTGATGGAAGAGCGCAACGTGACGCGGGCGGCCGCACGCCTGGGCATCACGCAACCGGCTTTGTCCAATGCACTGAATCGCCTGCGCGACACGCTGCGCGATCCGTTGTTCATTCGCGAGAGATACGGCATCAAGCCGACGCCGCTGGCCGAGGAAGTCGCCCCGGTCATCGAGGCCGCACTGACCCGGTTGGATGGCCTCATCCTGGACCAGCAGGCGTTCCAGCCCGCGAACGCCGAGAGGTTGTTCACGCTTGCGCCCAACAGTTATGTGGAGCTTGCGTTGATGCCGGCACTTGTCGCCAGGGCGAGCGAACTGGCGCCGGGCGTCACGTTTCGCATGACGACATTCGGCAATGATCTGGCCGAGACGGGGGTCATTTCCGGTACCACGTCCATGGTGCTGGGCCGGATTGTCGACCCACCAGACAACCTTGTTGTCCAGCACCTCATGGATGAAAGCCTTGCCTGCGTGGTACGCAAGGACCACCCGCAGGTGGGTGACCGGATGTCCCGGAAACAGTACGAGCGGCTCAAGCACGTGAACGTGCTACCTCCCGGCAAACTGCGGGCGGGACTTTTCCAGGCATTGGACAAGCGACACCTCAAACGAGAAGTCGCCGTTTCCGTCACACACTTCCTGGCCGTACCCGAAATCATTGCTGTCACGGATTACTGTTCGATACTGCCACGGCTCATCTGTCGAGGCCTCGAACGCGATCCGCGCTTGAAGGTCATACCGGCACCGGTCGATTTGGGTACGTTTCCGGTGCAGATGGCCTGGCATGTTCGCTATCGCAACGATCCGGCCCACCAGTGGCTGCGTTCGACGATGGTCCAGACAGCGAGGGAGATGGTAACCGGCCGCACGGATCATCCAGCGGTCGACGTGGCGGCGCGCCGGAGTATCTGAGTGATAGGGAAGGGAAAGACAGGGTCAGGCTCGAATGGCGCTTGTTTGAGGCAACTCTGAACAAGTCCGCTTCGCGCGGTACAATTTAGCCGTCCAAACGACAAGGCAGCCGTCATGACCCGGTTGAGCTTCTCTGGTGCCGAGTGCGCGGGAAAAGTGGCCGCGGCAGCCAAACTGGCCGGCGTGCGGCGTTTCGTCGTGTCCGTTTTCCCGGAAGCGTGGCGTGACCGGGATGCCGGCGAGGCATTCGAGCATTACATCCGCCAGAAGAAGCAGGCCGAAGTCGCATTGATGCAATCGGGTCTGGACTGGGTGATCTTGCGTCCGTCGGCATTGACGGACGAACCGGGTACGGGTCGGGTCAGCCTGGGCCCGGCACAGATACACGGGCAGATCCCCGTGATGACGTGGCCACGACCATTGCCCATTTGTTGCATGAGCCTGCCGTCAGTCGCGTCATCCTGGAAGTCACGGCTGGCAACACGAACCTGGCAAGGGCCGTGGATGCTTTGGCCGGCCGTTGAGTTGCAACGGAAACGAGCCTCGGCGCCGCGCGAGGGCGGCGCCGAGGTGCTTGCTCAATGCCGGAAGTGGCGCATGCCGGTGAAGACCATGGCGATGTCGTTCTCGTCGGCCGCGGCGATCACTTCCTTGTCGCGGATCGAGCCGCCGGGCTGGATGACGCAGCGGATGCCGGCTTCGGCGGCGGCATCGATGCCGTCGCGGAACGGGAAGAACGCGTCCGAGGCCATCGCGCTGCCGGTGACTTCAAGGCCTGCCTCGACGGCCTTCATGGCGGCAATCTTCGCACTGATGACGCGGCTCATCTGACCGGCACCGATGCCGATGGTCTGGCTGTCGCGCGCGTACACGATGGCGTTGGATTTGACGAACATGGCCACGTGCCAGGCAAACAGCAGGTCACGCAGTTCGTTGGCGTCGGGCACGCGCTGGCTGACCACCTTCAGGTCGTCCACGAGCAACGTGTCGCGGTCGGTGTCTTGTGCCAGCAGGCCGCCGACGATGCGCTTGTAGTTGCGCGTCAGCGGCGGCTGCTCGGGCCATGCACCTGTGGCAAGCAGGCGCACGTTGGGTTTTTTGGCGAATACCTCGACCGCGGCCGGCTCGACCTCGGGCGCAATCACCACTTCCACGAACTGGCGCTCCACGATCGATTGCGCGGTCGTGGCATCGAGCGACTGGTTGAAGGCGATGATGCCACCAAACGCCGAGGTCGAATCGCAGGCGAACGCGCGATCGTAGGCGTCGCCGAGGTTGCCGGCGAGGGCCACGCCGCACGGGTTGGCGTGCTTGACGATGACGCAGGCCGGCACCTTCTGGAATGCCTTCACGCATTCCAGTGCGGCGTCGGCGTCGGCGAGGTTGTTGTAGCTGAGCGGCTTGCCGGCCAGCACCCTGGCGGTGGCCACGATGCCTTGCGCCGGGGCGTCGGTTTCGGTGTACAGCGCGGCGCCCTGGTGCGGGTTTTCGCCATAGCGCAAGGTGGACGCGCGCTCGAAACCCAGATGCAGGGTCGGCGCGAACGGCGTGGCGTCGTCGGCACTGGCGCGCGCACCCAGCCAGTCGGCGATCATGCCGTCGTAGCGCGCGGTGTGTGCGTAGGCACGCGCGGCCAGGCGACGACGCTGGTCCAGGGTGGTGCCGCCGTGTTCGCGCAAGGTCTCGATCAGCTCGGCGTAGTCGGCCGGGTCGGTGACAACCAGGACCCGGTCGTGGTTTTTCGCGGCAGCGCGCAGCATCGCCGGCCCGCCGATGTCGATGTTCTCGATGGCGTCTTCCATCGAGCAGCCCGGTTGCGCCACGGTGCGGGCGAACGGGTACAGGTTGACCACCAGCAGGTCGATCGGTTCGATGCCGTGCTCGGTCATGACCGCTTCGTCGGTGCGGCGACGGCCAAGCAAGCCGCCATGGATGCTCGGGTGCAGGGTCTTGACGCGACCGTCCATGATTTCCGGAAAACCGGTGACATCGCTGACGTCGCGCACCGGCACGTGCACCTCGCGCAAAGCGCGCGCGCTGCCGCCGGTGGAGATCATTTCCACGCCAAGGGCATCCAGCGCCCGACCGAGATCGGCCAGGCCGGTCTTGTCGGAGACACTGACGAGAGCGCGACGGACGGGGGTCAGGCTGGCATCGAACATGGCGGTACGCATCACGTGTGATGAAAGCCGACCATTATAGCGGTGTAATGCAGGTGACGGTTATGAAGCTTGGGCGGGAGGAGCTTGCAGCTGCCCATGCAACGGACTCGGCATGCGGTGCTTCGGGTGGTGCGCTTGCTTGCGGATCGCGGACATTCTGTCCGCATGCGGGCGGGGACGCCCGCGGTCCATGGCGCACGAGGTGTCGAGCTCAGAGCAGCCCGTGCGCGGTCAGCTTCTTGCGCAGCGTGGCGCGGTTGATGCCGAGCGTGGCGGCGGCGCGGCTCTGGTTGCCTTCGTGTCGGGCCATCACTTCGCGCAGCAACGGGGCTTCCACCTCGCGCATCACCAGCGGGAACAGGCCTTCTTCGCAAGGGGTGTCGCCAAGATCCTTGAGGTAGCGCTTGACCGTGCGGCTGACGCATTCGCTCAGTGCACTTTGCAGTGGCGTCACATTGGCGGCCTCTTTGCGCGGCAGGCGGACGGCGTTCACTTCCATGAATCCCCAGGGTCAAGCATCAAGCGGCGGGTGGACGGCCCGGGTCGGGCGGGGTTCCGATGTCGCATCAGGTGCGGACAAGGTTCGTCAGTTTACCCGGAACGGTCGAATTTTTTAAGGGGCGCTCACTGGAAGTCGAACTCGAATGCGACGGCGTGGCGCCCCGGATCGGCAACCTCGAACATCAGCGCGGCGGTTGCGCCCGGCGCCAGGCCGGCAGCGCGCACGCTGGCGTTGCGGATGTAGACCGACGGACGAAAGCGGCGCATGGCGATGCGGTTTTCGTCAAGGTCCGACAAGGTGATCGACACCACCGGGTACGGTTGCGTGAACGCGGCGTTGTTGCGGATGGTGGCGCTTATCAGGAGCGCGCCCGGCACGCTCGGGTGCGGACGCACATCGCGCGAAAGCAGTTGCAGGTCGGCAAGGTCGCGTACCGGAGGCACGGTGCAGCCGAACCAGTCACACGCTTTTGCCAGCCACGGACGCGTCGCCGGATTGGCGGTCAGCGGCACGCGCTCGGCCCATGCCATCTGCATGCCCAGGGTCAGCACCAGCACCAGACAGCCCAGCGCCCAGGCCAGGCGATGGCGTGGCGTGTCCGGTGCGCGCCTGCGCTGAACGACGAACGAAGGCAGCGGTTCGGGCGCGCTGTCGGCCAGCTCGACCGGTGTCGCTGCATCGGCGTCATCGGCATCTGCCGTGGCGTCCTCGAACAAAGGGTGTTGTGGCGGCCGATCGTGGACGACGGCCATCATCAGGATCGGCGGGGCCGGACTGCTTGGGTGTACCGACAGGATCTCGAAGCCATCGTCCGGCAATGCTTCGACCAGACTGGTCAGCGCATTGAACGTGGCGCCACACTGCCCGCAGCCGACATGACCCTGCGCTTGCGCCAGGGTGGCGGTGTCAAGCGCATAGACGGTGAGGCATTCGGGACACTGGGTGTACATGGCGCCGATTGTAGCCGGGAAGCCCGGGCTGAAACCGTGCGCCTGCCTAGGTGCCTGAATACTGTAGGTCGGGTTGGCTTCATCAACCCGACATGACGTGACGTGATGCGATGCCGGTGTCGGGTTACGCCTGCGGCTCAACCCGACCTACGCAGCGCTGCAAGGTGGGCGGGTCACGGTTTGCGCTGGCCGTCGATGCGGATCCAGTCCTCGCGCCGGTGCACGGTGAGGCCTTCGAACCAGGTGCCATAGACATTCAGCAATTCGTCCTGCTGGCCGTCGAGAATGCCGGACAGGGCGAACGGAGCGCCGGGTTTGCACAAGGCGGCGAAGCGCGGCGCCAGCTCGGCCAGTGGACCGGCCAGGATGTTGGCGACGAACACGTCGGCCGCTGCGTCCGGGCAGGCGTCGGGCAGATGCAGGTCGAGGTGGTCGACGACCTTGTTGCGTTCGGCATTGTCGCGCGAGGCGGTCAGTGCCTGCGGATCGTTGTCGACGCCGACGGCATGCGCGACGCCGAGCTTGAGCGCCGCGACCGCCAATACCCCGGAGCCGCAGCCGTAATCGATCAGTGTCTTGCCGGCCAGATCGAGACCGTCCAGCCACTCCAGGCACAGCGCCGTGGTCGGATGCGTGCCGGTGCCGAAAGCCAGACCCGGATCCAGGCGCACGACCGCGATGTCCGCATCGGCAGGCGGCTCGATGTTCCACGGGTACACCCACAGGCGTTGCCCGAATTGCATCGGCTGGAAGCGGTCCATCCAGACCCGTTCCCAATCCTGATCCTCGATCGTGCGGAAGGCCATGTCGGTCGGCTTGATCGCGGGCAGCTGCGCATGCAGCGCCGTGGTCAGTTGCTCGCGATCAGTGTCGGCTTCGAACAACGCCTCGATGGTGGTGCGCGACCACAACGGCACCTCGCCCACGCCGGGCTCGAAGATCGCGCGCTCGTCCGGGGTGTCGGCATCGGCATCGGCCAGGGTGACCGAAAGCGCGCCGAGTTCTTCAAGCGCGCTTTCGACGATTTCCTGGCGATCGGCATCGACCACCAGCGACAGTTCGATCCAGGGCATCTTGACGAGTCTCTACGGTGCCGCTTGTTCGCGCTGTTCGGCGATACGTTTTTCCAGGTAATGGATGTTCTGCTGGCCATCCTGGAAACCCACGTCGGCCATGATCCGCTGCTGCAGCGGGATATTGGTCTTGATGCCTTCGATGACGGTTTCGGACAAGGCAATGCGCATGCGCGCGATGGCCGTGGCGCGGTCGCGGCCATGTGCGACCAGCTTGCCGATCATCGAATCGTAGGTCGGCGGGATGCGGTAACCGTCGTAGATGTGCGTGTCGATGCGCACGCCGGGGCCGCCTGCGGCCTCGAAACGGCTGATCGTGCCGGGGAAGGGCATGAACGTGTCCGGGTCTTCGGCGTTGATGCGGCACTCGATCGCATGGCCGTTGATGGTGATGTCTTCCTGCTTGAGCGAGAGCTTTTCGCCGCCGGCAATCAGCAGTTGCTCGCGGATCAGGTCGGTGCCGGTGATCAGTTCGGTGATCGGATGCTCGACCTGGATGCGCGTGTTCATCTCGATGAAGTAGAAGCGCCCGTCCTCGAACAGGAACTCGAACGTGCCCGCGCCGCGATAGCCGATGCGGATGCACGCATCGGTGCAGACCTTGCCGATCTGGGCACGCAACTCCGGGGTGATGCCGGGGGCCGGTGCTTCCTCGACCACTTTCTGGTGGCGGCGCTGCATCGAGCAGTCGCGCTCGCACAGGTGGATGGCGTTGCCCTGGCCGTCGGCCAGCACCTGGATTTCCACATGGCGTGGATTTTCCAGGTACTTTTCCATGTACACCTCGCCATTGCCGAACGCGGCCAGCGCCTCGGCCTGGGTGGTGGTGATGGCGTTGTTCAGGTGCGCCTCGGTATGCACCACGCGCATGCCGCGGCCGCCACCGCCGCCGGAAGCCTTGATCAGTACCGGGTAGCCGATCTCCGCGGCGATGCGATGGTTGCGTTCGTTGTCGTCATCCAGCGGGCCGCCGGAGCCGGGCACGCAGGGCACGCCGGCCTCCTTCATGGCGCGGATGGCCTGCACCTTGTCGCCCATCAGGCGGATGGTGTCGGCCTTGGGTCCGATGAAGGTGAAGCCGGATTGCTCCACTTGTTCGGCGAAGTCCGCGTTCTCGGACAAAAAGCCGTAGCCCGGATGGATGGCATCGGCATCGGTGACCTCGGCGGCGGAAATGATCGCCGGGATGTTGAGGTAGCTTTGCGCGCTCGGTGCCGGACCGATGCAGATGGCCTCGTCGGCCAGGCCCACGTGCTTGAGGTTGCGGTCGATGGTCGAATGCACGGCCACGGTACGGATGCCCAGCGTGTGGCAAGCACGCAGCACGCGCAGGGCAATTTCGCCGCGGTTGGCGATCAGGACTTTGTCCAGCATGGGAATTCTCCGCCGTCAGGCAATGACGAACATGGGTTCGTCGAATTCGACCGCCTGGCCGTTCTCGACCAGGATGGCCTTCACGGTGCCGGAGGTCTCGGCCTCGATCTGGTTGAACATCTTCATGGCCTCGATGATGCCCAGCGTGTCGCCGGCCTTGACCTGCTGGCCAACCTTGACGAACGCGTCCGCGCCCGGTGTGGACGAGGCGTAGAAGGTGCCGACCATGGGCGCCTTGACCTGGTGGCCGTCGGGGATGTCGCTGCCTTGGGCCGGTGCCTCGGCGGGTGCGGCTGCCGGTGCGGCCGGGGCGGCGGCGACGGGTGCCGGTGCAGCCACCGGTTGCACGGGTGCGGCCACGGCGATGGGTGTGCGTGACAGGCGCACCGTTTCCTCGCCTTCCTTGATTTCCAGTTCGGCGAGATCGGAGCCTTCGAGCAGGTCGATCAGTCTCTTGATTTTGCGCAGGTCCATGGATAATGCCTTGTTGGGTAAAAATGAATCAGGGGCGGTGCGGCGGGTTCAGACCGACAACCGCGTCAGTACGGCTTCCAGCGCCAGACGGTAGCTGTCGCCGCCGAGTCCGGTGATGGTGCCCACCGCCAGATCGGAAAAGTACGAATGGTGGCGAAACGGCTCGCGTGCGGCCGGGTTGGACAGGTGGATCTCGATGAACGGGATGGCCACCGCGGCCAGAGCGTCGCGCACCGCCACGCTGGTATGCGTGAAGGCCGCGGGGTTGATCAGGATGAACGCCGTGTCTTCGTCGCGTGCTTCCTGGATGCGCGCGACCAGTTCGTGCTCGGCATTGGACTGGTACCACGCAAACTCATGACCCGCGGCCTCGGCACGGCCGGCCAGTGCGGCGTTGATGTCCGCCAGCGTCTCGCTGCCATAGATGCCCGGCTCGCGGGTGCCGAGCAGATTGAGGTTGGGCCCGTGCAGGGCAAGTATTCTGGCCAAGGCGACAATCCCCGCGGCGTCACGGCTGCAAAGTGGGGGAGTGTGCGCGTCTTGCGCCAACTTGTCCAGATCGGCGCAGATCGGCGACGTTGGCCGCTGTTTGTGCCATTCAGGCTTGACAGGCCGTATTTTTGTTCAGTTTAAATTCATTATTTTGTCGAGGCGTGCGGTTTTGCCAGCCAACGTTTCAGCAACGCGGCGTCCAGCTTGCCCAGGTGCGTGGCCTGAATGCGTCCGTCGGCGCCGATCAGCACGCTGTAGGGCAATGCCGCGCGGGTGTCGTTGAAGCGCACGGTGAGGTCGGGGTGGACATCCAGTCCCTTCACGATCAGGTAATCGACCGGGGTGTGCGTGAGGTACTGGCGCACGGCAGCGGGTTGGTCCATGGCGACGCCGATGATGCGCACCTGTTGCGGGCCGTGGCGGCGTTGCACGGCCGACAGCAGTGGCATTTCCTTGCGGCACGGATGGCACCAGGTGGCCCAGAAGTTGAGCAGGACACGGCGTCCGCGGTATTGCGCGATCGTGTGCGCTTTGCCGTCCAGGTCGACCAGGGTCAGCGAGGCAGGGACCACGTCGCCGCGCTTCAACACGTCGACGCCGGCCGGGGGCGGGGGCGCGTCGGCACGCAGCATCTTCTGCGCCGAGCGCTCGGCTTGTGGCGAGGATGCGCCGAACAGGGCGCGCGCCAGTTTCGGTGGTGGCCCGCCGTAACGCACGTAGCTGCCGATCGTCAGCGCCAGCAAGCCACCCACCAGCGCCGCCACAAACCAGAGCAGGAACTGTTTGGCCATGTCAGCCCTGCCGCGCCTTGGCGAGCCGCTCGACGAAATCGTCGGCGCCCTCGAAACCGATCAGGCGCAAGCCGGTCAAGGCGCGCCCCTGGGCATCGTAGAAGATCGTCGCGGGTGGCCCGAACAGGCCGAAATGCTTGAGCAGCGCCCGATCGGCGTCGTCGTTGGCGGTGACATCGGCCTGCAGCAGCACGAAATGCGACATCGCCTGCTGCACCTCGGGCTGGGTGAAGGTGCGGTGCTCCATTTCCTGACAGCTGACGCACCAGTCGGCGTAAAAATCCAGCATCACCGGTTTGCCGGCGGCCTGTGCCGCGGCCAGCGCCCTGTCGAGATCGTCCACCGTTTTGACGCGCTGGAACGTCGGCGCCGTGGATACCGCGGCGGTGCCGCCACTGCCCAGTGATGCCAGCGGCTTGAACAGACTGCGTGAGCCGGCCGCGACGCCGACCAGTTCGGCCGCGCCCAGCACCAGCAGGACCAGACCAAACGCTTTCCACAACCGTCGCCAGCCCGAGACCTCGGGTGTCATGCGATCGAACGCGCCCATGTACACGGCGCAGCCGATCAGCAGCACGCCGCTCATCAACATGATCCACACCGGCGCCAGGAAGCGCGACAGCATCCAGATCGCCAGCCCCAGAAAGATCACGCCGAACACGGCTTGCACCGTCTTCATCCACGCGCCTCCGTGCGGCAGCCAGCGCCCGGCGGCGGTGCCGAAGATGACCAGCGGCACGCCCATGCCGAGGCTCAGCAAAAACAGCGCCAGCGCGCCGAATACCGGATCATGGCTCTGCGCGATGTACAGCACCGCGCCGGCCAGCGGCGGTGCCACGCAGGGGCCGACGATCAAGGCCGACAACACGCCCATCACCGCCACGCCGACCAGCGAGCCGCCACGTTGACGATTGCTGGCGGCGGCAATGCGGTTTTGCAGCGCCGCCGGCGGCTTGAGTTCGTAAAAGCCGAACATTGACAGTGCCAGCAACACGAAGACCAGGGCGAACGCGCCGAGCAACCACGGCGACTGGAACGCCGCCTGCACGCTGGCACCGACCAGCCCGGCAATCACGCCGGCGATCACGAACACCACGCTGGAAGCCAGTACATAGACCACGCTCAGCAAGAAGGCGCGGCCGGTGGAAATTGATTTGCCCGCGCCGGCAAGCAGGCCGGACAGGATCGGGATCATCGGCAACACGCAGGGCGTGAAGGCCAGCAACAGACCGGCGGCAAAAAAGCCCAGCAACGCCAGCCAGCGACTGCTGCCGCCCAGGCTGCCGGCCAGCTGCTGCACCGCTGATGGTCCGAACACGCCCGATGTGGCTGCTGTCGTTGTAGGAGCGGCGGAAGCCGCGATGGGGTTTGCCGTGGCTTCGGAGCCCGAGCGCGGTGTCCGGTCTGCGGCGATCGCGGCTTCCGCCGCTCCTGCCGACGAGGTCATGGCGGGATTGGCCAGATCCAGCGTCACCTTGCGCGTCATCACCGGGTAGCAGATGCCTTGCTGCTTGCAGCCCTGAAACCTGGCTTCCAGCGTCAAGGTGTCCGCACTGCCTGCCGCACGCGTGATCGGCAACGGGACCTCCACTTCGTCGAAATACACGATCGAGCTGCCGAAGTAGGCGTCATGGTGTGCCACGCCCGTTGGCCATTGCGGTGTGCCGAGCGTGATGCCCGTGGCGTCGACAGCCTCGAGCTGCGTCTTGTCGCGGTACAGGTAGTAGCCCTTGGGCATGTTCCAGCGCAACAACAGTTGATCCGGACCGGTCGCGATGACCGAGAACTTGAACGCCTGTTCGGGCGGCAGCGGTTCCTGATTGCCCATGCCGGCGGCCGGCAAGGTGTTGCGTAGCAGTGATGCCCCTCCTGTCGCCGGCGCTGATGCGGGTGCGGGCGTCGTGGTGGCCGCGGGAATCGGCAGCGTCAGCTGGGCCGTATGCGGCGGATAGCAGATCTTCGGGTCCACTTCGTGGCAACCCTGGAACGTGACGGCCAGCTGCATGGTTGCGGCTTGCGCATCTTTCACCGTGTAGGTCTGGGTGCCGTGCAACTCGTGGTGAAAAATGAACACGTCGCCCAGATACGGGTCGTGTTCTTCCTGCCCCGGCGGCAAGTCCAGTCTGCCCAGCTTGACCGCGTCCGCCGTCGCCTTGACGTGGATGCGGTTGCGATACAGGTAGTAGTGATCGGCGATTTGCCAGTCGAGCGCGACCTTGCCCGGTGCGGTACTGGTGGCCGTCAGCTTGAACGCATCGGTCACTTTCAGCAGCTTGCCCGATTGCGCCATCGCGGGTACGGCGACACCCAGCAGTGCCGCGGCAAGGACGAAATATTTCAAGGCTCGGGTCAGCATGTGGGTTCGAACGTCGCCGCGGGCAGGGAAAGGTCTCCCATTATGACCATCCCGAGAGCCGTTTGCTCCCGCTGCGACCGATGACCGTAGGCGCGCACCAAGCGCATTGAGTTCAAGCAGGTGTAAGTCGGGTTGGCTTCATCAACCCGACGCCCCGTATTGCAGCCCCCACCATGTCGGGTTGATGAAGCCAACCCGACCTACGCGACTTCGTGCGGGCGCTACGAGTGATCGACGGCGACCGCTTGTTGCAGCCACTCCAGGTAAGCCGGCAAACCGTCGCGGATGTCCAGCGCGATCAGCTCCGGTACCGCGTACGGGTGCAGCGCCAGCAGGCGCTCGCGCAAGGCCGCAAAGCGCTCGGCGGTGGTCTTGATCAGCAGCAAGACCTCGGTGTCTTCCTCGATCTGCCCTTGCCATGCGTACACCGACGTCAGGCCCGGGACGCGACTGACACAAGCGGCCAGGTGCTCGCCGACCAGGGTGCGGGCGAGGCGGGCGGCGCTGTCGTCGTCGGGGCAGGTGCACAGGGCGAGCAGGGTGTCGGGCATGACCAGCCAGCATTCGAGGGATGAGAGGTCGAGGGTAGGCTCTGTGAGTGCTCGGGGCCAGTGCGGGAGGGGCCGATAGCGAAAATTTTCCGCCAAGGCCTTGAAACGGCTGGCGGCGGCTCCATTACCCGTTCTGTCGCCAAAAACCCTTGCAAGGGGTGGCTGCGTCACTAGAATTGGCACTCACCACCGTCGAGTGCTAACAAGACGGTCAAAATTCCTTATCACCCGCCTTCAAGAAGGTAACTGTCATGAGCAAATTGCGTCCGCTGCACGATCGCGTCATCGTCAAGCGTCTGGAAGAAGAAAAGGTCTCCTCCGGCGGCATCGTCATCCCCGACAGCGCCACCGAAAAGCCGACCCGCGGCACCGTCATCGCCGCCGGTACCGGCCGCATCCTGGAGGACGGCAACGTCCGCCCGATGTCGGTCGCCGAAGGCGAGACCGTGCTGTTCGGCAAGTATGCCGGCCAGGAAATCAAGATCGACGGCGAAGATCTGGTCTTCCTGAAGGAAGACGACATCGTGGCGATTGTCGAAGGCTGATTTGATCCCGGCAGCCGGTCGAGCGCGATCCAACGCGCACGCCGGCTCCAGTTTCTCTTTTCACATTTCAACTATTTGAGGCAACACAGTTATGGCAGCCAAACAAGTCCGCTTCGGCGAAGACGCGCGCAAGCAGATTCTCAACGGTGTGAACATCCTGGCCGACGCGGTCAAGGTCACGCTCGGTCCCAAGGGCCGCAATGTCGTGCTCGAAAAGAGCTTCGGCGCCCCGACGATCACCAAGGACGGCGTGTCCGTCGCCAAGGAAATCGAGCTCTCCAACAAGCTCGAGAACCTGGGTGCGCAGATCGTCAAGGAAGCCGCTTCCAAGACGTCCGACATCGCCGGTGACGGCACCACCACCGCCACCGTGCTGGCGCAGGCGTTCATCCGCGAAGGCATGAAGGCGGTTGCCGCCGGCATGAACCCGATGGACCTCAAGCGCGGCATCCAGCAGGCCGTCACTGCCGCCGTCGGCGAGCTGGCCAAGCTGTCCAACCCGACCAAGGACGACAAGGCCATCGCCCAAGTCGGCACCATCTCCGCCAACTCCGATACCCACGTCGGCGACATCATCGCCGAGGCCATGAAGAAGGTCGGCAAGGAAGGCGTGATCACGGTCGAAGAAGGCCAGGCGCTGGACAACGAGCTGGACGTCGTCGAGGGCATGCAGTTCGATCGCGGCTACCTCTCCCCGTACTTCATCAACAACCAGCAGAGCCAGCAGGTCGAGCTGGAAGATCCGTACATCCTGCTGCACGACAAGAAGATCTCCAACGTGCGTGATCTGCTGCCGGTGCTCGAGGGTGTCGCCAAGGCCGGCAAGCCGTTGCTGATCGTGGCCGAAGACGTCGAGGGCGAAGCCCTGGCCACGCTGGTGGTCAACACCATCCGCGGCATCGTCAAGGTCGCCGCCGTCAAGGCCCCGGGCTTCGGCGATCGTCGCAAGGCGATGCTGGAAGACATGGCCATCCTGACCTCCGGCCAGGTGATTTCCGAGGAAGTCGGCCTGCAGCTCGAGAAGGCCACGGTGGACGACCTGGGTCGCGCCAAGCGCGTCACCATCACCAAGGAAAACACCACCATCGTCGACGGTGCCGGCGAGTCCGACAAGATCACCGCCCGCATCGAGCAGATCAAGGCGCAGATCGAAGAGACCAACTCCGACTACGACCGCGAAAAGCTGCAGGAACGCGTGGCCAAGCTGGCCGGCGGCGTGGCCGTGATCAAGGTCGGTGCCGCTACCGAAGTGGAAATGAAGGAAAAGAAGGCGCGCGTCGAAGACGCCCTGCACGCCACCCGTGCGGCCGTCGAAGAAGGCGTGGTGCCTGGCGGCGGTGTCGCCCTGATCCGTGCGCTCAAGGCCGTCGAAGGCCTGAAGGGTGAGAACGTCGATCAGGATCACGGCATCGCCATCACCCGCAAGGCGCTGGAAGCCCCTCTGCGCGAAATCGTCAGCAACTCCGGCGACGAAGCCAGCGTGGTCCTGAACAAGGTCAAGGAAGGCAAGGCCAACTTCGGCTACAACGCCGCCACTGGTGAATTCGGCGACATGATCGAATTCGGCATCCTGGACCCGACCAAGGTCACGCGTTCTGCGTTGCAGCACGCCGCCTCGGTCGCGGGACTTGCGATCACCACCGAAGCGATCGTTGCCGACGAGCCCAAGGACGAGTCCGACGCCGGCGCTGGTGCCGGCGGCATGGGCGGTGGCATGGGCGGCATGGGTGGCATGGGCGGCATGATGTAAGCCTCCCGCACCTTTGCGGTACCAAAAAAGCCCCGCCATTTTGGCGGGGCTTTTTTGTTGTGTGCCCGGCAGGGTGCATCAGTTGCTCGCTCGTGCGTACCGGGCGGGAGACTGGCCGGCCGAACGCGTGAACGCCACGCTGAAGGCGCTGGCCGAGTTGTAACCGACGCGCTCGGCAACCTCGGCAATGCGGCTGTCGTTTTGCCGCAGCATCCGCTTCGCTAGGGCCATGCGCCACGCGAGCAGATACGCCATGGGCGCCACGCCGACCGTCCGCTTGAATCGCTCGAAGAACGCAGAGCGCGACAGCGTGGCTTCGGTTGCCAGATCCGCCATGGTCCACGCATGTGCCGGTTGTTCGTGCATCGCCCGGATGGCACGGGCAATGCGCGGATCGGCAAGCCCTCGCGCAAGCCCCTGTGATGTAGCGGTCTCGGCCGTTGAGCGCAGCGCTTCGATAAACAAGACTTCCAGTAGTCGGGACAGCACGACCTCGCGTGCCGGTCGTTGCGCGCGCGATTCCTCGCCCACCAGCTTGACCAGCTGCGCCAATCGCCAAGCGCCGTGGACATGCACATGCTGCGGCAACAACGACACCAGCAAATCGCCATCCGGCGAGGCGAAACTGCAATGTCCGATGAGCATGCGCAAGTCGATGGGGCCGCTTTGTACACCCACCCTGAATTGATTGTCGCCAAGTGCGAGGAACGGTGACTCCTCATCCTCGGCTGGTGGGTCACGACTGGTCACTTCAAGGTGGTGCGCCACCGGAATGAGGATGAAGTCACCGGTCTGGCCGCGGATCGGCGCATGCCCGTCGACGCTGAGGCGGCATCCGCCTTCCAGGATCACGCCATAGAAAGGCTGCCGGGTGTCCGGCGGCGTGATATGCCATGAGCCGGCGCCGATGAGCGTCTTGGAGAACAGCGCGCTCGGCTGCAGCAGCATGACGATTTCGGCAAGCGGGTCGATCAAATTCGGACTCTCGCGATTGAATAATGGACTTTGCATGGTAGATGGTACGGATTTGGTCGTCTATCGTGACTTTCCTGTTCCTCACATCCGGAAACACGATGAAGACCATTCTTGTCACTGGCTGCTCCTCCGGCTTCGGCCGCGAGATCGCCCGCTATTTCCTCGGCCGTGATTGGCAGGTCGTTGCCACCATGCGCACGCCGCGCACGGACGTCCTGCCTGCGTCCGATCACCTGCGCATCCTGCCGCTGGATGTGACCGACCCCGAGAGCGTCCGCAAGGCCGTGGACGCCGCCGGGCCGATCGACGTGCTGGTCAACAACGCCGGCATCGGTGCGGCAGCACCGTTCGAACTGACGTCGACAAGCCTGGCGCGCGAGCTGTTCGAAACCAACACGCTCGGCACGATGGCGGTTACCCAGGCCGTGCTGCCGCAGTTTCGGGAACGCCACGCGGGCGTCATCGTCAACATCACGTCCACCGTGACCATGATGGCGTTGCCGTTGCTGTCGATGTACACGGCCAGCAAGGCGGCGGTGAATGCCTTCACCGAATCGATGGCACTGGAGCTTGCGCCGCTCGGCATCGGCGTGCATTTGGTGCTGCCAGGCCGCGCGCCCGAAACACGCTTTGGCGACAATGCGGCCGAGGGCGGGCGTGCGCACGGGTTCGATCACGAGGCCTATGCCGAGTTGGCGCAGCAATTCATGGCTCAGCTTGGGAGTACGGAAGACCCGGTCACTTACGCGAAGGATGTCGCGCAAGCCACATGGCGCGCCGTGCACGATGCAGAGGCTCCCATGCGCATCCCTGCTGGCGAGGACGCGGTGGCTCTGGCTGAAGCATCCTGAAATGCATTTCGGCAAATTCGGAGTCGGGCGAATTGCACGGCTGCAGGCCGAATATCCGATGCTCGCCGTGACTGGGCAAGTTCATGGCTTTCTCCCCGATTGGGTACGCCAGGATGCCCTCAGCGCTGCGAATGCCCGGTGTCGTCGTGTCCGCGGTAGGTGAGCAGGCCGGGCTGGATCTGGTCGATAAAGCCGCGGGCTTCGGGCGACAGGTATTTGCCCTTGCTCATGACCACGCCGTAGCTGCGTTGCGGGAACCACGCGCTCATGTTGCGTGACACCAGACGTCCGGCGTCGGCATCGGTCAGGCAGATGCCGGTGACAATGGAGATACCCAGCCCCATGGCCACGTATTGCTTGATGACCTCCCAGCCGCCGACCTCGAACGCGACCGTGTAGGGCACCCGATTGCGCTGGAACACCAGGTCGATCAGGCGGTACGTGGTCAGGCGCTGCGGTGGCAGGATCAGGCCGTAGGGCGAGAGGTCGGCCAGTTGCAGGTTCGGCTTGTCGGCCAACGGATGGCCCAGCGGCACGATCAGCATCGGGTCGTAGCGTCGGAACGGCTGATAGCTGAGGTCGTCGGGTATGTCCAGCATCGAGCCGACCGCGAAGTCGGCGGTATTGGCGCGCAATCGGTCCAGGCCGTCCTTGCCGGTGACATTGGCCAGCTGCAGGCGCACGCCGGGAAATTGCTCGCGGTAACGGGCCACCAATGGCGGCAGCAGGTACTTGATGGTGGAGGTGCCCGCGGCGATGGTCAGCTCGCCGTTGCCGAGGCCGGCCAGCGTGCTGTGAAAGCGCGCATCGAGTCCGTCCAGGCCTTCGACCAACGGTTGCGCCTGTTCGTACAGCGCGTGTCCGGCGCGGGTCAGGGTCGCGCGCCGGCTGCCGCGCTCGACCAGTGTCGCGCCCAACTCGCGTTCCAGCGCCTGCAGCTGCAGGCTGATCGAGGGCGGCGACAGGAACAGCGATTCGGCCGCGCGTGCCAGCGTGCCCAGCTTGGCGATGGCGACGAAGGCGCGCAGTTGCTTGTAGCGGTTGCCCTTGTAGTAGAAGCGCGCGGCTGAGCTGTCGTTTTCAGATCGCGATGGCGGCGGTGACGGTCGTGCACAGCGGCGATGTTTCCCCTTCGTGCTCACAGCAAGTCACCTGCATTCAATGAGTTGACGCTATGTTTGATTTTATTGAACATTTACATTGAATATTTCGTTTTGTCAAAGCATGCGTTGCGAGCCTAGTTTTTGACCCACTCCCGCCGAAAAGGGTTTGCGTCATGGCTTTGTCGTCGAACATGCAGAAAAACGATCGCGGAATCAGTGTATTGCCGTATGTTCAGCCACGGCATGAGGTCTTGCTGGACGCGCGCATGCTGGATGTGCTGGCGGACCTGCATCGTTGTTTCGAGCCGCGCCGGCAGGCGTTGCTGGCCGAACGGGTCGCGCAGCAGGCACGCTTCGATCAAGGCGAGTTGCCGGATTTTCGTGCCGATACACACGCCGTACGCGAATCGGACTGGACGGTCGCGCCGATCCCGCCCGCGCTGACCGACCGCCGCGTCGAGATCACCGGCCCGGTCGATCGCAAGATGGTGATCAACGCGCTCAATTCCGGTGCCAACGTGTTCATGGCCGATTTCGAGGATTCGACCTCGCCGACCTGGACCAATCTGCTCGATGGCCAGATCAACCTGCGTGACGCGGTGGACGGCTCCATCACGTTTGCCACCACCGACGGCCGCCACTACCGCCTGGACGACAATCCGGCGGTGTTGATGGTGCGCCCGCGCGGCTGGCATCTGCCGGAGCAGCACGTGCTCGTCGATGGCGAGCCGATGTCCGGCGCCTTGTTCGATTTCGCGCTGTTCGCGTTGCACAACGCGCGCGCACTGGCGGCACGTGACCTGGGTCCGTACTTCTATTTGCCGAAGCTGCAGTCGATGGAGGAGGCGGCGCTGTGGGACGCGGTCATGGCTTACGTCGAGGCCGAACTCGATCTGCCGGTCGGCACGTTTCGCGTGACGGTGCTGATCGAGACCCTGCCGGCGGCGTTCCAGATGGACGAGATCCTGCATGCCTTGCGCGGGCGCATCGTCGGTCTCAATTGCGGACGCTGGGATTACATCTTCTCGTGCCTGAAGACGCTGCGCACGCACGCCGACCGGGTGTTGCCCGAGCGCGGCCAGGTCACCATGACCACGCCATTCCTGCGCAACTATTCGCAACTGTTGATCAAGACCTGTCACCGCCGCGGTGCGTTCGCGATGGGCGGCATGGCCGCGCAGATCCCGATCAAGCGCGACAGCCAGGCCAATCGGGTCGCGCTGGACAAAGTGCGCGAAGACAAGTTGCGCGAAGTGCGCGACGGCCACGACGGCACCTGGGTCGCACACCCGGCGCTGATTCCCGTCGCCCGCGAGGCATTCGATGCGCACATGCCCACGCCCAATCAAGTGCACGTCAAGCGTGATGACGTGGCGGTGACGCGTGACGACTTGCTGCTGCGCTGCGGCGGCACCATCACCCATGGCGGGTTCGTCAACAACATCGAGGTTTCGCTGCGTTACATCGCCGCGTGGCTGGACGGGCTCGGTTGCGTGCCCATCGACCATTTGATGGAAGATGCCGCGACCGCCGAGATCGCACGCAGCCAGCTGTGGCAGTGGTTGCACCACCCGGACGATGCGCTGGTGTTCGATGACGGCGCGCCGCTGTTGTACGCCCGCTTCGAACAGGTGCTGGCCGCACGCGTGCATGCCTTGCGCGGCAGCGCGCTGCCCGGCGCCGGCAAGGCCGATGACGCGGCTCAATTGCTGATCGAGCTGGTGGCTGCCGACACCCTCGCCGATTTTCTGACCCTGCCCGCTTACGCGCAGCTGTGACGCGTACCTCGCCCGATGACACCCCGATCGGGCTCATCCACCACTCCGATGGAGTCGAGCATGAAAACCGAACTGCCCACCGCCGAACAACTGCAACGCGACTGGAACCGGCAGCCGCGTTGGCAGGGAATCACGCGCAATTACCGGGCCGAGGACGTGGTCCGTCTGCGCGGCAGCGTCCACGTCGAGCATTCGCTGGCGCGTCACGGTGCCGAGCGCCTGTGGCGCGATCTGCACCGCGAGCGCTTCATCAACGCGCTCGGCGCGCTCACCGGCAACCAGGCCGTGCAGCAGGTCAAGGCTGGCCTCAAAGCGATCTATCTGTCGGGCTGGCAGGTCGCCGCCGATGCCAATACCGCCGGCAGCATGTATCCCGATCAGTCGCTGTATCCGGTCGACGCCGTGCCGCAGGTGATTCGCCGCATCAACAACGCATTGCTGCGTGCCGACCAGATCCACCACAGCGAAGGCAATGACGACACCGATTGGCTGGTACCGATCGTGGCCGATGCCGAAGCCGGCTTCGGCGGCGTGCTCAACGCCTACGAGCTGATGAAACACATGATCGAGGCGGGCGCCGCGGCCGTGCATTTCGAGGACCAGCTGTCCAGCGCCAAAAAGTGCGGCCACATGGGCGGCAAGGTGCTGGTACCGACCGCCGAGGCCGAGCAGAAGCTTGCCGCCGCGCGCCTGGCCGCCGACGTGGCCGGCGTGCCGACCCTGATCGTGGCGCGGACCGATGCCATGGGCGCGAACCTGCTGACCTCCGATGTCGACCCGCGCGACCACGCGTTCTGCACGGGCGAGCGCACCGTGGAAGGTTTCTTCCGCACCGAGGCCGGCATCGATCAGGCGATTGCGCGCGGGCTGGCCTACGCGCCATTGGCCGACCTGATCTGGTGCGAGACCTCGCAGCCGGATCTGGACCAGGCGCGCCGCTTCGCCGCGGCCATCCATGCGCAATATCCCGGCAAGTTGCTGGCCTACAACTGCTCACCCAGCTTCAACTGGAGCCAGCACCTGGACCAAGCCACCATCGCCAGCTTCCAGCAGCAACTGGCCGGCATGGGTTATCGCTTCCAGTTCATCACCCTGGCCGGCTTTCACGCGCTCAACCACTCGATGTTCCAGTTGGCGCGCGACTACCGCACCCGCCAGATGGCCGCCTACGTGGAGCTTCAGCAGGCCGAATTCGCCGCCGAAAAAGACGGCTACAGCGCCGTGCGGCACCAGCGCGAAGTCGGCGCCGGCTACTTCGATGCCATCAACCAGGCCATTGCCGGTGGCCGCGCAAGCTCGTTGTCGGCGTTGGAAGGCTCGACCGAGCAGGCGCAATTCCGGCGCGACGTGGCTTGACGATCCCGCCATGCCGGGCGTTTGACGTCTGCCGATTTCGCTCTTGAGAGAACCCCGCCCGGCGCGGGGTTCTTCTTTGCGCATGTGCTGAACACGGCGTTCAGACCGCCCGTGAGCGTGGATTCCGATGTGCAAAGAGTCTTTGATTTGTTTGTACATGAACGCAAAACAGGTACAAAAATGACCAATTTCTTGACGTTTCTGGCTGCGTGGAGCGCAGACGAGCGATGCTTTCGCCGTGGCAAGACCTCGCATCCGCGTGCTTTGCGCTCTATTCACCTTGTCGAT
>DASSKC010000088.1:0-20982 GCA_035690885.1 Oleiagrimonas sp. | reverse complement strand
CCACCATGCCGCGGCTTGGCGCGGTCGGCGGTGGCCGGGGTGGGCGCAGGCGCGGGAGCCGGCGCCGGGGCGGGCGCGGCGACGACGGGTTTCTTTTCGCGCTTACGGGGCTCGTGGATGCGCGGCAGGATCATGCCCAGTGAGCTGTGATCGATGCGCTGCACGGCGGCCGGTGATTCGGGCACTTTCTCTTCCTCGGGCTCGGCCGGTTCCGGCGCACGCACCGGTTCTTGTTCCACGACTGGGGCAGGCTGCGGCGCCGGCGCGGCCTGCGCTTCGGCGGCAGCTTGCGCGGCGGCTTCCTGGCGGGCGCGCTCGGCCGCCTCGGCCTCGCGCCGCGCGGTTTCTTCTTCGGCGCGTTGGCGCGCTTCATCCTGGCGCCGCTGCTCGGCGTCGATGCGTTCCTGTTCTTCGTGCTCGCGCTGCTGCTGGGATTCCTGCAGCCGGCGCAGCGCCTCTTCGCGTTCCGGCTCCGCACTCGCCTCTTCGGCGATCACGCTGCGCTTGACGTAGGTGCGCTTGGCGCGCACTTCCACGTTCACGGTCTTGGCGCTGGAGGATGCACCGCGGCCGCCGGGCGTGGAGACCTTGAGCTCGCTGATCTTGCGGCGCTTCAGGGTGATCTGCCGCGGCGAGGAGTCGTCCACCTCGACGGCGGCCTCGGCCTTGCCGTGCGTGCGACGCAAGAAGCCCAGCAGTTTCACCTTCTCGGTGCTGCTGATGACCTGCTCAGGATTCGAGAATTTCATGCCTGCTTCGCCGAGCTGCGTCAGCAGCCGGTCGACAGGCATGCCCAGAACCTGAGCGAGTTGTTTGATTGTGACGTCCGACATCGTGATTCTTTCTCCGCCGTTCCCGCGCTTATCGTCCGTACAAAAATTTTTCTTGCACGGCTACCTCCGTCCTTGGTGGAGACCCTTCGGCCTCCCGGCGCGCCCAATCCGGGGCGCTGCCGCCCGCGGTTAGCCGCCCTTCTCCAGCCTCGCAATCATCGGCGCACGCGCCGCCATGATGAGTGCCGCAGCACGATCCTCGTCCATGCCGTCGATGTCGATCAGGTCGTCGACCGCGAGGTCGGCCAGATCGTCCACCGTGACGACGCCGCGCTCAGCCAGCGCATAGGCGGTCGCCTCGTCCATGCCATCCAGCTCCAGCAGTTCCTGCGAGGGCTGGTGTTCGTCGAGGTTTTCCTCGACCGCCAGGGCCTCCGTGAGCAGCGAGTCGCGGGCGCGGGCGCGAAGCTCCTCGACGATGTCCTCGTCGAAGCCCTCGATGGCCAGCAGCTCCGCGCTCGGCACGTAGGCGATTTCCTCGACGCTGGAGAATCCTTCCTGCACGAGGATGTTGGCGATTTCCTGGTCCACTTCCAACTTGTCCATGAACAGCTGGCGGGCCGATTCCTGTTCCGCTTCGCTCTTGGCGGCGACCTGGTCCTGGGTCATCACGTTGAGCTGCCAGCCGGTGAGCTTGCTGGCCAGGCGCACGTTCTGGCCGCCACGGCCGATGGCCTGGGACAGCTTGTCCTCGGCCACCGCGATGTCCATCGAGTGCTTGTCCTCGTCCATGATGATGGATTGCACTTCCGCCGGCGCCATCGCGTTGATCACGTACTGGGCTTGGTTCTCGTGCCACAGGATGATGTCCACGCGCTCGCCGTTGAGCTCGTTCGATACCGCCTGTACGCGCGAGCCGCGCATGCCGATGCAGGCGCCGATCGGATCGGTGCGAGTGTCATGCGCGACCACCGCGATCTTGGCGCGGTCGCCCGGATCGCGGGCGCAGCCCTTGATTTCCACCAGGCCCTGGCCCACTTCTGGCACTTCGAGCTTGAACAGCTCGATCATGAATTCCGGCGCCGCGCGCGAGACGAACAGCTGCGGACCGCGCGCTTCGGATTTCACTTCATGCAGATACCCGCGCACGCGATCGCCGACGCGGTGCGATTCGCGCGGAATAGTCTTGTCGCGCGGGATGAAGGCTTCGGCGTTGCCGCCCAGGTCGAGATAAACGTTGCCGCGCTCGACGCGCTTGACGATGCCGGTGACCAGCTCGCCCACGCGATCCCTGAACGCGTCCACCACCTGTTGCCGCTCCGCTTCGCGTACGCGCTGCACGATCACCTGCTTGGCGGCCTGTGCTGCAATGCGGCCGAATTCGGCGTTTTCAATCTGCTGCTCGATGAATTCGCCGATCTGCGCGCCGGGGCGCTCGTCTTCGGCGTCCATCAGGCGCAGTTGGCGGAACGGGGATTCCATCTCGCCGTCGTCGGCGATCACTTCCCAGCGACGGAACGTCTCGTAGTCGCCGGAGTTGCGATCGATGCTGACGCGGATATCCGGATCTTCATCCGGATAGCGCTTTTTCGCAGCGGACGCCAACGCCGCTTCCATGGCCTGGAAGATCACGTCGCGCGACACGCCTTTTTCGTTGGCAACCGCATCAACCACCAGCAAAAGTTCTTTGCTCATTGCAACCACTCCGTGAACGCTGCTCCAGCGCTCCATCGACAGATTGACCTTAACTAACCTTTTTTCTTGCCCGGCTTGCGACCGCCGGGTTTGGGCTGCGGCACGTAACCGAGCGCTGCCCAGTCCGGCACGATGCGCGCGCTTTCCACCGCATCGTGCTCGAATTGAAAAACCTTGCCTTCTGCTTCAAGACCGATCTGGCTGGCCTCCACCGAAACGACCTTGCCACGCAGTCGGCGGCGGCCTTCCAGTGGCGCCTTCAACAGCACCTTGGCTTCCTGCCCGACCACCTTGGCGAACTGCTCGGCGGTGAACAGCGGCCGATCGATGCCCGGCGAAGATACTTCCAGCACGTAATGGCCCGGAATCGGGTCTTCCACGTCCAGCAGCGCAGAAAGTTCGCGGCTGGCCGCCTCGCAATCGTCTAGATTGACCTCGCGCCCATCGGTGTCGATGTACACGCGCAAGGTACTCTGCCCCTGCGAAGGGCTGAATTCCACACCGATGCATTCCAGCTGAAGATCCGCCAAAACCTCGGTAAAGCGTCGTGCTAGCGCTTGCGTGTCCAATCTCGTCGATACCGTTTCCGGAAACAAAAAATGGGCGCGAGCGGCCCATTCCCTTACCTTGCCGATGTGCCGCTCTGCTCGGCCTTTCCCTGCGTCCTATCGGGCCATTATGACCCGATAAAGCGCATCGCATCCTTGCGCCCAACAAAAAAGCCTCACGAGGAGGCTTTCTTGTCCAAGAAAGACCTGGTAGCGGGGGTAGGATTCGAACCTACGACCTTCGGGTTATGAGCCCGACGAGCTGCCAGACTGCTCCACCCCGCATCAGAGTCCGAGAATTCTAACGAGCTGGCCGGATTCTTGCAAGCCCAAATCGCAAAGTTTTCTCATGCATGCGTGAGCGAATCACTCTCCTCACCCTACGAAGGCCTGCTTGCACCAGCTCAGCAGCGGCCCCCAATAAAGGCCCAGCGCAAGCAGCACCAACGCATTCAACGATAAAGCCACGCGCAGCGTGAAATCGGGTTGAAGACGCACTTCGGTGCCCGCTTCGGGCTTGTCGAAGTACATCACCTTGACCACGCGCAGGTAGTAATACAGACCGATGATGGCGAACACCGCACCGACGATCGCCAGCCACAGCATGTTGGCGTGGATCGCCGCCTGCAGCACCAGCAGCTTGGCAAAGAAGCCGAACATCGGCGGCACACCAGCCAGCGAGAACAGCGACAGCATCATCAGGAACGCCATCCACGGTGCACGCTGATTCAGGCCCTTGAAGTCGTCGATGTTCTCGCATTCGAAACCGGCGCGGCTGAGCGCGAGAATCACGCCGAAGGCCGCGGTGGACATCAGCGCGTAGCTCACCGCATAGAACATTGCCGCCGAGTAGCCTTCGGGACCTGCATTGACCAGGCCCAGCAGCAAGTAACCCATGTGCGAGATGGTCGAGTAGGCGAGCAGGCGCTTGAGATTGCTCTGCACGATCGCCACCACGTTGCCGATCGCCAGCGACAGCACGGCGAGCGCGGCCAACATCATCTGCCAGTGCTGGGCGTAGTCCCCCATTCCGGTGGCGAGCAGGCGGAACGCCATGCCGAACGCGGCCAGCTTGGACGCCGAACCGATGAACGCGGTTACCGCGGTGGGCGAGCCTTCATACACATCCGGAATCCACATGTGGAACGGCGCGACGCCGAGCTTGAACGCCACGCCGATCACCATGAACACCAGGCCGAATACCAACAGGTGCGGCATCGCGCTGTGCGGCGCGGCGGTATGCAACTGCGCCAGGTCCAGCGTACCGGTGGCGCCGTACACCATCGACATGCCGTACAGCAGCATGCCGGAGGACAGCGCGCCCAGCACGAAGTACTTGATCGCGGCTTCGGAAGAAAGGCCCGAATCGCGATTCAGCGCGACCAGCGCATACGAAGACAGCGTCAGCAGTTCCAGGCCCAGGTAGACCATGACCAGGTTGCCGGCCGACACCAGCAGCATCACGCCGATCACCGCGAAGATCATCAGCGTATAGAACTCGCCCGCATACAGCTTGCGGTCGATCATGTACGGACGGCCGTAAATGAAGACCAGGATGGTCGACAGCAAGGCGAACAGCTTCAGGATCGTACCCAGGCCGTCGCGGATGAACATACCGTTGAACGCGGTCACCGTGCCGGGCTGGAAGCGCAGCACGAGGTAACCGGTGACGATCAGCACGCCAATGGAAAGCCAGTGCAGGTAGACGCGCTCCGCCGGCTTCATGAAGGCGTCGGCCAGCAGGAGAACGCATGCCGCCGTCACCAGAAAGAATTCCGGCAGCATGATCAGGATGTCGTTGATAGTCGGCATGGTCGTCTCGATCAGACCTTGTGAATAGCGAGCACTTGCACGAGCTGGTTCACCGAAGTGTCCATCAAGTGCGTGAGCGGCTCGGGCCATACGCCCAGCACCAGCACCGCGGCGGCGAACGCACCCAGCACGAACCACTCGCGGCCGTTGATATCGGTCATTTCCGCCACGTGCGGATTGGTGACTTCGCCCCACAGCACACGCTTGACCAGCCACAGCGTGTAGGCCGCGCCGATGATCAGGGTGAAGGCGGCGAACAGCGCGATCCACGGATTGGCGCTGAAGCTGGACAGGATCACCATGAATTCGCCCACGAAACCGCTGGTGCCCGGCAGGCCGCAGTTGGCCATGGCGAAGAACACGTAGAAGAAGCCGAACCAGGGCATCACGTTGATCACGCCGCCGTAGTCCTTGATCAGGCGGGTATGCAGGCGGTCATACAGCACGCCGATGCACGAGAACATCGCGCCGGAAACGAAACCGTGCGAGATCATCTGCACCATCGCGCCCTGCAGGCCAAGCCGCGCGGCATCGGTATTGCCCTGCTCGCGCACCAGCATGAAGGCGATGAACACGCCCAGCGTGACGAAGCCCATGTGCGCCACGGACGAATACGCCACCAGCTTCTTCATGTCTTCCTGCACCAGTGCCACATAGCCGATGTAGACCACGGCGATCAGGCTGAGCAGGATCACCACCCATGCGAAGTGGTGCGCCGCATCCGGCACGATCGGAAGTGTGAAACGCAGGAAACCGTATCCGCCGATCTTCAGCATCACCGCCGCCAGCACCACCGAACCGCCGGTGGGTGCTTCCACGTGCGCATCCGGCAGCCAGGTATGCACCGGCACCATCGGCACTTTCACCGCGAAGGCGAGCAGGAAGGCGAAGAACAGCCAGCTTTGCTCTTGCATGCTGAGCGGCAGCGTGGCCAGCGTGTGCAGGTCGAACGTGCCCGCCTTCAGGTACAGGTAGATCAGACCCACCAGCATGAAGATTGAGCCGAAGAACGTGTAGATGAAGAACTTCAGGGTTGCGTAGACGCGACGCGGACCACCCCAGATACCGATGAGGATGAACATCGGGATCAGCATCGCCTCGAAGAACACATAGAACAGCAAGGCGTCGGTGGCGCAGAACACGCCGATCATCAGGCCTTCGAGCACCAGCATGGCGGCCATGTACTGGTGCGGCTTGTCCTGGATCACTTCCCAGGCGCCCACGATCACCAGGATGCCCACGAAGGTGGTCAAGAGAATCAGCGCGACGGAGATGCCGTCGACGCCCAGGCCGTAATGCACGTTGAGCGACTCGATCCACAGATGGCTTTCGACCAGCTGCATCCCGGCCACGTCAGCGTGGTACTGCGGAATGAGGAACAGGCTGACGGCGAAGGTGAGGATCGCCATCAACAAGGCAATCCAGCGCGCCGTATTGGGACGGCCGGAGCCGGCCAGCAACACGGGCACCGCGCCGACGATGGGCAGCCAGATCAGCAGGCTGAGCAAATGATTGAACATGGAGCTCTTCCCTTTAGTGCCCGACGAACCAATATCCGCCCAGGAGCAGGATCAGGCCGAGGATCATCGCGAACGCATAGTGATACAGATAACCGGACTGCACGCGGCGCACGCCCGAGGCGATGCGCTGCACCAGGCTGGCCGAACCGTCGATCAGCACGCCGTCGATCACGGCGGCATCGCCGCCCTTCCAGAACATGCGGCCAAGCTTGACGCCGCCGCGCGCGAAGATCGCGAAGTAGATGTCGTCGACCCAGTATTTACGGTCGAGGATCACCCAGAACGGCTTGAGCGCGGACTTGATCTTGCCGGCGAGCGATGGGTTGAACAGGTAGATATAGGTGGTAAGCGCGAAAGCCGCCAGCACCAGATAGAACGGAGGCTGATGGAGACCCGCCAGACCGGCAGATGCCCAGCCTTCGAATTCCTTCGCCATCTCGCCCAGCACGTTGTTGGCTTCATCGACATGGATCGCGCTGCCGAACCAGCCACTGTAGAGCAGCGGCTTGGCGGTCGCCGCGCCGACCAGCAGCGACGGAATCGCCAATAGGATCAACGGCAGCGTCACCACCCACGGCGACTCCTTCGGCGCATGTTCCAGCACGCCCGGCTCGTGGCCGCCATGGCCGCCGTGCTTGGCCGGATCGTCGGTCATCGCGTGCGCGTGCGGGCCGCTCACGTCGGCATGCACCGGATGGTGGTGCGCATGCGTGTCCTTGGCCTGGTCATGGCCGTGCGCGTCGTGGTGATCATGGTGATGATGCTCGACGCGGAAGCGCTCCTTGCCGTGGAACGTCAGGTACATCTGGCGGAACGTATACGTGGCGGTGACGAAGGCGCCCACCAGCACGCAGACGTAAGCGTAGCCCGCACCCCAGCGATGCGAATAGTGCACCGCCTCGATGATCGCGTCTTTCGAGTAGAAACCCGAGAAGAACGGCACGCCGCACAGCGCCAGCGCGCCGATCCACATGGTGATCCAGGTGATCGGCATGTACTTGCGCAGGCCACCCATGTAGCGCATGTCCTGCTCGTGATGCATGGCGATGATCACCGAGCCGGCGCCCAAGAACAGCAGCGCCTTGAAGAACGCGTGCGTCATCAGGTGGAACACCGCGCCGGCATAGGCCGACACGCCCAGCGCAACGGTCATGTAGCCCAGCTGCGACAGCGTGGAATACGCCACCACGCGCTTGATGTCGTTCTGCACGATGCCGATCAGGCCGGTGAACAGCGCACCGGTGGCACCGATCACCAGCACCACGCTCAGCGCGGTTTCCGAAAGCTCGTACAGCGGCGACATACGCGCCACCATGAAGATGCCGGCGGTCACCATCGTCGCCGCGTGGATCAATGCGGAGATCGGGGTGGGACCTTCCATCGAATCGGGCAGCCACACGTGCAGCGGCACCTGCGCGGATTTACCCATCGCGCCGATGAACAGCAGGATGCAGATCACCGTGGCCGCATCCCAGTGGACGTTCTGGGTGAGCGTGAGGGTCTTGCCGACCAGCGTCGGCGCCGCACTGAAGGCAGTGGCGTAGTCCAGCGTGCCGAGGAAGAACAGCACCGCCGAAATGCCCAGCAGGAAGCCGAAGTCGCCCACGCGGTTGACCACGAACGCCTTGAGGTTGGCGAAGATCGCCGTCGGGCGCTTGAACCAGAAGCCGATCAACAGGTACGACACCAGGCCCACTGCTTCCCAGCCGAAGAACAGCTGCAGGAAGTTGTTGCTCATCACGAGCATCAACATCGAGAAGGTGAACAGCGAGATGTAGCTGAAGAAGCGCTGGTAGCCCGGGTCATCGGCCATGTAGCCGATGGTGTACACATGCACCAGCAGCGACACGAAGGTGACCACTACCATCATCATCGCGGTGAGGCGATCGATGAGGAAGCCCACGCTGGCGGTGTACTTGCCGATCTCGAACCAGGTGTAGAGGTTGTGGTTGTAGACCGGCGCGCCGGCGAAGGCGATCTGGTAGAGCACGTAAAACGACAGGCCGCAGGACACCAGCAGGCCCAGGATGGTGATGCTGTGCGCGCCGGCGCGGCCGATCTGCTTCCCGAGGAAGCCGGCGAACAGGCAGCCGACCAGCGGCGCGAGCGCAATGGTCAACAGGATGGAGGAAGAGAGTTCCATGATGCTTAGCCCTTCATGCTGTCAATTTCGGCGACGTTGACCGTGCTGCGGTTACGGAACAGCAGCACCAGGATCGCCAGGCCGATCGCGGATTCCGCCGCGGCCACGGTGAGGATGAAGAACACGAAGACCTGCCCCGCCACGTCGTGGCTGAAGCGGGAGAAGGCCACGAAGTTGATGTTGACGGCCAGCAGCATCAGCTCGATCGCCATCAGCAGCACGATCACGTTCTTGCGATTGATGAACAGGCCCGCCACCGAGATGCAGAACAGGATCGCGCCCAGCACGATGTAATGCGAAAGCGTAATCATGGCTTGGACTCCTGGGCCGGCGCGGAGGTGTTGTCGACCGGGCGTTCCGCCGCCATCTTGATGATGCGCACGCGATCGCGCGCCTTGACCGCCACCTGTTCGCTGATCTGCTGCTTGCGCGTGCCAACGCGATGGCGCAGCGTCAGCGCGACCGCGGCGATCACACCCACGGTAAGGATCAGCGCGGCGATTTCGAACGGCAGCAGGTACTGCGTATACAGCGCCATGCCCAGCCATTGCGTGTTGGACATGCCGGCGGCGGTGGCGGGATTGTCGCCCATGGTCTGCGCATGCATCACGCGCACGCCGATCAGGCCGAGCATTTCCAGCAGCATCACCACCGCCACGATCAGGCCGACCGGCAGGAACTTCACGAAGCCCTCGCGCAGTTTCTCCTGGTCGATGTCCAGCATCATCACCACGAACAGGAACAGCACCATCACCGCGCCGACGTAGACTACGATCAGGGCGATGGCAAGAAACTCGGCCTCGGCCAGCATCCACACGCAGGCGGTGCTGAAGAAGGTGAGCACCAGCGCCAGCACGGCATGCACCGAGTTGCGCAAGGTCACCACCGACAGCGCCGCCACCACGGTCACCGCGGCGAACGCGTAGAAGCAGATAAGTTGGAACAAAGACGGATCGATCATCGTTAGTGTCCCTTAGCGATAGGCCGCGTCTTGGGCGCGGGCCGCCGCGATATCCGCCTCGAAGCGGTCGCCGATGGCCAGCAGCTGCGGCTTGGTCACCACGTTTTCGCCGCGATGCTCGAAGTGGTATTCGTGGATGTGCGTCTCGACGATCGAGTCCACCGGGCAGCTTTCTTCGCAGAAACCGCAGTAGATGCACTTGAACAGGTCGATGTCATAGCGCGTAGTGCGGCGCTGGCCATCGCTGGCGCGCGGGGCCGAATCGATGGTGATCGCCAGTGCCGGGCACACCGCCTCGCACAGCTTGCACGCGATGCAGCGTTCCTCGCCGTTGGCGTAGCGGCGTAGCGCATGCAGCCCGCGGAAGCGGTTGGACTTGGGGATGTGCTCCATCGGATAGCGCATGGTGTATTTCGGACTGAACAGGTACCGAAACGTCACCGCCATGCCCTTGAGCAGTTCGATGAGCAGCAGGCTCTTGAAATAGTTGGTAACGCGGGACATGGATTTTTCCTTAGCCTCCCGTGCCGACATGGACCAGGCCGTAGTACTTCATGCAGCCGGCCACGAGCACCCAGACGATGCCGATGGGAATGAACACCTTCCAGCCCAGGCGCATGATCTGGTCGTAGCGATAGCGCGGGAAGGTGGCACGGAACCACAGGAACAAGGTGGCGAACACGAATACCTTGGCAAACAGCCACAGGATGCTGGCGTGGCCCAGCACTGGCACGACTTCCGGCAACGGACTCAGCCAGCCGCCGCAGAACAGGATCGCCGCCAGGAAGCTGACCAGGATCATGTTGGCGTATTCGGCCAGGAAGAACAGCGCGAACGCCGAGCCCGAATATTCCACATGGAAGCCGGCCACGATTTCCGATTCGCCTTCGGCCACGTCGAACGGCGCGCGGTTGGTTTCGGCCACGCCCGAGATGAAGTAGACGACGAACACCGGCAGCAGCGGCCACATGAACCAGTCGAAGATGCCCTTGTGACCGGCCTGCGCGTTCACGATGTCGGTGAGGTTCAAGCTACCGGCCAGCACCAGCACGCACACCAGGCACAGGCCCATCGCCAGTTCGTAGGAGATCACCTGCGCGGCCGAGCGCATCGCACCGAGCAGCGCGTAGCGCGAGTTGGACGCCCAACCGGCCAGGATGATGCCGTACACACCCAGCGAGCTCATCGCCAGCAGGTAAAGAATGCCGGCATTGACATCGGCCAGCACCAGTCCCTGATCGAACGGGATCACCGCCCAGGCCGCAAATGCCGGCACCAGACCAAGCAACGGCGCGAGCAGGAACAAGGCCTTGTTGGCTTCCGTCGGAATCAACACTTCCTTGAACAAAAGCTTGAACACGTCGGCGAAGGTCTGCAACAGACCCAGCGGACCGATCTTGTTCGGCCCCATGCGCACGTGCATCCAGCCGATGACCTTGCGCTCCCACCACACGAAGAACGCCACGGCCAGGATCACTGGCACCGCGATGGCCAGGATCAGCAGGATCGGAATGAGAAGGTGATGAAACAGCTGCTCGGCCATGAGTTACGCCTTGCTCACTTGAATGGTTGCACCGTAGGGCGGCAGCGTGGCGGTGTCGTCGTACGCAGCCTCGATCCAGACACTGCCCGGCGCCACGTCCGCGTCAACGACCACGGGCAACGAGGTCTCACCGACCTTCACCGTGTCGCCTTCGCTCAGCCCCAGGCGCTCGGCATCGGCGGCACAAACGCGCGCGGCCGGGCCACGATTGAGTGGATGCTGATTGAGCGCACCGGCCCGGCGCAGCACGGCATCGCCACGGTAGATGGGAATGGTCGACAAGCGCACCAGGCCTTCGCTGCCGGGTGCGGGGCGCTCGGCAAGACCGGCGTCCGGCGCACGATCATCGGCACTCGACATCGACTCGTGCAGCGTGACCAGATTGGTGAAGGTGAAGCCGTCCACGCCCAATGCACCGCCAAGTGCACGCAGGATTTTCCAACCCGAACGCGCTTCTCCGGGGGCGCGGGCGCCGGCCGTCTGTTGCTGTGCGACGCCATCGACATTGACCAGGGTTGCATCGGTCTCGGGCATCAAGGCGAGCGGCAGAATGACGTCGGCCACTTCCAGCAACGATGGTGATGCAAACGCGGCGAAGGCGACCACCTTGTCGGCGGCCTTCAGTGCAGCCAGTGCCTGTGCGCCGTCGGCGAAATCGTGTGGCGCCTCGGCGCCGTAGAGCACGCAGGCCTTGCGCGGCTGCTCCAGCATCGCGCGCGCGTCCAGGCCACCGGACTCGGGCAACACGTCTTCGCGTGCCAGACCCACGGCATTGGCGCCGACCGGAATTTCGGCAAACGCGCTTCCGGTGGCTTCGGCAACAAAACGCGTCGCCGCGCGCAGCCACGAAGCCTGCGGGTGCAGCACGGCCACTTCACCAAGCAGCACGACCGCGGACTCGGCATCGTGTAGCGCCTTGACGGTGGCACGCGCCGAATCGCTGGCGTTGGCGGACTTCACGGCGTCACCCAGTGCACCCTCGGCGGTCGCCTTGGCGTCGGTCAATTCGGCGGCGGCAGCGGCAAGTGCCAGGGTTTCGTCGACCAGCTTCTGCGGCGCCACCACGGTTTCGCCCGCGAGGTCGTAGTTGAAACTGAAATGCGCCGGATTGAGTACATACAGCGCCGCGCCTTGCGGAAGCGTCACGTCGAAACGGGTGCGGTTGGCCGGCCCGGCATGCTTGCGCACGCCCCGGCAGGCTTGACGCAAGCGCTGATGCAACAGCGGCATTTCGCTGCGCGTGTCGCTGCCGACGATCAGTGCCGCGTCAACCTTGTCGAACTGAGCGACCGGCATGCCGAAAGCGCGCGCAACCGGCCGATCGGCAAAATCACGATGACGCAGACGATGATCGATGTGTGGCGAACCCAGGCCCTTGGCCAGACGCTTGAGCAGCGCGCCCTCTTCGTTGGACGTGGCCGGATGCACCAGCACCCCAAGGTCGTCACCGGATACGCCCTTCACGATGGCGACGGCGGCATCAATGCCTTCGTCCCAGTCGACTTCCTGCCAGTGGCCGTCACGCTTGACGCGCGGCGCAAGCACGCGGTCGTCCGCGTACATGCCCTCGTGGCTGTAACGATCACGATCGGACAGCCAGCACTCGTTGATGGCTTCGTTGTCGCGCGGCACGGTGCGCAGGATCTCGCCGCGGCGCGTATGCAACCACAGATTGGAACCGAGCGCGTCGTGGTAACCGATCGACGGCTTGGCGATCAACTCCCAGGCACGCGCGCGGAACTGGAACGGCTTGCTGGTCAAGGCGCCCACCGGACACACATCGATGATGTTGCCGCTGAGCTCGCTCTCGATGGACTTGCCGATGTAGGTGCCGATGACCAGATTCTCGCCGCGGCTCATGCCGCCGAGTTCGTTGGTGCCGGCGATCTCGCTCATGAAACGGACGCAGCGCGTGCAATGGATGCAGCGCGTCATCTCCGTCGCCACCAGCGGGCCGATGTTTTCGTCGGCCACGGCGCGCTTGCGCTCGGTGAAACGCGACACGCCACGGCCGTAACCGAGCGCCACGTCCTGCAACTCGCACTCGCCACCCTGATCGCACACCGGGCAGTCCAGTGGATGGTTGATCAGCAGGAACTCCATTACGTTGCGCTGCGCCTTGAGCGCACCACCCGATTGCGTGGCAATCTTCATGCCATCGCCGACCGGCGTGGAACACGCCGGCTGCGGCTTGGGCATGGGCTTGCCATTCATCTCCACTTCCACCAGGCACATGCGGCAGTTGGCGGCGATGGTCAACTTGTCGTGATAGCAGAAACGCGGAATGGAAATCCCGACCTTGTCCGCGGCCTGGATGATCATGGAGCCCTTGGGCGCCTTGAGAGCCTTGCCGTCGATCTCGATGTCGACCAGGTTCTCGTCTTTGTGTTCGGGCTGCGCGCTCATGCTGCGGCCTCCACTTTGTCGTCAACCATGGAATGGCCGTGCTTGATGTAGTACTCGAACTCGTCCCAGTAATTGGCCAGGAACGCCTGCACCGGCCATGCGGCGGCCTCACCGAAGGCGCAGATGGTGTGGCCTTCGATCTGGCCCGCAACGGCCTTGAGGCGATGCAGGTCGTCTTCCTGGCCCTGCCCCGCGATGATGCGTTTGAGCACGCGATTCATCCAGCCCGTACCTTCGCGGCATGGCGTGCACTGGCCGCAGGACTCGGCGAAATAGAACTGCGAAATGCGCTCGCAGGCCTTGACCATGCAGGTGGTCTCGTCCATCACGATGACCGCGCCGGAGCCGAGGCCCGAGCCGGCTTTCTGCAGGCTGTCGTAGTCCATCGTGCATTCGAGCATTTTCTCGGCCGGCAGCACCTTCATAGACGAGCCGCCGGGAATCACCGCCTTGAGCTTGTTGCCGTTGCGCACGCCGCCGGCCATTTCCAGCAGATCCTTGAACGGCGTGCCCAGGGGGATCTCGAAATTGCCCGGATTGTTGACGTGGCCGGACACCGAGAAGATCTTCGGGCCACCATTGTTGGGTTTGCCGATATCGAGAAATGCTTCGGCACCCATGCGCAGGATCGCCGGCACCGAGGCGTAGGTCTCGGTGTTGTTGATGGTGCTGGGCTTGCCGTACAGGCCGAAGTTGGCGGGGAACGGCGGCTTGAAGCGCGGCTGGCCCTTCTTGCCCTCCAGCGACTCCATCAACGCGGTCTCCTCCCCGCAGATGTAGGCGCCGGCGCCGAGTGCGTTGTGGATGTCAACGTCGATGCCCGAGTCTTTGATGTTCTTGCCCAGCAGGCCAGCTTCGTAGGCTTCGTGCAGCGCTTCTTCCAGATGCTCGAACGGTTCGTGGTGGAACTCGCCACGCAGGTAGTTGTAGGCCACGGTCGAGCCGGTGGCATAGCAGGCAATCGCCATGCCCTCGATGACCGCGTGCGGGTTGTAACGCAGGATGTCGCGATCCTTGCAGGTGCCCGGCTCGGATTCGTCCGAGTTGCACAGGATGTACTTCTGCATGTCGCCCTTGGGCATGAACGACCACTTCAGTCCAGTCGGAAAACCGGCGCCGCCACGCCCGCGCAGACCGCTGGCCTTGACCGTGTCGACGATCGAAGCCGGATCCGGCTTTTCGGCCAGGATCTTTTTCCACGCTTCATAGCCGCCCGTCTCGAGATAGCTCTCGAGCGCCCACGGCTTGTCGAAGTGCAGCGTGGTGTAGACGACCTGATGCGGTTTGGGTTCGGGACCGTATGCCATGGCAGTTGTGCTCTTTGCATGTAGGAGCGGCGGCGGCCGCGGTTGCCTGATGATTCAGCCGGTCGCGGCTTCCGCCGCTCCTACAAGGGTGTTATTTGAGTTCGTCGAGGATCTGATCGATCTTTTCGGGCGTCAGCTTCTCGTGGTAGTGGCCATCGACCACCATCATCGGCGCGCCGCAGCAGCCGGCCAGACACTCTTCCTCGCGCTTGAGATACACGCGCCCATCGCTGGTGCTTTCGCCAAGCTTGATGCCAAGCTTCTTTTCGCAATGGCTGACCATGTCCTCGGCACCGTTGAGCCAGCACGAAATGTTGGTGCACACGGCCACGTCGTGGCGGCCCACCGGCTCGAGCGAAAACATCGAGTAGAAACTGGCTACCTCATAGGCCCACGTCGCCGGCAGGTCCAGGTATTTGGCCACCGCCGCGATCAGCTTGTCGGTGAGATAACCATCGTTTTGTTCCTGCGCCGCATGCAGACTCTGGATCAGCGCCGAGCGCTTGCGGTCAGCCGGAAACTTGGCCGCCCAGTGGTCGATATGCTGGCGCGTCTCGTTGGTGAGCGCGACCATCGGGTCGACGTCTTTCACCTGGTCGAAATTGCCTGTGGCTCGCATGTTTCGTGATCCTCAGCGGTCGACTTCGCCAAACACGAGGTCGTAAGTACCGATCATGGCCACCACGTCAGGCAGCATGTGACCGGAAGCGATGGCATCCATCGAGGAAAGATGGGCAAAACCGGGCGCGCGCACCTTGCACCGGAACGGCTTGTTGGCGCCGTCGGAAATCATGTACACGCCGAATTCGCCCTTGGGTGCCTCGACCGCGGCGTAGGTCTCGCCGGCGGGCACGCAGTAGCCTTCGGTGAACAGCTTGAAGTGATGAATCAGCGCTTCCATGCTGTTTTTCATCTCGGCACGGCGCGGCGGCGCAACCTTGTAATTCTGTGCGATGGAGAACCCGGTGGTATCGGCACGCAACCAGTCCACGCACTGCTTGATGATGCGGTTGGACTGACGCATTTCCTCGACACGCACCAGATAGCGGTCATAGCAGTCGCCGGTCTTGCCCAGCGGGATGTCGAAGTCCATGTCGGCGTAGGCCGCATACGGTTGCTTCTTGCGCAGATCCCAGGCAATGCCCGAGCCGCGCAGCATCGGGCCGCTCATGCCCCAGCTCAGCGCCTGCTCGGGGCTGACGATGCCGATGTCGACGGTACGCTGCTTCCAGATGCGGTTGTCGGTGAGCAACTCTTCATACTCGTCGACCTTGCCCGGGAAGTAGTCGGTGAAGGCATCGATGTAGTCGAGCAGCGAACCCTCGCGCCAGGAGTTGAATTGCTCCAGGTCCTTGCCCTTGTGCCAGCGCGACTCCTGATACCTGGGCATGACATCCGGCAGATCGCGGTACACGCCGCCCGGCCGGTAGTAGGTCGCATGCATGCGCGAACCGGACACCGCCTCATAGGTATCCATGAGGATTTCGCGCTCGCGAAAGGCGTACAGGAACACCGCCATGGCACCCAGATCGAGCGCGTTCGAACCGATCCACATCAGATGATTGAGGATGCGCGTGATCTCGTCGAACATGGTGCGGATGTATTGCGCACGCTGCGGCACCTCGATGCCGAGCAGGTTCTCGATGGCACGCACGTAACCGTGCTCGTTGCACATCATCGACACGTAGTCGAGGCGATCCATGTATCCGATCGACTGATTGAACGGCTTGGATTCGGCCAGCTTCTCGGTGCCACGGTGCAGCAGGCCCACGTGCGGGTCGCACTTGACCACGGTCTCGCCATCCATCTCCAGGATCAGGCGCAGCACACCGTGCGCGGCCGGATGCTGCGGACCGAAGTTCATCGAATAATTGCGGATTTCCTGAGCTGGCATATCAGTTCTCCTGCCAGTGATCGGCGGCTTCGGCCTGCGCTTGAAGCAGGTCGGAGTCGTCGCGAATGACGCGCGGGACCAGCACCCGGGGTTCGACCGAAGACACCGGTTCGTAAATCACGCGCCCGGCCTCGGGGTCGTAACGGACCTCGACGTTGCCGATCAGCGGGAAATCCTTGCGGAACGGATGACCGACAAAGCCGTAATCGGTCAGGATGCGGCGCAAATCCGGATGTCCGTCATAGATGATGCCGAACAGGTCGAACGACTCGCGCTCGAACCAGTTGGCTCCGGTCCACAGCGACGTGACCGACGGCACGACGGGAAAATGATCATCCTCGCAGAACACGCGCACGCGCAAACGCATATTGTGTTCAAGCGACAGCAAGTGCATGACCGACGCAAAACGGTGCTCGAAATCCGTCGTCACGGTCTGGTCCGGCCGCTCTTCCCAGTCGAAACGACCGGCCGACTGGCCTTCCACACCGCGCGAAAAGCCGGTGGCAGTCACATCGTCGGTGTCCCATTCGACCTGGCCATAGCTCAGGTAATCGACACCGCAGATGTCGATGAACGAAGCAAAACGGAATTCGGCCTCGTCACGCAGAGCGGTGGCAATCTCGATCAGGTTCGCCGGCGTCACTTCAATGGTGGTTTCGCCGCGCTCGCAGATCACGCGTTTGAGCTTGTCGCCAAAACGCGCCCGCAACTGCCCGGCCAGGCGGGTGTCTTCTTGTTGCTCAGTCATGTTTGCCACCGACCTTGTCCAGCGGCGAGGGCGAACGCGCGATGGTGTGGGTACGGCGGATCTTTTTCTGCAACTGCAGGATGCCGTGGATCAAGGCTTCGGCCGTGGGCGGGCAGCCCGGCACGTAGATGTCCACCGGCACCACGCGGTCGCAGCCGCGCACCACGGAGTATGAATAGTGGTAATACCCGCCGCCATTGGCGCAGCTGCCCATGGAAATCACCCACTTGGGCTCGGGCATCTGGTCATAGACCTTGCGCAGCGCCGGAGCCATCTTGTTGACCAGGGTACCGGCGACGATCATCACGTCGCTCTGGCGCGGGCTGGGACGAAACACGACGCCGTAACGGTCCAGATCCAGGCGCGCGGCGCCGGAATGCATCATTTCCACCGCGCAGCACGCCAGACCGAATGTCATCGGCCACATGGAACCGGTGCGTGCCCAGTTCATCAAGGCATCGATGCTGGTGGTCGCAAAGCCACGCTGCGCCACCGGATTGTCGCCAGCTGGCCGCAGGATGTCGTCAACGAGGTTCAGCGGCTCCGGGTTGTGCATCACCCGGTCAATGGTTGATATCACTCCCATTCCAGCGCTCCCTTTTTCCAGATGTAGGCAAAACCGACGACCAGCAGCGCCAGGAACAGCACCATCTCGATCAGCGCGATGATGCCGATCTTGTCGAACACCACCGCCCACGGGAACAGGAACGCCACTTCCAGGTCGAACAGGATGAACACGATGGCGATCAGGTAATAGCGCACATCGAATCGCTGACGAGCGTCCTCGAACGGCTCGAAACCACACTCGTACGGTGAAAGTTTCTCGCTGTCGGGGCGGTTCGGCGCGATCAGGAGACCGATGGCCAGAAGCGCGATGCCGATGCCGACGGCGACCGCGATGAACAGAAGTATGGGCCAGTATTCGGCAAGCACTTGTGGCAAACCTCCGCGATTGAACGCATCAGCGGTCACATTCGCGCGGCCGGGGAAAGCCTGCGCGAACGGGCCTGTATGGTGCCCAGGGGGGGACTCGAACCCCCACAACCAGTGGTCGCTACCCCCTCAAGGTAGTGCGTCTACCAATTCCGCCACCTGGGCAATGACAATGAAACTCTAGTTTTTACTCGAACCGGACGAATCGGGCTTGTCCCCGGCCGAGGTCGTGCCGGTGTCAGCTTTGTCGGCCTTTCCAGTCGACACGGTGGCCGCCGGAATGGCGCTTCCCTGAGTCGTCTCCGCCTTGCCATCCGACTGGCTCGCCGCGGCTGCCGGCTGGGCAGCCTTGGGCACGGCCGTGGCGCTGGTCGTGCTCGTCGGCTTGGCGGGAACAGCCACGCTTTGCGCACTGCTCGAGGACGTCGCCACGCCTTCCATCACACCGAGGTCCGGCCCCTGGTTGGGCACGCCCTTGTTGGTGACGTAAATGCCCATGCCCAGGCTCAGCAGGAAAAACAATCCCGCCAGGACACCGGTGGCGCGACTCATGAAGTTGGCCGATCCGCGCGCACCGAACACGGTGCCGGACGAGCCGCCACCGAAGCTGGCGCCCGCGTTGGCACCTTCGCCGCGCTGCATCAGGATCAGCACGATCATCGCCGTGGCAATCAGGATGTACAAGACACTGAAGATAATGAGCATAAATCAATCCACCACGTCACGTCAGGATCGTGCCGCGGCACAAATGGCAAGAAAATCGGCAGCCACCAATGCGGCACCGCCGATCAATCCCCCGTCAACATCCGGCTGCGCGAACAGCTCGGCCGCATTGGCCGGCTTGACGCTGCCGCCGTAGACGATCCGGGTCATCAGCGGGATTTTAACATCGTGCTTGGCCAAATGGCTACGGATGAATGCATGAACTTGCTGAACTTGTTCCGGCGAGGCCGTGTGACCGGTGCCGATGGCCCATACCGGCTCATAGCCGATCACGACATTTGCAAAGCTTTCGATGCCGCACAAATCCAGTACCGCATCGAGCTGAGCGGCGATCACGTCCTCGGTTTGACCGGCTTCGCGCTCGCCGAGCAGCTCACCCACGCACAATACCGGCGTCAGCCCCGCTGCCAGGGCCGCCGCGAACTTGGCGGCAACCTGCTGACTGGACTCGGCATGGTATTGGCGACGTTCCGAATGCCCGGTCAACACCCACGTGCAACCGACGTCGGCCAGCATGGACGCCGCCACTTCGCCGGTATACGCCCCTGCCTCGGCGTGCGCACTCACATCCTGCGCCCCCACACCCAGGGACTCGCCGTGCCGCGCAATCAGCTCACCCAGATACGGGAATGGCGGAAACACGACCACGTCGACACCATCGGGCATGTCGCCGGCAATGGCATCGACCAGATCGCCCGCCATCGCGCGCGATCCGTGCATCTTCCAGTTTCCGGCAATGAGTTTCCTGCGCATGGTCGCGGCCCATGGCTGAACAAAGGCCGCAAAGGATAGCTGCCATGCCGCGCAATTGCACTCTTGACGCGCGCCACAAACGTCGATCCGTCAGATCAAGCCGATTTCGCGCAGGCGCTGTTGCAGGTACTCGTGTGCGGTGAGCGTACCTTCGTAGTGCCGCGGATTGGCGTCGCTGACGCACTGCGGCAACGGATCAAGCACCATGTCCGGATTGGGATGCAGGAAAAACGGCACCGAATAACGTGCCTTGCGCGCCGCTTCGCCCGATGGATTGACCACGCGATGGGTGGTCGACGGGTACACGCGATTGGTCAGACGCTGCAACATGTCGCCGATGTTCACCACGATGGCGTCGCCTTCGGTGGTGATGGGCAGCCAGTGACCGTCGTGCGTCTTGACCTCAAGGCCGGCATCGCTGGCGCCCACCAGCAGCGTGATCAGGTTGATGTCCTCGTGCGCGCCGGCACGCACATTGGGCACGTCACCGTGTTCGATCGGCGGATAGTGGATGGGACGCAGGATCGAGTTGCCGCTGTCGATCTTGTCCTCGAACCAGTCTTCCGGCAACGCAATGTGCAAGGCCAGCGCGCGCAACAGACGACCGCCAAGCTGGTCGAGCGCCGCGTACAGGCCCTGCCCGGCGCGCCGGAAATCCGGCACCTCGGCGGGCCAGACATTGGCCGCCATGTCATCGGCATATCTGGAGTCCGGCGGCAGTTCGCGACCGATGTGCCAAAACTCCTTGAGATCCGGATAGTCGCTGTCCTTGGCTGTTTCCACCTTGAACGGCGTGTAACCGCGCGCGCCGCCCGTCCCCTTCAGGTGATAGGCCATCTTGGTTTCGGCGGGCAACGCGAAAAAGCGCTCAAACGCAACGTAGGCGCTGTCGATCAGCTCTCGTGACACGCCGTGATGGCTGATGCAGCAAAAACCGAACTGGCGGTAAGCCGCACCCAGCTCGGCCACGAAGGCCTCGCGGTCGGTGTCGAAGCGGCGCATGTCGAGGGTGGGAACGTGCTGCATGGCGAATCTCCAGGTTGACGTTGCGGTACGCAGTCGGTACCGCGGGGCGGTACACGTCGGGCCGTTCCATGGCGTCCTGGGTCACAGGCTCACGAGCGTGAGTGCCCCGATTTTACGACGTCGGCCAGGGTTTGCACCACGTCCCGCACTTCATCGGCATCGGCGGCCTCCACGGTTACCCGCACCACCGGCTCGGT
>DASSKC010000087.1:0-20341 GCA_035690885.1 Oleiagrimonas sp. | reverse complement strand
GATCCGCCAGCCAATCGATTTCCTCGGCGTGAACTACTACACCCGCAGCGTCACGCGCGACGACCCCGCGCAGTATCCACTGCGCGCCTCCAGCGTTCCGCAGCCGCAAGCGACTTACACCGAGACCGACTGGGAAGTGTTTCCGCAGGGCCTCGTCGACACGCTGACCTGGGTCAGCGACACCTGCGGTCGCCTGCCGCTGTACATCACCGAAAACGGCGCGGCGTTCTACGACCCGCCCGTCGCCGCCAGCGAGCCCCAGCCCGATCCGCTGCGCGTGCGTTACCTGCATGCGCACCTGTGCGCCGCGCACGACGCGATCGACGCCGGCGTGGACTTGCGCGGCTACTACGCGTGGTCATTGCTGGACAATCTGGAATGGTCCCTCGGCTACTCGCGCCGCTTCGGCCTGCTGCATGTGGATTTCGCCACACAGAAACGCACGCGCAAGGCCAGCGCGGATTTCTATGCAAAGGTCATCGCCAGTCAAGGTAACGCCCTGGCCAAGGCCTTATGATCACATCGGCATGACGGTTCGAATTAACGTTAACGCAATCGCGTACACTGGGTGACTCCATGCTGCCCATACTCATCCATCGACCCATGACTTGCCCATGAATGCTGCCTCCCACCCGCTGGTCCTGATCGCCGACATCGGCGGCACCAACGCACGCTTCGCACTGGCCGACACGAGTGTTCGCCCGCCATTGCAAGAAGACAGCATTCGTCGCTACCGCGTTGCCGACTTTCCGTCGCTGGTCGATGCCGCCAGGCAATACCTGCAAGAAGTCGACGCCAAGCCGCGGCGCGCGGTGCTGGCCATTGCCGGCCACGTCGAACAAGGTCGCGTGCATGCCACCAACAGTCCGTGGCGCATCGAGGCCGACAACATCCGTCAGGTCCTCGGCCTCAACGCGGTCACCCTGATCAACGATTTCGCTGCGCAAAGCATGTGCCTGCCGTTGCTCGGAGCCGGTGATGTTCGCGAAATCGGCACGCCGTCGGCACCGATGATCGGTCGGCGCGATCCGCAGACCTTCACCGTGGTCGGGCCCGGCACCGGTCTTGGCGTGGGCGCGCTGCTGTTGCGCGACAACCATTTCCATCCCATGCAGACCGAGGGCGGACACTGCGGCTTCGCCCCCGACACGCCCGAGGAAATCGAGATCCTCAAGGTGCTGTCCGAACGTTTTGGCCGCGTCTCCAACGAGCGCCTGGTCAGCGGCAACGGCTTGGTCAATTTGTACGAAGCGCTGGCCGTCATCGAAGGCATGACGGCCGAGTCGCTCGAACCGGAACAGATCACCCGACGCGCGCTGCAGGAGAACGACATCCTGTGCGTGCGTGCGGTGGAGCATTTCTGCGCCATCTTCGGCGCCGTGGCCGGCGATGCCGCCCTGTGCCACGGTGGCTGGGACGGCGTGTTCCTGGCCGGCGGCCTGTCGCCACTGCTGGTGCCATGGCTGCGCCGCGCCCCGTTCCGTCAACGCTTTGAAGACAAGGGCCGCATGGCCTCGACCATGAGCAAGGTCCCGACCATCGTCATCACCCACCCGCATGCCGGTCTGCTCGGCGCTGCCGCCAGTGCGGTGGTCGAAACCGGCGGGCCGTTGCTGGACGCGCTGGAATTGCCGGCCATGATCCTGTGACGATCGGCGGCCTCAACCCTTGACGCTGCCCAGCAACAGCCCTTGCATGTAATAACGCTGCAGGGCCAGGAACAGCACCAGCACCGGTACCGTCGTGACCACCGCGCCGGCCATCATCAGCTCGCTGTCCTGCACGTGCTCGCGCGACATCGCCGCCAACGCCACCGGCAGGGTGTAATGCTCCTGTCCGGTCAGCACGATCAGCGGCCACATGAAATCGTTCCACGCAGCCAGAAACGTGAAGATGGCCAGCGTCACGATGATCGGCTTGAGCAACGGCAGCACGATCTGCACGAAGATGCGCCACTCGCTGGCGCCATCGATGCGCGCCGCCTCCAGCAGCTCGTCCGGCACCGTGCGCGTGTACTCGCGCACCAGGAAAATGCCGAACACGGTGGCGAACATCGGCAGCATCACGCCGATGTAGGTGTTGACCAGCCCCATGTCCCTGAGCATCAGGAACAACGGCATCATGGTCACCTGCATGGGAATCACCAGCGCGCCGATCAGCCACCGGAACAGGCGCTCGCGACCGCGAAAGCGCAGCTTGGCGAACGCGTAGCCGGCCATCAGGTTGAACAGCAAGGACACCAGCGTGATGCCGCCGGCGACGATGAAACTGTTGGCCAGATACCGCCCCATGCCGTTGAGCGCGAACAGGCGCTGGTAATTGCCCAACGTCGGGTCGGTCGGCAACAGTGGTGGCGGCAGGCTGCTGGTCGCACCACTTTGCATGAACGACACCGACGCCATCCACGCCAGCGGGAACAACGCCACCACGGCCAGGCCGATCAGGCAGGCGTTGACCATGACCCTGGCCAGGCGTGGAGTCATGTCGTGTGCCCCCGCCATCTGGCCAGCGCCCACATCCCGACCGTGGTACCGAACATCACCACGAACAGCATGAATGCGACTGCCGAGGCCAGGCCCAGGTTGAACCACTTGAAGCCGTCGTTGTACATCAGGTACAGCACACTGACGGTGCTTTGCAGCGGCCCGCCCTTGGTCATCACGTAGGGCTCGGCGAACAGCTGGAAGTAACCGGACATGGTCAGGATGCCGACCAGCAACATGATCGGCCCCAGCATCGGCAAGGTGATGTGCACGAGCTGCCGCCACGCCGACGCACCGTCGATGCGCGCGGCCTCGTAGAGGTTCCCGGGAATCGCCTGCAGGCCGGCCAGGAAAATGATCATGTTGTAGCCGAAGTTTTTCCACACCGCGAACAAGATGATCGTCGGCATCGCCCAGTCCGGGTCGCCCAGCCAATTGACCGGGTCCAGCCCGATCGCGTCGAGCACGTAGTTGACCAGCCCGAAACGCGTCTGGAACAGATAGCGCCAAATCACCGCCACCGCCACCACCGTGGTCACCACCGGCGCGAACAACGCGGTGCGGAAAAACGGCTTGGCGCGCGCCAGTTTCGAGTTCAGCAGCAAGGCCGCGCCCAGCGACACCAGCATCGACAGCGGCACCCCGACGATCACGAAGTACACCGTGTGCCACAGCGCCGACCAGAACAGCGGCCGATGCAGCAGCGCCCAGTAATTGCCCAGCCCGACGAAGCGCAGGTTGTCGATATCGGCCAGCGCGTAGATGTCGTAATCGGTCAGGCTGAGCCCCAGTGCCGCCAGCACCGGAATCAGGAAGAACACCGCCAGCACGATCAGCGCCGGGGCGAGGAACAACCAGGCCGCCCAGTGGCGTCTCATCGGCACACCCTCACTTGCGTAGGTCGGGTCAGGCCGCAGGCCGTAACCCGACATTCATGACATGCCGATAATGTCGGGTTGATAAAGCCAACCCGACCTACGGGTACGATGAAGGTCATCATGGCGTTGCGTCCCGCGCCAGCACCCAGCGCCGCTTGGCCAGAATGCGATCCGCGCGTTGATCGAGTTCCTCCGCCGCCTGATCGACCGTCAGCTTGCCATTGGCCAGCTGCGCGCCGACGATGCGCAGCTGCTTGGCGATCTGCTGCCACTCCGGCACCTTGGGGACTGGCTCGACGTGTTCGAGCTGTTTGCGGAACGCCTGCGCACGCGGGTCACTGGCCAGTTGCGAGTGTTCCCACGACGCGCGTCGTGGCGGCATGTCGCCGGCAATGGCGTGGAACCGGCGTTGCACGTCGGGGCGTGACAAGTACTCGATCAGCTGCCACGCCGCGCGTTTGTGTTTCGAGTCCTTGAAGATCACCAGACTGGCGCCCCCGGCCAGCCCGCCACCGGAGCCATCCGGACTCGGCAACGGCGCCGTGCCCCAGGCGTGCTCCAGCCCGGTCGGCATGCGCGCCTTGAATTGCTCGATGCTCCACGGTCCGGTCACGTAGAAACTGTAATAGCCACGCGCGAACTCGGTCCACACGTTGGCCACCTCGGTATTGGCCACCGCCGGCGCCCAGCCTTTTCGGAACATCTGCGCGTAAAAACGCAGCGCATGCTTGAAACCGGGTGTCTGGAAATTGCCGTAGCGACCCCCGTCGCGCAACATCGGCTGCTTCTGCTGCAAGCCGAACGACTCCAGTTGCTCGAACTCGTTGGTCGGCAGCAGCACGGCATAGCGATCCGGTCCGACCATTTTTTTCACCGCCGCCAGCTGACGCGCCCACTCGACCCATGTGCGCGGTGGATGATCGAAGCCGGCACGGGCCAGGATATCCTTGCGGTAGAACAGCAGTCGCGTATCGACGTACCACGGGATGCCGTACAAGGTGCCGTCGACGACGTTGGTGTGCCAGATGCCGGCAAAGTAATCGCGCGGCTCGATGACGTTGGAAGCCGCCACCCGCCTGTCCAGCGGCGCGAGCGCGCCGAGCATGGTCAACTCGGGCAACCAGGTGTTGCCGAGCTGGCACAGGTCCGGCGTGCTCCCGCCAGCGATCGCGGTCAGCAGTTTCTGGTGCGCACCGGTCCATGGCAATGTCTGCACGTCGACGCGAATGTCAGGGTGCGCTTTCTCGAACGCCGGAATCAGCTGTCGCACCGCCTGACCTTCGGCGCCCATGGTCCAGAACGTGATGACGGTCTTGCCGGTGCTGCCATTGCCACAACCGGCCACCAGCGCCACCACGGCAAGCAGCAGCCAGCACGCGGCGCGGCGGCCATTCATGGCGTCGCCGATGCCTCGTCGTCGGGGTCGGCTTCGAGCCAGCCACCGGTGAAGCCGGCACGTTCCAGACCCCGGCGGATGTAGGGATTGCGTCGCATCACGTTCCACACCAGACCGCTGCGATAGTTTTCCAGCATCAACAGGATCGGGCCCTGATCGATGCCGAGATACTCATTGTCCACCCAGCCGAAGCCCAGCACCACACGACCACTGCGGGGCTTGACCTTGGGGTAATCGAAGCTGAGGTTGAAGGCGTCATAAAAGCCGTACTTGCCGTAGATGATCTTGCCGTAGTGCTTGAGCATGTGCTCGATGGCACCGACGGCGATGCGCGGCGCGAATGCGATCGAGGCCGCGGCCGCGGTGGGCGCGATGGTGCCGTCGTCGCGGATATGACCGAGGCCGGCGCCGCGCGCCGTGTAACCGAAAAAGATGCCCTGCCCGGATGCCGCGGAAAACTGGAAATTGCCGGGACCATTGCTGGCGGTCAGCCCCCACAGCTTGGCGCCGTATCCGCTCCAGCCATTCGGATTGGCGATGGCATAGGCACGCTGCGCACGGGCCGCGCAACGGCTGTTGGCAAAATAAGTCGAGTCGTGACGCCGCATCCACGCATCCTTGATGCCGCGAAAGTCGATCCACGCCTGACTGTACTGGTGGCCGAACAAGGGCCCGAAGTTGAGAAACCGGTAGCCCTGGAACTCGCCCCATGTGCGCGAGTAGGTACTCGTCCAGGCTTTCCACGCACCCGGTTTCAGCGCATGCGTCGGCGAGCCCAGCGCCAGCACGTACAGCAGCATCGCCTCGTCGTAACCCTCCCAGTCGGATTTGCCGAGGCCGCTTTCCGGTCGCCACCCCATCGTCACCAGCGGCGGCCGCGCGCGCATCCAGGTCCAGTCCACGCGGCGGTAGATCTGGTCGGCGAGTTTGCGGATCTTGCGTTCGACCGGCGTGTCGCGATCAAAATAGGACTGGGCAAACAACACGCCGCCGAGCAGCAGCGTGGTGTCGATGCTGGACAGCTCGACCCACTTGCCATCACGCAGGCCGGTCTTCATGTCCAGGAAGTGATAGAAAAATCCGTGGTAGCCGCTGTCCCCGAACAAGCTGTCGCCCTGCGGCGCATGGGCGAAAAATTCGAGTGTCGTCAGTGTGCGTTGCGCGGCCTGCTTGCGCGTGACCCACCCCCGCTCGGCGCCGATGCCGTAGCCGGTCAGCGCAAAACCGACCGCGGCGATGGACGAAAACGACTTGCCCGGCCAGTGGTCGGGCACCAGTCCGTTGGCCGGATTGACGGTGTCCCAGAAAAATTCGAACGTGCGCTGTTCCAGGTCATCGAGCTGCTGTTGCTGTTGCCGCGACAGTTCGCTGAATGTCGGCGCCGACGGGTCGGCGGCGCAGCCCGAGGTGGTGGCGCCGAATGCCGGCGCTCCGGCCACGCACAGTAGCAGCGCGAGGGCTGCGTGAAACACAAACGAGTCGCTACGTCGAAATCGCATCATGGCTTGGCCTGTTGCATGGAGATGGAATAAGAGCGACCCGCAGGCCGCGGCGCGATGCAGTCAACCCGCCGGCGCGGCGCATCAGGCCGGGGCCTCGATCGCGCAGTAACGGTCGACGAAAGCCTGATGCGTCGGCATGGCCTGGACACAATCGGCCACGGTGCGCTCGACACCGTCAATGAATCGGTACAGGTCCGCATCCGGCACCTGATCGACCATCGGGTGGTAGCTGCGCGGCATGATGCCCTGGCCGAGAAACACCTGAACCCAGTCGAGTTCACCGAACAACTCCTCGGCGTTGCGAAAATACCGGCCGCTGTCGGCAAACAGGTCGATGTTGTCCTGCAGGGTCTGTGGGACTTTCATCTCGCGGCAGTGGTTCCAGAACGGCGTATCGTCGCGTTCGGTGGCGTGGTAATGCAGGATCAGGAAATCGCGGATGCGTTCGACATCGAACCGGATTTGTTCGTTGTAGCGCTCGATCAACACCGGACTGAAACCCTCGCGCGGGAACAGTTGCAGCAGCTTGGTGATGCCGACCTGGATCATATGGATGGATGTCGATTCCAGCGGCTCCATGAAACCGCTGGACAGGCCGATCGCGACCACGTTGCGGTTCCATATCTTGCGCCGCATGCCGGCGGTGAAGCGCAGGATGAACGGATCGCACAGCGTCTTGCCCTCGACGTTGGCAAGCAGTGTCGCCGTGGCCTCGTCATCGCTGATTTGCGCACTGGAATACACGTAGCCGTCGCCGGTGCGGTGCTGCAACGGAATGCGCCACTGCCATCCGGCCGGTTGCGCATTGGCGCGCGTGTACGGCGGCAACGGCCCGGGATTCTCGCTACGCGTGACCACGGCCCGGTCACACGGCAGCCAGTCATTGAAGTCGGTGTAGCCGGTGTGCAGCGCCTGCTCGATCAGCAAACCGCGAAAGCCGGAACAATCGACGAACAGATCGCCGGCAATGACTTCGCCGCTTTCCAGCTGGACCGATTCGACGAAGCCGTTGTCGGCACGCAGCTTGACCTCGCGCACCTTGCCCTCGGTGCGAGTCACCCCGCGTGCCTCGGCATAGTCGCGCAGGTAGCGCGAATAGACCATGGCGTCGATGTGGTACGCGTAGCCGATGTCGGCCAACGGCGAATTGCGCGACACGTCGGACGCCGAGGTCATGAACTTGTTGCGTGGCGCCGCCATCGTATGCAGCGAGTAGGCGCCGATGGGCTTTGCACGGCCGGTCTGGTTGGCCTTGATCCAGTATTGATGAAACGGCATCAAACCCAGCGGATGACCGATGGTGGTGCCAAAACCATGGACGTAGGAATCACCGCGGCGCAGCCAATCGTTGAACTGGATACCCAGCTTGAACGTGCCATGGGTCTTGCGAATGAACTCGACCTCGTCGATCCCCAGCAGATTGTTGAACAGCGCGATGTGCGGCACGGTCGCCTCGCCGACGCCGACGCGGCCGATCGCGTCGGACTCGATCAGGCGCACCGACACCTGCCCACCCAGGGTGCGAGCGAGCGCGGCAGCCGTCATCCAGCCGGCGGTGCCGCCCCCCACGATCACGACGCTTTTGACACCCGTTTCGCTCATCGCTCGCCCCTGCATCACACCTGGTCAACACACCGCACACACCGACCAGACACCCATTCAGAACCGCACGCCAATCTCGAACTTGACGGTGCGCGGGACGTAGGTGATCGCGCCATTGCCCTTGCGGTAACTGACCTTGAGGTTGCCGGGTCCGCCCGTCGTGTCCACGTGATAGCTCACGTAGTTCTTGAAGTTAAACACGTTCAAGATGTCGAAACGCGCGAACATCGTGGTGCCGTAGGGCAGATGGAAGTTCTTGGTGACCTGCAAATCGACATCGCGAAAGCCCCAGACATCGCCACCGATCAGGAACCGGCCGTTGCCGCCGGGCGTTGCCGATACGGCCTGACAATGGCTGCCGTTGGCAAACGTGTACCCGTCATAACAGGCGATGCCGTTCCAGGGTCGCGGCGTCGCCAGCGTCAGCTTGGCGCCGAATACCAGTCCCCATGGCCCGTTCACCGAACCGGTGGCGACGAGTCGGTGTTTCGGCGTCGCATTGGAGGTGATGAACGGGTATTTCCCGACGAAGGCGTAGTCGAATGAATAGTGCTGCGTGACATCGCGATTCTGGACCGCATCGGTGTACGTGTATGCGATGGTCGCGCCCCATCCCGACTCCACCGTAAATGGCTTCTTCGCGGAAAACAGTACCTGGGTCGTGCGCGACTGGATGCCATTGCTGCCCAGGATCAGGCTGCCGAAACCGGGCACCGGGTTACCCCACGGCTGACTGCCGTTCTTGAAGAAGGCGCCGTCCGGATAGCGGTTGCCGAGCGTGAACGCGAAACCGCCGTAATAGAGCTTGCGCACCAGGGTCGCGTCGGTCTGCCAGTCGCCGATCCGGTTGCGCATGCCCAGCGCAAACTGATCCGTGTGCGGCGGCTTGATGCGGTTGTTCATCACGTCGATCTCGCCGCCGTTGGACGCATTGACGAGCGCCTGCAGGTTGGACAACCCATTCAGGTAGGCCGGGTCCCAGTCGATGCACGGCTCCTGGTCGCGGAAACACTGGCCGGTGGCCGGATTGCGGATGTAACGCGTGAACTGCGGCAACGCCGCCTTGGTGGTTTCCAGCTGCAGGTAGTTGTAGACGTTGGTGCCATACGATCGCCCCGCAAACCCGTGGATCACGTGATCTTGGTTGCCGAACAGGTCATACGAGAACCCCAGCCGCGGCTGCCACTCGCCCTTGAAGGACGAGCGGTTGTCGCCGGTGCTGATGTAGTCGCTGACGTCGTAACCGATGCCGGGTCCACCGGCTGCCAATGCCTCGGCATAGGTCAGGCCGGGCTTGGCGCCGGGGTACTGGCTGTGCAATGCGGCGACCACGTTGGCCGGCGTCACGTAGTTGAGGTACGCCGGATTGTCTTCGTACGCCCAGCGCAGGCCCAGGTTCAAGGTCAGCTTGTCGTTGACGGCCCAGTCGTCCTGCACGTAGATGCCGTACTGCTTGTCATGGGTGACCACGGTCGGGCTCAGGCCCAGGCCGGTGACCGGCTTGGTAAAAAACACCTTGTACGGAATCGCGGACACACCATCGGGCGTCACGCCGTAACTGAACTGCGGGTTGATGTCCTCGGCGTCGGCCGCCTTCAGTGTCAGGTGGCGATACAGCACACCGAGCTTGATGATGTGCGTGCCATGCCAGTCAATCGGGCTGAGGGTGAAATCGTCCTTGACGATGAAGCCCTTCTGCCCCTTGTCCTGGGCGGCCAGCGGGCTGGCCGGGCCGATGTGGATGAGCCGATAGGCATGTTCGTCGGCAAGATAATCGTAAGCCTTGCCATTGCCCATCTCGATCGGCGTGGGCTGGAAGAACGTGTACTGGTGGGTCAACGTCAGTTCGTTGAAGCCGATGCCGGAGGAATGGTCCCACTTCAGGATGTAGCGTCGGTCGGTGTTTTGCTGGTCGAGTCCGGAGGACGTCGCATTGGTGCCGCCGACCTGGGCCCGCGTATGTTCCTTGCGAATGCGTGCACTGAGCGCGATCCGGTCGTTGGAGGTCGGTTCCCAGTCCACTTTGACAAAGTACAGATCCTCCTTGAACGGCAGATGGGTCGGACCGTATTGCGCGCGCACACTGGACGGCAGGTACGGCACGCCGGGGACGGCCTGATCCGAAGGCGCCACCAGCGTCGGCGTATCGAAACGCTTGGCCGAATAGGTCACGAAGAAGTGCATCTTGTTCTTGATGATCGGACCGCCGAAGGCGAAGCCGTATTCCTTTTCGTGCGACGGCACTTTCTCGCCCTTGGCATCCTCGGCCGGCGTCACCGTGCGGTAATTGTCGTTCGTGTAGCGCATGAAGACCTGGCCGTGGAACTCGTTGGTACCGGATTTGGTGACCGCCGTGATCACCGAGGTGGTGACCTGCGCGTACTCGGCCTTGTAGCCGGCGTTGATGACCTTGTACTGGCCAATGGCCAACTGCGGGAACGGATTGCCCTGGCTGGAATGCTGCCCGGCCATGGCCGAGTTGAACACGTAGTCCTTCTGGCTGACGCCATCGATGTAGACGTTGGCCTGGCCGTAGCGACCGGCGCCGGCACGCAACTTGGTTTCGCCGTTGCCGCTGACGGTGAAGTTCATGCCCGGCACGACATCGGCGAACTCGAGGAAATTGCGCGATACCTGCGGCAAGGTCCGGATCTGGTGCTGCGTGACGGTCGTGGCCACTTGCGAGGTCTTGAGGTCCGGCGCGGCCGCGACCGAGGTGACGCCCTTGAGCTCGGTGGCGTTCACGGCATTGGCCGTCGCTTGGGGCTGTGTCGCCTTTTTGAAGTTCACGGTCAGGGTCGAGGCTACCGACACGGTGATCGTGCGCTGCGTGCCCGGGCCGGCGCTGACCGTGTAGGTCCCCGGCGGCAAGCCAGGCAACAGATAGGAACCATCGGCACCGCTGCGCGTGTGCCGGGTGACGCCGGTGGCGACGTTGAACGCGGTAACCTGGGTATTGGGCGGCGCGTGGCCGCGCAAGCGGGCGTTGACGCTTTGCGCCCACACCGGAGCAGGCAGGGCGACGGCACCGGCGACCAAAGCGCCGCCGATCAGGCTGGCCAGCAGCCGTTGCCGGAAACGATGACCGCTATGGGTGGGACCATGGGCAGCTTTGCCCCGACGGGTCTGGATGGCTGTCCGGGTGCAGCTGTGCTTGTTGTCTGGATGTGACATGGCGATTCTCCCCTCGCGCTGGAATCGGACCGGTGTCGTTATGGTTGGCCTCGGTCTTCGAATGCGTGATCCGCGGCGGCGTGGGCAGCCCCGGCATCAAGCGGCAATACGTTGTTCGCCGGCACACCGCAGGAGGTGCGCACGACCAGTTCGGTCGGTATCACTTCCTCGGTGGTCGGCTTGTCATCAGCCTGATCGATGGTCTCGACCAGGCGCGCGAGCGCACGCTCGCCGAAATCGGCGATGTGGATGCGCACGGTGCTCAGTGACGGCGTCATGTAACGCGCCATCGGAATGTCATCGAAGCCGGCCAGAGCCATGTCTTCGGGCACGCTCATGCCGGCTTCGTTGCAAGCGGCGAGCACGCCCAGCGCCATCATGTCGTTGGCGGCAAACACGGCTTGCGGGCGCGGGTCCATGCCGAGCAGCTGGTGTCCTGCGTCATAGCCGGCCTGTTCGGAAAAGTCGCCGGACAGCACGCAGCAACCGGGCGCGTCGGCGAGTTTTCCCATGGCGTCGCGATAGCCGCGCAGGCGCTCGGCCGCGTCGATGTTGTGCTCCGGACCGCATACGAAAGCGATGCGTTGATAACCGCCGTCGATCAGATGCCGGGTCATGGCCCATGCGCCGCCGTGGTTGTCCACGGTCAAACGGGCATGATGGTCATCATCGCCACCGGTACTCATCAGCACGGTCGGCAGCTCCGGCGGCAGGTTGTCCGACAGGAAGCCGGGACTGGCATGCGGCGACATCACCAGCAGGCCGTCGACGCGTCCGCGCATCGCGCGCAAGGTGGCGGCTGCCTCGTCGGCATTGTCGTGCGAGCTTGAGACCAGCAAATGCAAGCCGCGCGCACGGGCCGCGCGATCAATGCCGCGGATCAGTTCGGAGAAGAACGCGCCATGCAGGTCCGGCAGCAATGCACCAATGGTCTGCGTGCGCCGGGTAATCAGGCTGCGCGCTGCGCCATTGGGCATGTAATGAAGTTGTTGGGCCGCTTGCATGATGCGTTCACAGGTGTCGCGTGTCACGTTGTCGTGGCCGTTGAGCGCCCGCGATACCGATGCCACCGAGACGCCGGCCGCTTTGGCCACATCCTTTATCGTGACCGACATGGACACGCCCCTTTCAGATTTGGTTGAAATCAATGTAAACGTTTCCATAAGGGTTTGCAAACGTTTCCAACCCCTCTTTTCACCGCTGTTCAGACAGGTCTTCAGTGGCCGCCGGAGCCGGCCACCAGCGTGAACCGCGCCACGTCGGTGGCGGTCGAATCGCCGCCCACATAGACCTTGAAATCACCGGGTTCCCAGCCGAAACTCATGTCGGCGCGATGGAACGCCAGATCGGCCGGCGTCAGCGTGAACGTCACCTCGCGTGACTGGCCAGGGTCCAGGACAATCTTCTTGAACCCCTTGAGCTGACGTACCGGTCGGCTGACGCTGGCCACCAGGTCGTGGATGTACAGCTGCACCACCTCGGCGCCACGGCGCTTGCCGGTGTTGGTCACCTTCACGCGCACCTGCAGTGTCCCCTCGGGCGTCAACGTGTCGCTGCTCAAATGCACCGGACCGAAGTCGAAGCGCGTGTAGCTCAAGCCGTAACCGAACGGGTACAGCGGCGTGTTGGGCACGTCGGTGTAATGGCTGGTGTACGCCACATGGTCGGCATCAACCAGCGGACGCGGATTGGGCTGGTGCGCGTAGTACAGCGGCACCTGGCCGACATCGCGCGGGAACGTCATCGGCAGCTTGCCCGACGGATTGGCGTCGCCGAACAGCAGCGCGGCCACAGCCGGGCCACCCTCGTTGCCGGGCAACCAGGCATCCAGGATCGCGGCCACATGCGCATCCAGCCACGGAATCGCCAGCGGCCGGCCGCTGAGCAGGACCACCACCACCGGCGTGCCCGTGGCCTGGACGGCCTTGATCAGTTGCAGCTGGTGTCCCGGCAGATCCAGACGCGAGCGGCTGTCGCCTTCGCCGATCAACGTCGGCGTGCCACCGACGGCCACGATGGCCACATCGGCGGCCTGCGCGGCTTTCACGGCCGCGGCAATGCCCGAGGTGTCGTCGCCAAGCGCACTGACGCCTTTGACATAGCTCACTTGCGCCTTGTCGCCGACGGCGGCGCGGATGCCCGAAAGCACGGAGATGACCTCATCGGCCTTGCCCAGTGCGTGCATCTCGCCGAGCAAGGCTTCCTGCTCGTCGGCCAGCGGACCGAGCACGGCGATGTGACCGTGCTTTTGCAGCGGCAGTACACCATTGTTTTTCAGCAGCACCATCGACTCGATCGCCGCCTCGCGCGCCAGCTTGCGATGCTGCGGCGCGGCCAGAACGCGCTTGGCGCGTGCGCGATCGGCGCCGTAGCGGAACGGGTCCTCGAACAGGCCCAGCCGGTACTTGGCTTCCAGCACGTGACGCACGGCGTTGTTGAGCTCTTTCATCGGCACCTCGCCCTCGCGCACCAACTCGGGCAGCTGCGCCAGATAGGTCCCGCTGTGCAGGTCCATCTCCATGCCGGCATCGAGCGCATCGCGGGCGGCACCGGCCACGTCGGCGACCACGCGCTGCAGCTTCAACTGCGGTATGGCGTCGTAGTCGGAAATGGTCATGCCCCGGAAACCCCATTGCTTGCGCAGAATGCCCGTGAGCAGGTGGCGGTCGCCACTTGCCGGCATGCCGTCCAGGGTGATGAACGCAGGCATGACCGAGGCGGCCCCCGCATTCACGGCGGCGCGATACGGCGGCAGATAGACGTCATGGAATTGGCGCGGCGGAATGAAGGCCGGGTTGTAGTCGCGACCGGCCGCGACCGCACCGTAGCCGGCGAAATGCTTGACGGTCGACATCATGGTGTCGGGTGCGGCCAGGTCATCGCCCTGAAAACCCTTGACCTGCGCCGCCGCCATCACCGAGCCCAGATACGGATCCTCGCCGGCGCCCTCGACCACGCGACCCCAGCGCGGATCGCGGCTGATGTCCACCATCGGGCTGAACGTCCAGGTCACGCCCACGGCGGTCGCCTCTTCGGCGGAGGCATGCTCGACCCGCCGTACCAGCTCGGGATCCCAGGTGGCCGCCATCGCCAGCTGTACCGGAAAGATGGTGCGAAAACCGTGCGTGACATCGCCCGCGAACAGCAGCGGAATCTTCAACCGCGATTGCATCGCCAGCTCCTGCATGTGATGCAGGTAGTCGGCCAGGTCCGTGCCCGGCTTGCCGGCCACCTTGCCATTGACGACCACGCCATTGGCGCCGCCGACCAAGCCTTTGCGCACCAGCTTGTCGAAGCCCTCGTGGTCGCGACCGAGAAAGGTGAGCTGGCCGACCTTCTCCTTCAGCGTCATGCGCTGCATGAGCTTGTCGACGAAGGTGTGCATGGCCGGCCCGTTCAGCGATGACGGTGGTTCGGGCGCGGTGGCCGGCGTCACGGCGCCAGCCGCCATGAGGGCGGCACTGGCCGCCATGGATGCAAACATGATCATTCAAACGCTCCCCGCGTTGTACGCTTCGAGTTCTGCAATCGTGGTGAAGGTGGCCGTCCCGCCCGGCTTGCCGATGATGCGCACGCCATCACCCCAGGTGCGCTTGAAAGCAAGCACGTAACGCTTGTTGGGCCCGGCGCTGCGATCGTGCGGGTAGGCCGGGGTGATATCGAGCCGATCCACGTCGATCCAGCGGAAATCCTGGCGTACCTGCACGCGCAGGTTGTCGAACCAGCCGCCATCGGCGGCGGTCTTGCCGGTGACGTAGGCGACCTGGTCGAGATGGTAGGCACGGGTCCACAGGTAGCCCCAGAAGTCGGCGGGCTTGTCGGCCTCGCAGTCATCACTGCTTTCGTACTCCGTGGTGTCGCCGTCGTTGAGCCACTGCGGGTGGCCGTAGCGCGCGCTTTTCTCGATCGGCGTGACGCCCTCGCCGCTGACGGCCAGGTTGTCGTTCGCGTCGGGCGCATTGCGCGGCACGCTGGTTTCGAACGGCGCCACCGTGAGCTTGCGCAGCCCGAACAGGTAGTTGGGCTCGCCGCACTCGAAGTTCCAGCGCTTCCAGGTGCTGGTCTGCACCCACATGGTGAGGCCGTCGTCGCTGATATACCGGGACGGGATGGTAGTGGGATAGCCACCTACGCGCGGACCCGGACACGACGCATCGTCGCTGGGGCCATAGAAGGGCTCGGCACCGAAGTCCTTGTGCAGGAACAGCCGCCACGGCCCCCACGGCGTCGGCGCCTCGTAGAATTCGAAGGTGTACCAGGTCCAGGAGGTATAAATGTAGCGCTTGAGCGGCGCGTTGTAGACCACGCTGCCTTGCGAGATTACCGACACGTCGTGCGCCTTCAGATCGCCCGGGCGGCCGCCGCAGCGCAGTTCGTGATACACGGTGCGCGCATCATGCAGGACCGGTTGGCGCTGCTCCAGATCTTTCGCCCAGGTGGGTTTGCCGTCGCCGCCCGTACCGGCGAAAAAGCGCCAGGCGGAACGGTCCTGGATGCTCTGCGTTGGCACCCGCGCCAGGTACAGGTCGGTGGTCGAGGGTAAGGCGGGGTTGGTCGGGTCGCGCCAGTTGTAGTCGATGCCGTAGGCATAGGCGTAACGCGAATCCTCCGGCCCGAGCACGCGCGCGTGTTCACCGGCCTTGCCGAAATCGAGGAAGAACACGGTGGTGAACTTGTGGTCGGCGAACATCGGCCCGTCGGTGTCGCGCCACGTCTGGCCGTAGTCGTCCGAGCGCAACACGGTGGCCATGGGCGCGTCGTTGAAGCAGTCCGGGCAGGGCGCCGTGTGCAGGTTCTGTACCGCCAGATAAAGCTCGCACTTGCCATCGCCGTTGCCGTCGACCGCCAGCATGCCGGTCGGCTTGCGGTTGTAGTGCGACGGGTCGGCCCAGACGCTGCCAAGGTCCTTGCCGGTGGCGATGCGCTCGCCGGTGATGCCGGTTTCGGGCGTTCCGGACAGGCGATTGACGGTCATGTCGGCCCCCGGCGCCGGCCCGAAGCCCTTGCCGTCGCCATTGGCCGTGTAGACATGACCGTCATCGGCCCAGCACGAGGGCCACAGGTCGCCGTCGCTGTCGGTGGTGACGGTGTAGGACGACTCCACGAACGAGGTGGCAAAAAACCGGCTCGCCGGATCCACCACGCCATCGACCATGGTGTCCGGCTCCACCGGTTTCCACGTTGCTGACGACGCGCGCGGCACCGAGTCCGCCCAGACAGCATCGCTCAACGGTGCGGCCAACCCCGCGAAAGCGACCGCCGCCACCGTTCCCGCCTGTTTCAGAAACACGCGGCGATCCGAGCGATCGGGTGATCGCGTGGTATCTCGAGTCGTCCCCTCCAGCATTTTCATGCAGGCAGCCTCACCGGTTGCGTGGCATCAAATGATTCCGGGACTCAATGTAAACGTTTTCATCACGACTTGCAAAGCCCTGCCGAACGACCCACTGCAGACGCGGTACGCGGGGGCGGAAGCGCCATTTTCGCGCTTCCCGTCTTGCCGTTAAATTTGAATTAAGCTAGCCTTCGTTAAATGGATGTAAGCTTTCCTGCAACGAAGATTTCGAAAAACATCGCAAGTTACCGATTTCCCAGACATGGCCGCTTCCATCACCATCATTTGCCTGCTCAGCGTCGCCGCCACGACGCTGGCGATGTCGATCAAGCGCATTCCGGAAGGCTGCGTGTACACACTGCACCGCCGCCGCGGCAAGGCCATGCAACTGCTGGCGCCCGGCACGCACTGGATCGTGCCGTTGCGCGACCACATTGCGCACAAGATCAGCCTGACCGGGCGCACGCTGCATCTGGACGACGTACTCGGTGACCAGCGCCACATCCGGGGCACGGTCTACTGGCAGGTGCTCGACCCGGAGCGCGCCGATGCCATCATCGACCACGCCGACACGTTGATCCGCGAGCAGCTTGTCGACGGTTTGGCCGAAACCGGCGACGCCGCGCGCCTGAAAGTCCGATTGAACGACACGCTGCGCGCGCAAGGCCTGCTGGTCACGCGTGTGGACACCCATGCGGCCGGCGCCGTTTCGGCCGCTGCCTGAAAATTCATCCGCGTTTGGGGAGAGAGCCGCGCGGGCCTGCCAGCTGGCAGGCCCGCGCGATTTTCGTGTTGTTGCCCGCAGCACATTGAGGCACGATCCGCGCATGGATTTTCCCCGCCACGATCTCGAACGCCGGCTCGGCGACGGCCTGCGCTCACTCGACCTGACTCTGACGCCGGACGCCTCGGCGCGCCTGCTCGACTACCTGCAGTTGCTCGCGCGCTGGAACCGCAGCTTCAACCTCACCGCCGTACGCGACCCGGCGGCCATGGTCACCCGCCACCTGCTCGACTCGCTGGCGATCGCGCCGCACCTGCAAGGTACCAGCGCCGCCGACCTCGGCAGCGGCGCCGGACTGCCCGGCATTCCGCTGGCCATCGCCGCGCCCGAACGTCAGTGGCTGCTGGTCGACTCCAACGGCAAGAAGGCACGCTTCCTGCGCGCGGCGGTCCGCGAACTGGACTTGGCCAACGTGCAGGTCGCGCAACAGCGCGTGGAAGACGTGCAAGGCCGCTTCGACTGCGTCACCGCACGCGCGTTTGCCAGCTTGCCGGACATGCTCGCCTGGGGCGGACATCTGCTGGCGCCATCGGGCTTGTGGCTGGCCATGAAGGGACGCCGGCCCGACGACGAGCTGGCCGCGCTGCCACCCGGCTTCACGTTGGAAAGCGAGACCACGCTCGCGATACCCGGTCTGGACGCCGCACGCCAACTGCTGGCATTGCGCCGCAGTGGCGCCTGAGCGTCCGGCCCATGCTACGCTTTGCGTCCGTCCGTTGATCCGTTCCGCCATGACGCGCATCATCGCCATCGCCAACCAGAAAGGTGGCGTCGGCAAGACCACTACAACCGTCAACCTGGCCGCGGCGCTTGCCGAGGCCAAGCGCAAGGTGCTGCTTGTCGACCTGGACCCGCAGGGCAACGCGACCATGGCCTCGGGCGTGGACAAGAACGAGGCCAACCCCAACGGCTGCGACGTGCTGCTCGACGAAGCCACGCCGGAACAGGCCATTGTCACCACCGAAGCGGGTTTCGACCTGTTGCCCGGCAACGGCGACCTGACCGCGGCCGAGCTCAAACTGATGGACGCGATGGCGCGCGAATCGCGCCTGGCCGAACAACTGGCCAAGACCGGCGAGCGCTATCACACCATCCTCATCGACTGTCCGCCGTCGCTGCACCTTTTGACCTTGAATGGCCTGACCGCCGCGCACGGCGTGCTGATCCCGGTTCAGTGCGAGTATTTTGCGCTGGAAGGCCTGTCGAGCCTGCTCGACACCGTCGCCGCCGTGCGCCAACGACTCAACCCCGGCCTCGAGATCGAAGGCCTGTTGCGCACCATGTACGACGTGCGCAACAACCTCGGCAACGAAGTCTCCACCCAGCTCACCGAACACTTCGGGGACAAGGTGTTGCGCTCGATCATCCCGCGCAACGTGCGCCTGGCCGAAGCGCCAAGCTATGGCAAACCCATCAATCTGTACGACCGCGCCTCGCGCGGCGCCATCGCCTACCTCGGCCTTGCCGGCGAAATGATTCGCCGCGAGCGCACCGCGGCCCGGGCCCAGGCCGCCGCGGCACCGGCCACCACCAACTAGGAGATCGGCATGGCCGCCAAGAAACGCGGACTGGGCCGGGGCCTCGACGCCCTGCTGAGCAACACCGACGGCGGCGCCACGAGCACCGCCGGTGACGAAGGCGAACTGCGCACCCTGGCCATCGAATCGATCGTGCCCGGCAAGTATCAGCCCCGCCGCCACTGGAATGCCGAGGCGCTGGAAGAGCTGGCCGAGTCGATCAAGGCACAAGGCCTGATCCAGCCCGTGGTGGTACGTTCGATCGGCCCCGACAAGTTCGAGTTGATTGCCGGTGAGCGGCGCTGGCGTGCGGCGCAAAAGGCCAGGCTCAAGGACTTGCCGGCACTGGTCAAGCAGGTCGACGAGCAGGCCGTGCCGGCCATGGCGCTGATCGAAAACATCCAGCGCCAGGATCTCACGCCGCTGGAAGAAGCCGACGCGCTCAAGCGCCTGATCGACGACTTCGACCTCACCCACCAGCAGGCCGCCGATGCGGTGGGCCGCTCACGCGCCGCCGTGTCCAACCTGCTGCGCCTGATCGACCTGCCGGACGCGATCCGCAAGCTGATGGACGACGGCAAACTGGAAATGGGCCACGCCCGCTGCCTGCTGACGCTGCCGGCCGCCATCGCCACGCCGCTGGCACGCCAGGCCTCCACACTCGGCTGGTCGGTACGCGAACTGGAGCAAGCCGCGCGTCGCGCCCAGAATGGCCACGGCAGCAAGAGCAAACCACGCGCCGACAAGCGCGACGCCGATCTGGAATCGCTGGAGCGCGAATTGTCCGAACACCTGGCTGCGCGCGTCGAAGTGGTCCCCGGCCGCGCCGGTCGCGGCAAGCTGACCATCCACTACCACAGCCTTGACGAGCTGGACGGCATCCTCGAAAAAGTGCGGCACTGACAGGGAACCTCGAATAACCCGTCCCTATTCGTTCAAAACGACGGTAGGAGCGGCGGATGTGTTTATTCGAGGCTCCCGACAGTAGCGATGTCGGATCCGTCGCTACGCTCCTTGATCCGACCTACGGGAAGCAATGGAGGCCTCATGACCGACAACGAAGCAGGCGCCCGTTGCGCCGACATCCTGCACAACTGCCAGTACGCGAACATCGCCACGTGCGCTGACAACCAACCCTGGAACACGCCGGCGACCGCGGTTCCGGACCACGAACTCGACTTCTACTGGTCGTCGTGGACGCAGGCCGTGCACTCGCAAAACATCGACGCCAACCCGCTCGCATTCCTGACCTTTTACGATTCGACGCGGGCGCGCGGCACCAACAACCGGCGCTGCCTGTACCTGCGCTGCGAGGCCGCCGTGGTCACCGCTGAAGCCGCGGCGCGCAAGGCACATGGGCTGATCTACCCGGACCAGCCCGTCGAGCTTGGCGACTTTCTCGATGCCGGCCTCAAACGCTTTTACCGCGCCCGCCCCGTGCAGGCATGGATCAACGTGCTGTCGGAAAGCGAGCTGCGCCCGGATACGGTCAAGATGCGCACCGAAGTAGCCCTGGAGCAGATCAAGGCCGCACTGTAACTCCGCCGCTCGGCAGGTTCATTTTGTGGACGGTTTGCGGCGCCCCTTGCGAACGTTGGCGGACGGTTTGCGCGATTTGGCCGACGACGCGCCCTGATACTGGACCAGATCCTCACGCAACGCGTTGATCT
>DASSKC010000086.1:0-15061 GCA_035690885.1 Oleiagrimonas sp. | reverse complement strand
TCGGCGTCGTTGGCCAGCGCCCCTTCGACGGGGTTGATGCCGACGATCCAGCTGTCGCTCATGCCTTGTCCTTTTTGTTTTTTCTCTTGGTGGTCTTGCGCTTGGCCGGCTTTTTCTTGTCGGCCCTGGCGGCTGTTTTCGTCTTGGTCGGCTTTTTCTTCGCCGATGCCTTCCTTGCCGATTTCTTTCCGGCCGTGGTCTTTGGCGACTCGTCACCTGCGGCCAGACGAAAATCGATCTTGCGGTCTTCCATGCTCGCGCGCAACACCAGCACGGTGACGCGGTCGCCAAGGCGGAAGCGCTGTCCGCTGCGCTCGCCCTTGAGCTCGTGTCGCGCCGGATCGAAATGATAGTAGTCGTTGGTCAGCTGGCTGACATGCACCAGCCCGGACACGTGCCAGGGCTCGACGTCGACAAACAGGCCGAACGAGGTCACCCCGGTGATCACGCCATCGAACACCTCGCCGACATGCTTTTCCATCCACGCGCACTTGTAGCGCCCGTCGACATCGCGCTCGGCTTCCTCGGCGCGCCGCTCGCGCTCGGAGCAATGCCCGGCCATGGCCTGCATGCGTGCCGGCGGATACAGGTAATCGGAGCGCTTGCCGCCGGTGACCGCATGACGGATGGCGCGATGCACCAGCAAATCGGGGTAACGTCGGATCGGTGAGGTGAAGTGCGCGTAGGCATCCAGCGCCAGACCGAAGTGCCCCTGGTTTTCCGGTGAATAGACGGCCATCGACATCGAGCGCAACAGCACCGATTGCACCAGCACGAACTCGGGCTTGTCGTGCACACGTTCCAGCAGTGCGTCGTAATCACCCGGCACCAGGTCTTCCAGCGGCGGCAGGGTCAGGTTGTACTGGCGCAGAAACTCCAGCAAGTCCTCGTACTTGGTCGCCGGCGGCGGCGCATGCGCGCGGAACAAGGCCGGGATTTTCTTCCGTGACAGGAATTTGGCGGCCTGCACGTTGGCCGCGATCATGCATTCCTCGATCAGCCGATGCGCGTCATTGCGCGGCTGGGCACCCATCGACTCCACCTCGCCGCGTTCGGTCAGCGCAAACTTGGTCTCGGTCGTATCAAACTCGATGGCACCACGCTCGGCGCGGGCCGTGGCCAGCAATTTGTAGAGCGCGTGGAGGTGCTCCAGTTGCGGCAGGACGTCGGCCACCTCGTCGCGCGCTTCGGCATCGTGCCTGCCGATGGCTTGCCATACGCGATCGTAGGTCAGCCGCGCGTGCGAGCGCATCAGCGCCGGATAAAATTTCGAGCGCGTGACTTCGCCGCGCTTGTTCACCGACATGTCGCAGACCATGCACAGACGCTCGACATCCGGATTGAGCGAGCAGATCCCGTTGGACAACGTCTCGGGCAACATCGGCACCACGTAGCCCGGAAAATACGTGGAGGTGGAACGTTCGAACGCCTCGGCATCGAGCGCCGTATCCGGCTGCACGTAATGCGACACATCGGCGATCGCCACCACGAGGCGGAAACCGCCGCCACGTTTCGGTTCGGCATACACGGCATCATCGAAATCGCGCGCGTCCGCACCATCGATGGTGACCAGCGGCAAATCTCGGATATCCACGCGGTCGCGCTTGTCGGCGCGGGTCACCGTGGGCGACACCGCCTGTGCCTGCGCCATCACGTCATCGGGCCACTCGGCCGGCAGGCCATGGCTGGCAATGGCCATCTCGACCACCAGCGACGGTTTGAGACGATCGCCGAGCACGGCGCGAATCGTGCCGAGGGGGCCACGCTGCGCACTCGGCGGCTGGGTGATCTCGGCCACGACAATCTGCCCGGCCTTGGCGCCATGCACCTCGCCGGGCGGAATCAGGATGTCCTGCGCAATGCGCCGGTCATCGGGTGACACCACCGTGACGCCGCCGTCGACCACCACACGCCCGACCAGACGCGGCGAGCGCCGCTCCAGCACCTCGACGATGGCACCCTTGCGCCGTCCGCGCCGATCCAGACCGACCACACTGGCGAGGATGCGGTCCCCGTGCAACACCTTGCGCATTTCCGCCGGCGACAGGAACAGGTCATCGCCGCCCTCGTCCGGGCGCATGAAGCCGTAGCCCTCGGCATTGGCCAGCACCGTGCCCGCCATCAGGTCGAGCTTTTCGGCCGGCGCGAAGTCGCCGCGGCGATTACGCAGCAACTGGCCATCACGCAGCATCGCGCGCAGACGCTTTTCCAGCGCATCGGTATCGGTCTCGTCATGCAGGTCCAGGGCCGCGGCAATGGCGCCGGCGTCCATCAGGCCGCCATGCGCCTCCAGCAAGGCCAGAATGGCCTCGCGACTGGGGATGGGACGCGCGTAACGCCGCGCTTCGCGCTCGGCCCACGGGTCCTGAAAGGCCTGCTTGCCGCCTTTGCCTGAACTGTTCTTGCCGGCACGACGCCGGGAAGATCCTTTGGAAACAACTTTTTTTGACACGTAAATCCTTGACTTGCGGCGTTCCGAACACATCGACCGGCGGCCGATGTTTCATTCCAAACGCGAAAAATGATTGACAATTGCGCCGCTGGTGCCTATCTTACGCGGCTCCGCAGCAACATGTATGCAGCGGCATGCCCAGGTGGCGGAATTGGTAGACGCGCCAGCTTCAGGTGCTGGTGAGGGCAACCTCGTGGAAGTTCGAGTCTTCTCCTGGGCACCATCTTCGAAAGACCCGCTTTTTGGCGGGTCTTTTTCGTTTTGCGGCCCGCAACGGGCGGCATCATCCTCTGCCTGTCGGATGGATGCAAGATATGCCGCCGCGACGCGCGCCCCGTCCGCAGCGCATCGATCGGGACAACATGTTCCCGGCACGCCTCCCCATACACGGCGGTCTGACGCAACAACTGGCCGACTTTCTCGTCGTCAAGCCACCTCCCACTACGGGACATCCCTCTTCGGGGAAGCCACAACCTGATCGGAGTCGCATCCAATGAGACAGGTCGGGCCGACCATGTTGTCAGACCACAACACAGGGGTAACGCCATGACCACACTCACCGACCGTTACGCGCGCGCCGTCGACCACGCCCGCATCGCGCATGCCGCACAAGTACGCAAAGGCACGAACATTCCCTACATCCACCACCTGCTGGGCGTATCCAGTCTGGTACTGGAATTCGGCGGCAACGAGGATCAGGCCATTGCCGGCCTGCTGCATGACGTGATCGAGGATTGCGGCAGCGTGCATGGAGCCATCGTGCGTGCACAGTTTGGCGATGCGGTGGCTGACATCGTCGAGGCCTGCACCGACGGCAGTGCCGAAAGCAAGAACACGGTGACTGACCCCGAAGCCAGAAAACGCGACTGGCTGGCACGCAAGCAGGCCTATCTGGCGCACCTCGGCGACGCGTCCGAGGCCGCCCTGCTGGTGTCGGCCTGCGACAAGCTGCACAACGCGCGCGCCATCGTGCAGGACATGGAAAATCCGGATGTCGGCACCGGTGTATTCGACCGCTTCACGGGTGGTCGCACGGGCACGCTAGGCTACTACCAGTCGCTAGCCGAGACCTTCAATACCCGACAATCCCCCGTGGCCCGCGTACTCGACGACGTGGTCGCGTACATGCACGGGCTGGCTGGCGCCGAGCGCCGCGCCTTGGTGACATGACACCCGGCGTGGCACGCGAACCACACCTCCCCGGCACGGTCTTGGCCTGCTTTATTCCGTCATTTCTTCCAGTTCCTTGCCCCGCGTCTCCTTGATGCAGAACACCACGAACGCGATCGACAAGGCGGCTGCCAGTGCATACAGACCGTAAGTGCCGGCCAGACCGATACCGACCAGAAGCAACGGGAAGGTGATGGTAATGATGAAATTGGACAGCCATTGCACCGCACCGGCCACGGCCAGGCACGACCCGCGGATCTGGTTGGGGAACATCTCGCCCAGCATGACCCACATGACCGGCCCCCACGACATGTTGAAAAACACCACATACACGTTGGCCGCCACCAGCGCCGTGATCCCCATCGCCGGCGACAGGTCGGGATTGCCGCCTGTGCCGGCGCCCGCGTGCAGGAATGCCCACGCCACCACGGCCAGCGCCACGGTCATGCCGACCGAGCCGATCCACAACAGTGGTTTGCGACCGATGCGGTCGATCAGCAACACCGCGATGATGCAGGCGGCCACGCTGAGCGCCCCGGACAACACGTTGATCGCCAGCGCATCACTTTCGGAAAAGCCCACCGCCTGCCATAACACTTCGCCGTAATAGAACACGACATTGATGCCGACGAACTGCTGCAGTGCCGCCAGCCCGATACCCACCCACACGATCGGACGAACGCGGCCACGCGTGCGGTCGAACAAATCGGACAATTTCGGACGATGCCGATCGCGTGCCAATGACGCGGAGATACTGGTCAGAATGCCACCCGCGGCCGATGCGCCATACAAACGTGCCAGCACGCCTTGGGCCTCTTGCTCGCGGTTGCGCATGACCAGGAATCGCGGGCTCTCGGGAATGAACAGCAACGAGCCGAGAAACAGTGACGACGGCACCACCTGCACCCAGAACATCCAGCGCCACGCCACATGGTCAAGCCACAGCACCTCGGTCGAGCCACCCGCCGCACTGGCCAGCAGGTAGTTGCTGAGGAAAGCACTGAACAGGCCGCAGATGATCGCGATCTGTTGCACCGTGGCCAGGCGTCCGCGATAGCGTGCCGGCGCCACTTCGGCAATGTATGCCGGGGCGATCACGCTGGCGGCGCCGACCGCGAAGCCGCCGACCAGCCGGGCCACGACGAACAACGCGGCATTGGGCGCCGCACCCGCGCCCAGCGCCGACAGAAGAAACAGCACCGCGGCCACGATCATGACCAGGCGACGCCCCCAGTAATCGGCAAAGCGCCCGGCAAAAAACGCACCCACGGTACAGCCCAGCAACATGGATGCCACTTCGAAACCGATCTCCGCCGTGGACGAATGGAACGCTTCCTGGAGTCCGTTGATGGTGCCGTTGATCACGCCACTGTCGAACCCGAAAAGGAACCCGCCCAACGTCGCCACGATGCTGATCTGGACGATCAGCCGCGTGTTCTCCGTCGATGCATCGGGCGCGAGGCCCGCTACTGCAACACTGCTCATGTCTGGAACTCCCCCGCCCCGGGTGATGATTGTTGTCGCGCCGTGGCCAAACGCCGACCGGCGTCCACCGTGACCCACACTTCATGGCTGATGGTCGCAACATCCACTTGCGACTTCGATATGCAAAAACACGGGTCGACGGTTCCGTTGGGTAACGATTCACGGCGCATCCACGCGCGGATGCAACGACCGACGCCTCCCTCGACGCTACAGTCCACGCGATCGACCCCGCAATTGTGAAATCCGCCAGCTCGGCATGTTTTTTTGCTTGCGGACAGCAACGATGTTGCACCCCCTGCGTGATGCCGACAGACTGGCGCTTGCCTGCCCGACGATCATGGTCGTCATCATGGCGAAGCGACAACCTGACCCGTTGCACCGACGGCCGGATCCCGCGGCAAGCGCATAATGCGCGGATAGGCAGACGACACAAGCAAGCATGACCTGCCAGCCCGGCACATCGAGAACCCGATCGGCCATGTCATCACCCCACCACCACATTGCACTGCTGTTCAATGCCAACAAGGTCTACGACCGACAGATCATTTCGGGCATCGGACAGTATCTGAAATCCACCCGCGTCAAGTGGGACCTCTTCATGGAAGAGGATTTCCGCTGTCGCACCCTGGGCATCCAGCGTTGGCGCGGTGACGGCATCATCGCCGACTTCGACGACCCGATGGTGGCCGAAGCCCTGGCGGACATGGAGATACCGGTCGTTGGCGTGGGTGGCTCCTACGCCGATACTAACCACTACCCGCCGCATACGCCGTACGTGGCCACGGACAACGAAGGCTTGATCCGGCTCGCCTACGATCATCTTGTCGAGCAGGGCCTGCAACGCTTCGCGTTCTACGGGCTGCCCGCGGCCCCCGGCAATCGCTGGGCACAGGAGCGCGAGAATGCCTTTTGCCGGATCACCCGCAGCGACAACGTCGAGGCGACGGTTTACCGTGGATCTCCCACCAGCGCCGGCGGCTGGGGCCGTGCGCAGCGGCAACTGGCCGAATGGGTTCGCGGTTTGCCCAAGCCGATCGGCGTCATTGCCGTGACCGACGCCCGTGCGCGCCAGCTGCTGCAATCGTGCGTGACGGCGGATGTGCCGGTCCCCGAACAGGTTGCGGTCGTCGGCATCGACGATGACCCCATCGCACAACTACTCACGCGCGTATCGCTCACATCGGTCATCCAGGGTGCCACGCACATGGGCCACGCCGCCGCGCACCTGCTGCACCAGATGATGCACGGCCCGGTGGCAGCGGACACGCGCATCGTGGTGGCACCGCAAGGCATCAACGTGCAGGCCAGCAGCATGCACCAGCCGATGCGCAACCCGGACGTGATGCGGGCGCTGCATTACATCCGCCAGTTCGCCTGCCTGGGCATCAAGGTCGAACAGGTCGCCGATCACGTCGGCATTTCACGCACCTTGCTGCAAGAGCACTTCAAGCGCGAGCTGGACCAGACCGTGCACCAGGTCATCCTGACGCATAAGCTGGACACGGCGCGCGCGATGCTGGCCGATGCGTCGATTCCACTGGCCGACGTGGCGGTAAGCAGCGGCTTCACGTCGCTGCAGTACATGTATGCCGTGTTCCGCCGCGAGTTCGACTGTACCCCGCGTGCTTTCGCCGAGCGCATGCAGACACGCGGCTGATCAAAGCGCCGCCGCCTCAATCGAGCCAGCTGCCCGTGTAGTACTTGAGCAGGAAGCGATAGCGCGCCCCCTTGTGACTGATGACCGCCCGCGTGTGCGTGCCGATAACCTGTCGCAACAAGCCGCCGTGCTTTTGCATGGCCCTGGGCCAATATGGCAGACCACGGCCATTGGGATTGCCGGTCTTGATGAAGTGAGCGAAATAGCCCTGCATCACGGACGAAACCTTGCGGTCGGCGTCGGTCCAGGCATAGACGTGATTGCCGGACAGGTTGCCCAGGGCGTACTCGATTTCGCCGCTGTGCACGGCACCGGTGCCGGGACCGGCGCTGCCGTCGCGTTTGGCCGGGCGCGGTTGGGTAAAGAAGTAGTAATACACCGGAGCCTCACCGGTCTTGCGTTGCCAGTGCATCCAGCTCCACGTAGCCAGGGCAATGAACTCGTCGCCGACCAACGCGGTGCCCGAGGCCTTGATCTGCTCCAAGGTCGCACCCGGATACAGCTTCAGGGCCTGATCCGCATGCGCGCCGAACTGCTTCTCGATCACCGCCCGGTAGTTGGCGGGCGTGGGCGTCTCGTGATCGAACATCAAGGCGTAAAAGCCTTCCTGCGAGTTCGACCCGACCAGCAGCGGCACATGGGCCTGCTGGCCGGCCTCGTAGATCGCAGCCGGCGGACGCGGCAGGAAATAGCCGTCGATGGTGGGTCCGAAGTGGGCCACGCCCTCGCCCCCCGCTGCGGCCAGCAGCTGGTCCGCCGGCATCGCGCGCAGTTGCGCCAGCGAATCGGCGCCGAGATGCTGCCGGAATGCCTTGCCCTGCTTTTCCGCACGCGCCAGCGGGCGCGGCGTGAGGTTGGCGAGCATGGAGCCGCTTTCGCCAATGGCCTGCTGCATCAAATCCCGGGACAACGGCGAGGCCATCAGGGCCGAAACCGACATCGAGCCGGCCGATTCACCGGCAATGGTGATCCGGTCCGGGTCGCCGCCGAACGCGGCAATGTTGCGTTTGACCCAGCGCAACGCGGCCGCCTGGTCGAGCAAACCGTAGTTGCCGGTGGCGTGATGCGGCGACTCGGCAGCCAGTGCCGGCAAGGCCAGAAAGCCGAATACGCCCAGACGATAATTGACGGTCACGGTGACAATGCCGCGTTGAGCCATGCTGGCGCCGTCGTAGCGCGGCTCGGAGCCATCACCGGCGATGAAGCCGCCGCCGTAAAAGTACACCAGTACCGGCAATGATTTCCCGGTATCGAGCGCCGGCGTCCAGACATTGAGATACAGGCAATCCTCGCTCATGCCATCGGAACGAAACACCATGTCGCCGTAGATCGCACGCTGCATGCAGCGCGGACCGAAATGATCGGCCTTGCGCACGCCCTGCCACGCCGCGACCGGCTGCGGTGGTTTCCAGCGCAATCCATCCACGGGTGGTGCCGCGTAGGGAACGCCCTTGAACTCGTCCAGCCCGGTTGTCGGGTCATGGATGCCCGACAGGGTTCCCGCATGGACATCCGCCACGGGTGGCGAGCCGGCAGCCATGCTGGCCGTGGCGACGAACGCCAGTGTCAGCAATGCCAATGCGCGACGTGTGCGGGAACCGTTACCTGCCATGGGAAAAACCTCTGCAAGACCAACAAGAAATGAAACCGCTCATGGATGTCCGTCCGGGTTCGCGGACATTGTCGTGACCGGTGCAAGCCACCCATGATGCGCCATCCAGCTCGAAAACAGGCCCGGCCAATGACTGGCTCGCGTACCTGGCAATCCGAGACCGAAACCGTGGCCGCCCTTTTCCATCACGTGCAGCTCTGCCGCAACACCATGTTCGTGCAAGACGCGGAACAGCGAAAGGCTGGTGTCCACATCCACCACCGGGTCATCGGCGGCGTGGACGATGAAGGTCGGCGGCGTATCGCCGGTGACATGCGACTGGATCGTATAGGCGGCCACCGCGTTGTCTTGTGCCGCAAGCTGATCGGCCGTCCCCGAATGATCGACCGCCAGGTCCGACACCGGGTAGATCAGCCCGGCAAAATCGGGCCGTGACGACACGCGATCGGCCGCATCGCGTGCGGGGTAAGAATCATGCGCGAAACGCGTCGCCGTGATGCCGGCAAGATTTCCGCCGGCCGAAAAACCGATGACACCGATGCGATGCGGATTAATGCCGAGGTTGTCGGCGCGTGCGCGCAGCAGGCGCATCGCGCGCTGCGCATCCTGGAATGGGGCCACCGGCGCCCAACCATCGTCCGGCAGGCGGTAATACAGGATCACCGGTGTCACGCCCAGGGTCAGCAACCACTGCGCCGTTGGCATGGATTCCTGCGCCATGGCAAGAATCGCGTAACCGCCCCCGCCGATGACCAGCACCGCGGTGCCATTGGGGTGATCCGGGTGCAGGACCACCATGCGCGGTTTGCCGATGTACTTGACCACGCCCGGATGCGCATCGGTCTTGTGCACGATGTGTTCGGGCCGGTCCGGACCTTGGCCGCTGCCCGCCGGCGGCGTGCCATCCCACAAGGCAATGACGGTCGGCTTTTGCGTACCGGCCTGCGCCGCGGGCACCCACAGCCACAGCACCACGAGCACGACGCAAGCGACGACCTTCATCGGTTGGGCTCCCCCTTTCAGCGAAAAATGAAAACGGCCTGCCTGCATCCCGGCAAACAGGCCAAAGGCAGGCTACCGACCGAGCGTGAACGTCGCCTCGAGCGGCGTCTTCACCGACGACGGGCCGGCATAAACGGTGTAGGTGCCGGGGATGCGCACCAGCTTGTCCTTGTCCACGTTGAAGATCGACTCGGTCAGCTTGTTCAGCGCGATGGTGACGGTCCTGGCTTGCCCCGGCTTGAGCGTCACGCGCTGGAAACCGACCAGGCGCTTGTAATCCTCACCCGCCGCCTCGGGCAACACGGCATAGACTTGGGCGATCTCGGTGCCGGCGCGCTTGCCGGTATTGCGCACCGTCAGCGTGGCCGACAGTCCGTCGTCACCCACCGACAGATCCGAATAGGCGTAGGTGGTGTACGACAGTCCGAAACCGAACGGGAACAACGGTGTCAGCCCCTCGGACTCATACCACTTGTAACCGACCCGGGCCCCGGCCTTGGTGTAGTCGACTTTGAACTTCGGGCGCCGCGGCTCGCCATCGACCTTGTTTATCGGCAGATTGATTCCCGTCACTTGCGGATGCGGCAGCTGGCTTTCGTCGCGCGGGAAGGTCACCGGCAACTTGGCGGAAAAATTGACCTTGCCGAACAGCAGATTGGCCAGGGCCTGCGCGCCACCGATACCGGGATACCACGCCTCGACAATGCCCTCGACCTGATCCGCCCACGGCATCGTGACCGGGCCACCCGTTTCCAGCACCACGATGGTGTGCGGATTGACCGCGGCGATCGCCTTGACCAAGGCATCCTGTTTGCCCGGCAGCGAAAGCGTCGGACGATCCACACCCTCGACCATCGACTGGTGGACGAAGACGATGGCGACCTGTGACCTGGCTGCCAGCGCCTTGGCCGAGGCCGGATCTTTGCCGGAGTCATAGCTCACCGTCGCATGTGGCGCATGCTTGCGGATGTTGCGCAGCGGCGAAGATGGAAAGTACACGACCTCGGCCCAATGCGCGCCGCCCGTGTGCGGGTCGGCCGCATTGCCTCCCGGCGCGTCAACCTGCGCTGAACCCGACCCTGAAAGCACGCCCACGTCGGCGTGCGAACCGATCAAGGCAATGGACTGGACCGAGGCGGCATCCAGCGGCAACACCTTGCCCGCATTCTTCAGCAGCACGATGCTCTGCTCGGCGATGTGTTGGGCATCGCGGCGACCGCGGAACGGATTGACGACTTTGCGCGGCATCACCGGATGGTCGATCACGCCCTTGGCAAACATGCTGCGCAGGATGCGATGAACCATGTCGTTGAGCCGCGACTTGGGCACCTTGCCACTCTGCACCGCCTGCTTCAGATGCTTGCCGAAGTATTCCGTGCCCGGCATTTCCATGTCGAGGCCGGCCAGCGCCGCCTTGACCGTGGAATGAGTGCCCTCCCAGTCCGACAGCACGAAGCCCTTGAACCCGAAATCGCCCTTGAGGACATCGGTGAGCAGCCAATGGTTCTCGCAGGCGTAATCGCCATTGACGCGATTGTACGCACACATCACGCCGGCCGGATGGCCGATGCCGATGGCGATCTGGAACGCCAGCAGGTCGCTTTCGCGCGCGGCACGCTTGCCGATCTCGGCGCTGTAGACCATGCGCCCGGTTTCCTGATCATTGAACGCATAATGCTTGACGTCGCCCATCACGTGCTGCGACTGCACGCCCTTGATCAAGTGGCCGGTCATGGTGCCGGCCAGCAACGGATCCTCGCCGGCGTATTCGAAATTGCGGCCATTGCGCGGATCGCGCATCAGGTTGACGCCGCCACCGATGGACATGTTGAAACCCTGCGCGCGCAGCTCGCGCCCGATGACCGATCCGTAAAGAAACGCCGCCTTCGGGTTCCAGCTCGACGCCGCGCCCAGTGTCGACGGCAACAACGTCGCGTAACGGCTCTCGTAGGCGGCCATGCGCACGCCCACGGCCGAATCAGCCAGGTTGATGCCGGGAATGCCCAGACGCTTGATACCCGGCACGTAGCCGGCGCCGTAGTTCGATCCCTTGGCGATCGGCGTGCCCGGTATCAGCACACCCCAGCCGGTGCCATGCACCATCTGCATTTTCTCGTCCAGTGTCATTTGCTTGAGCACCAGATTGGCGCGCTGATCGGCCGACAGCGACGTGTTCATCCACGGCTGACTGGACACCTCGTCCTGGTTGGTCGCCGCAGCAGGTGCCGCCGTGGCACCCAGGGCCATGCAGATGGACACGGCCAGTACCGATGATGCACAAACCCGGCGGAGCAATGTTGTGTTGGTCATGAGAACCCCTCGTTTTGAAGTATGTCGGCATCCATGCAACGGAGCCGGCTTGCCCTGCGTCATGGCAGCACAATACGGTCGACGTTCCCCACCGCGCATGCGCGCGACAAATGGAGGACAGACGCCAACCATGTCATCCCCGCTGCCCCATCTCTTCCCCTCACAAACCCTGCGCGACCGCTACATGCCACGCACACTCAGCGGCCGGTTGTTTCTTGCCGATCGCCCGATCAACCTCGCTTTCGGCTGTACAAATACGGAAGGCCAAGGCGGCTATTTCTCCCGCCCAGCGCAACATCACGATGTGCGCGATGACGATTCTCGATCACACGCAAGAACAAGTTAACGCTATCACATTATTCAGCGAAACACGTAGCAACCCTGGACACAACACCATCGAGGGTAACCAGCTGATATGGAACACCTCGAATAGTCTGCGCCTGTTCGTCCAAAACAAAGGTAGAAGCGGCGGAGGCCGCGATGGGGCATGTCCGCACGGTTGTTGTCTTGCGGCATGACCAAATCGCGGCTTCCGCCGCTCCTACGCTGGGGTGGCTGTTCGACGTTACCGGCAGGCGCTTGGGCCATGGAAATCAGGGCAAGCTGCGCACACCCGATTCACGGTCCCACTGCCGCGTCTTGGCAACCTTGATGAAGGCGCGCGTATTGCTCGCATCGACGATACCCGCGTCTTTCTCGATGCCCGCGGCATCAAGCACCGCCTGGCCCCCGGCATCGACGGCAATCGCCTTGAGGTGACCAAAAGCATCGCGCACGAAATCCACGGCGGCGGCCTCGGACGCGAGGCGCTTCCCGGTCCTGGTGGACAACACCAGCGCCACGGCATCGAACACGACGGACGGCGTGCCCGCCAGTTGCCCGTCGGCGGTCAGTTTTTTGCCGCCGCCCAGTTTGACGCCGCGCGTCAACGCGACGGTACTGACCATGGCACCGGCATTCTCGGCAGCCTTGCGCAAAGCCGTGATGGTGGCCGGGTCGGAACCTTCACCGAGCACGATGCCGATGGAGCGGCCTTCGAGCGTATTCTTCATCTTGCCGATGAGCTGGATTGCCGGGGACGGGTCCGTGTCACGGGGCTTCACCGCCGCGGCCGGTTTCGGCGGTAGTGGCGACATGCCCAGACCCTTGGCGACACGCTTGGCCAGTTGCGGGTCGACATGACGCAAATGGCCGACCATCGCCTCGCGCACATGCGCGGTTTCCACCTTGGACAACTCAAAAACGAAGGCGGAGACGATGTGTGCCTGCTCGGGTTCGGTCTGGCTGCGATAAAACTGCCGCGCCTGGCTGTAGTGGTCGGCGAAACTCTCGGCGCGAATACGCCCCTTGACGCCGTCATCGGCGTGTTCGGCAAAGCTGCGGAAGCCCGCGTCTGCGGTTTCGCGCGGCACGTCGTCCTGCAGCGTACTGGGATCGTAATTGACGCGACCCTTGGGCGTGCGCATCTGCATGTGACCGTCGCGCTGCTGGTTGGCAAACGGACACTTGGGTGCGTTGATCGGGATGTCGTTGAAGTTGGGACCGCCGAGACGAATCAGTTGCGTGTCCAGGTACGAGAACAGTCGCCCCTGCAACAGCGGGTCGTTGCTGAAATCGATGCCGGGCACGATGTTGGCCGGGCAATACGCGACCTGCTCGGTCTCGGCGAAAAAATTGTCGGGCCAACGGTTCAGCACCATGCGCCCGATCACCTTCAGCGGCACCAACTCCTCGGGGATGATCTTGGTCGGATCCAGATGATCGAACGGAAAATCCTCGGCTTCCTCTTCGGTGAACAGTTGCACGGCCAGCTCCCACTCCGGGTAGTGGCCGGCCTGGATGGCCTCGAACAGGTCACGACGCATAAAATCCGGATCGGCACCCGTCACTTTCACCGCCTCGTCCCAGATGTGCGACTGCAGACCCAGCTTCGGACGCCAGTGGAACTTGACGAAGGTGCTGTGGCCCTTGGCGTCCAGCAAGCGGAAGCTGTGGATGCCGAAACCTTCGACCATGCGCAGCGATCGCGGAATGCCGCGGTCGGACATGGCCCACAAGATCGTATGCATGGCTTCGGGTGTCAGCGAAATGTAGTCCCAGAAGTTGTCGTGCGCACTGGCCGCCTGCGGGAAACCACGATCGGGCTCCATCTTCACCGCGTGCACCAGATCCGGGAATTTCATCGCGTCCTGAATGAAGAACACCGGGATGTCGTTGCCGACCAGGTCCCAGTTGCCTTCCTTGGTGTAGAACTTGACCGCGAATCCGCGGATGTCGCGCGGCGTGTCGACCGAGCCGGCGCCGCCGGCCACGGTGGAGATGCGCGTGAACACGGGCGTCTTCTCGCCCACTTCGGTGAGGATCTTCGCGGTGGTGTATTTCTTCAGCGAGCGGGTCAGTTCAAAGTAGCCGTGCGCGGCCGAGGCGCGCGCATGCACGATGCGCTCGGGGATGCGCTCGTGGTCGAAGTGGGTGATTTTTTCGCGCAGGACGAAATCTTCCAGCAAGGTCGGCCCGCGCGGCGCGGCGCGCAACGAGTTCTGGTTGTCGCTGACCGGAACGCCCTGGTTGGTGGTCAGCGGCGGATGCTTGCCGCCAGCGACCTGATGCAGCTCGTCGGCCTGGCCGCGGGTGTCGCGCGCGGTTTTGGTTTTCGATGTCGCGCGCTTGCGCGAGGTCTTCGCGGAACTGTCGTGTTTCTTTGCCATGACGATGCTCCCGTTCGGGGATGGGAATGTAGCCGCGGCACATTGCGTGGCGCGAATGCCCATCGTGGACCGCGCACGGTGAATGTGCGGTCAATCGACACGGTTGAATCACGCCAAACCGGCGCTGAAACTGAAGTAACGCAAAACGTCGAATCACGCAGTCGCGAGTTGCGTCCTGACGCCGACAAGAGACTGTCGTCTACGCCGCAGGAAGATCCGGCGGACCCTTGAGCTCGACCACGTTCCCTTCGGGGTCGTGTACATAGATCGACGGCCCTTCGCCCTCCGCGCCGTAGCGCGAACCGGTCTCGCCGATGCGCACGCCGCGAGCCTCGAGGTGGTCGATGATCGCCGCCTCGTCATACGGCTCCACGCGCACGCAAAAATGATCCATGTTGCGACCTTCCGCACCCGGTGCCGCACCACCGACACGCCCCAGCTTGCCCTCGACATCGACCAGATCGATCAATGACAAACCCGCGCGCAGCTGCACCAGGCCGATCCCGTCCTGACGTTTTTCGATGCGGCAACCAAGCACATCGCGATAGAAACCGCACATGCGGTCCATGTCGACAACGCGCAGTACCACATGGTCGAGACCGCGGATATTGATCATGACAAATATCTCCCGACAACCTTTGCCCGCGCAGCGTAGCACTCGCGTG
>DASSKC010000085.1:0-12920 GCA_035690885.1 Oleiagrimonas sp. | reverse complement strand
CCGCAGACCTGGAAGATTGTCGGCGTGTTTGCCGCCGGCAATGCCATGGATTCGGAGCTGTGGGGTGACGGCCAGACTTTGGCGTCGGTGTATCGACGCGGTGGCACGCGCGAGTCGGTGACCGTGCGCCTGACCGGGCCGGACGCGTTTGACGGGTTCAAGGCCTATCTGGCGGGTCTGCCCAACTTGAATGTGGACGTGAACACGACGCTGCATTACTACAGCGAGAAGTCCAAGGGCATCACCAAGGTATTGCGCGTGGTCGGCATCGTGGTCGGCTCGATCATGGCCATCGGCGCGCTGTTCGGTGCGCTCAACTGCATGTTTGCCACGGTCGCCATGCGCGCACGAGAGATCGCCACCTTGCGCGCCATCGGTTTTCGCGGCTTTCCGGTGGTCGTGGCGGTGATGCTGGAGACGATGCTGCTGGCGCTGCTGGGCGGGATTCTCGGTGGCGTGATCGCGTGGCTGGTCTTCAACGGCTACAGCGCATCCACCGTGGCCGGCGGCGGCGGGCTGGGACAATTGAGTTTCCAGTTCCACGTTTCGTTGCCGCTGCTCTGGAACGGCTTGAAGTGGGCGCTCGCGATCGGTTTCATCGGCGGCCTGTTCCCGGCGGTGCGTGCGGCACGTTTGCCGGTCAGCACGGCCTTGCGCGAGTCGTAGCGGCGCGTGTTCGTGTGTATGCGGGGATCATCGAATAACCACATTCACCGTAGGAGCGGTGGAAGCCGCGATTGGGCGTGCCCGTACAACGGTTGCCTTGCGGCATGATCGAATCGCGGCTTCCGCCGCTCCTACCGTTGTTTTGAGCGAATAAGGGACGGGATATTCGAGGTTCCCTGCAAGAGCCCGGTCAGTGCACGTTGTCGCGGTGTTCGTCCACCACCTCGAACTCGCCGTCGATGACGTCGTGTTCATGGCTTGTGGTATCGGAGTGGGCTCCGGAGGAGGCCTTGCCGGCCTGTTTGCGCAGCTTGTACAGCCGCCAGCGGAACCAGATCAGCCAGCCGATCGCGAGCACCGCGAGAATCGCCAGTGCAAACAGGCCGAACACGACCAGTGCGGCGAGGCACGCGACGGCCACGATGCCGGCCACGATGCGCACCAGCAGGGGTTGGGATTGCCGTGGTGAGGGCAGGTCAAAACGCATGCAAATGCCTGAAAAGTTACAATGCAGACTTTTACGATGAGGCCACCGTGGGCGTGACACAAGGGTCGAAAGCCGGGAATGTGCCGCGCGGTCAGGTGTTGTGCCGCCTGGACGCGATCGAAGACGGTGCGGCCATTGCGGTCGACGTCGAGCTCGATGGCGTCATGGAAAGCCTGATCGTGGTGCGCCGGGGGCCGGCCGCTTGCGCCTACCTGAATGTCTGCCCGCATGCCGGACGGCGGCTTGACTGGGCGCCCGGCAAATTCCTGCTCAAGGACGGAATCCTGGTTTGCGCCGTGCACGGCGCCAGTTTCCAGACCGGCGACGGCGTGTGTGTCGGTGGCCCGTGTCGCGGCGAGAGCCTGCGCGAGGTGCCGGTCACCGTCAATGCCGACGGCGTGGTGGCGTTGACGTTACTGTAGGAGGGGCGGAAGCCCTGATTCGGTCATGCCGCAAGGCAACAACCGTGCGCGCACGCCCCATTGCGGCTTCCACCGCTCCTACCGGCGTGTCGGGAACTGCAATACCGCCACGGCGCCGGTGACATCCTGGCGCGGCTGCAGCGAGACGTCCCAGTGGTACAGATCGCACAGGCGCCGCACGATGGCCAATCCCAGACCGGCACCGCTTCCCTGTGGCGCATCCTTGCCGCGCACGCCGCGCTCGAACAGCTTGTCGGCGTCTTCGGCTTCGATGCCGGGGCCGGTGTCCTCGACCACGACGCGGTCATCGAGCACGCGTACGATGACCTCACCCTCACGGGTGTACTTGATGGCGTTGCTGACCAGGTTGGTCAGCACCACCGAAAGCACCGAAGCCGGTGCGTTGACCGTCAGCGATTGTGCCGAGGCCAGGGTCAATTCGATCGGTTTGCCGCGCATTTGCGGGCGCTGGCTGTCGACCACGTCGGCGGCGACCTTGGCCGCGTCGGTGGTTTCGCCCAGGGTCGGGCCGCGGCGTTCGGCACGCGAGAGCAGCAGCAGTGCCTCGATCATCTCGGTGGCCTGACGCGAGGAGCGTTCGATGCGCTTGAGGCGTTCGCGCAGTTTGTCGGTGAGGTCGGGCGAGGATTGCAACAGCTCGGTGGTGCTGGCGATCACCGCCAATGGCGTGCGCAACTCGTGGCTGACATCGGAGTTGAACTCGCGGTCGCGCTCGACCATGGCGGTCAAACGCTCGGAGAATTCGTCCAGTGCCTGCGCCAACTCGCCGACCTCGTCGCGGGCAAAATGCGGTGCCAGGGGTTCCACCTTGCCGCGACGCCGGAAGTTGCGCACGCGTTCGGCCAGTTCCGTCACCGGCCGCATCACGCGCCGGGACAACCAGATGCCGATCGCCAGCGACAGCAGGCTGAACAGCACCACGGCAACGATCAGCCCGGTCAGCAGCTGGCGCTTGCCGAGCTCGTCACGGCTGACGTCGTAGCGGACAAAGCCGATGATGCCGTCCTTGCGCCGCACGGCCAGCTTGTAATGGTGACGCTTGCCGTCCGCATCGGTTTCGTAGATGTCGTGCACGCCGCTTTTGAGGTTCTGCCAGGCCAACGGCATCTTGTAGAGCGTGCGTTCGCTCTTGAACCAGCCTTCGACCAGTTCCGAGTGCGCGGGCTTGCCGTGCAGGGCATCGTTGACCGCCTGGTCGACGTCGTGTTGCAGCGACTTGACGATCAACTCGTCCTCGACCTTGGCGCGCACGTACATCGCGGCCACGGCAAACAGCACGCTCAGGCACAGCCCGAACAATGCAAACGAGACGATCAGTCGGGTGCGCAGCCTACGTCGGGAGCGCATCGGGGTCGACCATGCGATAGCCGATGCCATGGCGGGTATGGATCAGCGGCTTGTCGAACGGTTTGTCGATGGCCGCGCGCAGGCCGTGGATGTGTACACGCAGGGAGTCGGAATCGGGCAACTCTTCGCCCCAGACCTTTTGTTCCAGATCCTGGCGGGTGACCACCGACGGGCTGGCGTCCATCAGCGCTTGCAGCAACTTCAGGCCGATCGGGTTGAGCTGGATCGACTTGCCACCGCGCATCACCGTCAACGTGTCCAGGTTGTAGGTGAGGTCGGCGACCTTGAGCACGCGGCTTTGCGGGCCCTTGCCGCGCCGCGCCAGCACTTCCAGACGCGCGCCCAGCTCGGCCAGGGCGAACGGCTTGGTCATGTAGTCGTCGGCACCGGATTCGAAGCCGGTGAGTTTCTGCTCCAGCGCGTCACGCGCCGTGAGCATCAGGATTGGCGTCTGCTTGCGCGCTTCCTGGCGCAGCTTGCGGGCCACTTCCAGGCCATCCATGCCGGGCAGGGTCAAATCCAGCACGATCACGTCGTAGTCGTGTACGACGGCCAGGTGCAATCCGGTGACACCGTCGCCGGCAAAGTCCGCGACATGGCCGCGATCCTCCAGATAGTCGCCGACATTGGTGGCAAGGTCGTTGTTGTCTTCGATCACCAGTACGTGCATGGAGTCCTCGCGGTGGCGGCGCGCCCGATAGCCTCAAGCTTAGCTTGAAAGGCGGATACAGGCGAACGCTTGCGACATCGGGAGCGGCGCCGCAGCCGGTTTGGTTCAGGCAAGAAATAGCCCGGGATGGCGAAGTGCTTTGGGGAGATGCCAAACCCGGGCCCAAAAGGGACTGCCCCGATGACCATGCCTGTCCGGCGCCCTGCGAGCAGGGCCGGATGTGCACGATGGACACAGTTATAGCCGCCGGGGGTTTAATCCGGTGTTAAAAAACGCTTGAAAATTTGCAGCCCGTGAACGACGTCGCGTTCGCCGGGGAAACTCGCCGCGCAGTTGGAGCAGACGAGTTGGAGCGGGCGAAGGGAATCGAACCCTCGTCAGTAGCTTGGGAAGCTACAGCTCTACCATTGAGCTACGCCCGCACGATCCGGACCCGCATGGTAACCGGCAACGTGCCGGTTTGGAATACGCCGCCGGTTTCCTCGTGTGCGCAACGGTTACAATGCCCGCATGCAAATCACACTCAATGGCAGCCCCCGCCAGTGCGCTGGCGTGACCACGGTCAGCCAACTGCTGGAAGACGCCGGTTTCGCCGGGCGTCGCGTTGCGGTCGAGGTCAATCGCGAGATCGTGCCGCGCAGTCGCCACAGCGAGCACGAGCTGGGCGAGGGCGACCGCGTCGAGATCGTGCACGCCATCGGCGGTGGCTGATCGGGCCGCGCATCGCGCTTGCCAACCATCCTCTCCCCTCCATTCGAATCGTTGCCATGAATCAGCCTTACATCGAGACACCCGACGCACTGGTCATTGCCGGCACGAGCTACGGCTCGCGCCTGCTGACCGGCACCGGCAAGTACAAGGACTTCGATGAAACCCGTCGCGCCACGTTGGCGGCCGGCGCCGAGATCGTCACGGTGGCCATCCGTCGCACCAACCTGGGCCAGGACGCCAACGCGCCGAACCTGCTCGACGCGTTGCCACCATCGGAGTTCACGCTGCTGCCGAATACCGCTGGTTGCTACAACGCCGAGGATGCCGTGCGCACGTGCCGTCTGGCGCGCGAGCTGCTCGATGGCCACAAACTGGTCAAGCTGGAAGTGCTGGGTGATGACAAGACGCTGTTCCCGGATGTGGTCGAAACCGTGAAAGCCGCCGAGACGCTGGTCGCCGACGGTTTCGACGTGATGGTCTACACCACCGACGACCCGGTGCTGGCCAAGCGCCTGGAGGACGTCGGCTGCGTTGCGGTGATGCCGCTGGCCGCGCCGATCGGGTCGGGACTGGGCATCCAGAACAAGTACAACCTGCTGGAGATCGTCGACAACGCCAAGGTGCCGGTCATCGTCGATGCCGGCGTGGGCACGGCGTCCGATGCGGCCGTGGCAATGGAGCTCGGCTGTGACGGCGTGTTGATGAACAGCGCCATCGCGTGCGCGCGCGAGCCGGTGCTGATGGCCCACGCCATGAAGCTGGCCATCCAGGCCGGCCACGCCGCCTTCCGTGCCGGGCGCATTCCGCGCAAGCGCTACGCATCGGCGTCCAGCCCCATCGACGGCACCATTGGTTGATGCGCTGATGCAGAACGAAGACACCAGCCGCGACACCACGCGTCATCGCCCGGTGCGCAGTTACGTGTTGCGCGAAGGACGCATCACGCCGGCACAAAAGCGCGCCTTCGATGCGCATTGGGAACGTTACGGGCTGGACTGGCAAGGTCGGCCGCGCGACTTCGATGCCGTGTTCGGACGTCATGCACCGCGCGTCATGGAAATCGGCTTCGGCAATGGCGAGGCGTTGCAGTGGGCCGCCGCGCACGATCCCGAGCGCGACTACCTTGGTGTCGAAGTGCACCGTCCCGGCGTCGGTCGGCTGATGAATGCGCTGGCCGAAGACGGGACCGACAATGCGCGCATTTATCGGCATGACGCGGTCGAAGTGCTGCGCGACGAGATCGCGCCGGCGTCACTGGCCGAGGTGCGCATCTGGTTTCCCGACCCGTGGCCGAAAAAGCGCCATCACAAGCGCCGCATCGTGCAAGCGGCATTCGTCGACCTGATCGCTGCGCGCGTGGCCCCGGGTGGCTTGTTGCATCTGGCCACCGACTGGGGCGCGTATGCCGAGCACATGCACGAGGTGATGAGCCAGGCGCAAGGCTGGCGCAATCGTTCGGAGCATGGCGACTACGTCGAGCGACCAGCGTGGCGTATCCAGACGCATTTCGAGCAACGCGGGCGCAAGTTGGGTCACTCGGTATGGGATCTGCTGTATGAGCGCGTTTGACTCGCCGCGCGCAACCGGCAAGCATCGGGGTATCTTCCCGCCACACACGTTTTTGCCCTAACGGACGCCGCTCTCGATGGATACCGTCGCCACCGGTCTGACCCTGAGCCCCGACATGATGCTGGTGCTGGGCCTGATCGGCTTCACCATGCTGATGTTTGTGTTCGAGTGGATTCGGGCCGACATGGTGGCGCTGTTGATCGTGGTGGTGATCGGGCTGACCGGATTGCTGCCGCCGGATCGCGTGTTCCACGGTTTTGCCAGTAATGCGGTGATCGCCATCATCGCGATCATGATCATGGGCGAGGGTCTGGATCGGGCCGGCGTGCTGACTGCGACCGCGGCATTCGTGATGCGCATGGCGCGTGGCGTGGAGTCGCGCCTGGGCCTGGTGATCAATTCGGTGGTCAGCGTGCTGAGCGCCATCATCCCCAGCCAGGCCCTGGCCGCGTTGATGCTGCCGATGTCCAGCCGTCTGTCGTCGCGGACCGGTGTGCCGCTGTCGCGGCTGCTGCTGCCGATGGCCTTTTGCATTCTTGCCGCCACCAACACCACGCTGATCGGCAACTCGCCGTTGATCCTGCTCAACGATCTGGTGGCCAGTGCCAACCGCAACCTGCCGCCGGGGGCCCACACCGTACCCAAGTTCAGCCTGTTCAGCGTGACCCCGGTGGGTGTGGCGCTGGCGGCGCTGGGTGTGCTGTATTTCTACTTTTTCACGCGCAAGCTGTTGCCGGCACGCGAGGAGACCCGGCCCAAGGTCACGCCGGGCCGCACCGAAAGTTATTTTGCCGACACCTACGGCATTGTCGGCAGCGCGGTGGAGCTGACCGTCACCTCCGAGAGTCCGCTGGTGGGCATGCGCGTGGCCGAGGTCGAGCAGCTGCATGACGCGCCGTTGTTGCTGGCCATGAAGAACGGCAACGAATCGCGCATGGCACCGCCGGCCGACCAGATGATCTGGGTCGGGACGGTCCTCGGCATGCTCGGCCCGCGCGCGCAGGTCGCGGCGTTCGCCAACAACCAGCTGTGCCGTTTGTCGCCGCGCATGCGTCAGCTTTCGGACCTGTTCAACCCGACCCGCGCCGGTATTTCCGAGGCGGTGATTCCGCCCAGCTCGCGCTTCATCAAACACAGCATCGGTGATCTGCACCTGCGCAAGCGCTACGGCATCTCGCCGCTGGCACTCAATCGTGGCGACCAGGTGTTTCGCGAAGACCTGCGCGAGGTCAATGTGCGTGCCGGCGACACGCTGGTGTTGCACAGTCACTGGCGCGACCTGACCCGGGCCGAGGAAGACCGCGACATCGTGGTCGTGACCGACGTGCCCAAGACCGAGCAGCGTCCCGGCAAGTTGTGGTTGGCGGTCGGTATCTTCCTGGCGGCCATGGGATTGGCGCTGATGACGCAACTGGACTTGTCGGTGGCGATGATGAGCGGCGCCATCGCCATGCTGCTCACCGGCGTGCTGAACATGGACGAGGCCTATCACGGCGTCAATTGGAAGACGATTTTCCTGACCGCCTGCCTGCTGCCGCTGGGCTGGTCGATGAACTCGACCGGCGCCGCCGCGTGGCTGGCGCAGGAGTTGCTGGTGTTCTCGCAGGGCTCGCCGCAGTGGCTGTTGCAGCTGGTCATGGCGGTGCTGACGCTGCTGCTCTCGCAGGTGATTTCCAATGTCGGCGCGACCGTGATGATGGTGCCGATTGCCATCAGCGTGGCCGTGGCCACGGGCGGCAACCCGTCGGCCTACGCGCTGATCGTGGCGGTGTCCTCGTCCAACACCTTCCTGTTCAGCTCCGGTCATCCGGCCTTGATGATGGTGGCCGGTCCCGGCAATTATCGCAGCAGGGACTTCCTGCGTGCCGGCGTACCGCTCACGCTGGCCGTGCTGGCGGTGACGCTGGTCACCATCAACGCCATGTATGGCGGCCTGTGACGGGCGCGGGAGACATGCATGGAATTTGACCTGATCGACCTGATCCGCCGACGCGCTGCCGGTGCACGCACCGACGTGGCATTGGGCATCGGTGACGATGGCGCCTTGCTGGTGCCGCCGCCGGGCCACGAATTGGCAGTGGCCATCGACACCCTGGTCGAGGGCGTGCATTTTCCCGTGGCGAGCGCGCCGGCCGATATTGGCTGGAAGGCGCTGGCCGTCAATCTTTCGGACCTGGCGGCGATGGGTGCCACGCCGGCCTGGGCATTACTCTCGCTGACCATGCCCGAGCCGGATGCTGACTTCGTGCAGGCGTTCGCCGATGGATTTGCACAATTGGCCAGCCAGCACGATGTGGCCCTGGTCGGTGGCGACACCACGGGCGGACCATTGTCGGTGAGCGTATGCGTGCACGGCTTCGTGCCGCGCGGACAAGCATTGCGCCGCGACGGCGCGCGTGTCGGCGATGGCGTCTACGTGACCGGCACACTGGGCGACGCCGCGGCCGCGTTGCGTGATCTGGACGCGCCGGAGCGCGCATCAAGCGTGTTGCGCCAGCGGCTTGATCGTCCCGTGCCGCGGGTGGCCGTCGGCCAGGCCTTGCGTGAATCGGCACATGCCTGCATTGATGTTTCCGATGGCTTGCTCGCCGACCTGGCCCATGTATGCCGGGCCAGCGGCGCGGGGGCGGACATTGATGCCGATCGGCTGCCGCTGTCCGAGGCTTTGCTGGCGCAAGTCGATGTGGATGCCGCGCGCAGGTTCGCCTTGACCGGCGGCGACGATTACGAGCTGTGCTTCACGGCATCATCCGACGCGGCGGTGTCGCGTGCGCTGGCACACGCCGGATGCACGGCCACACGTATCGGCGAGATCACCGCCGACGGCCCGGTACGCGTACTCGAGCATGGTCACGACATCACACCCGAGCGTCACGGTTGGGAGCATTTCGACGCATGAACGCCAAGGTCACCCTGAGTCCCGCGCAGCGCCGTGCATTGCTGACCCACCCGGCCGGTTGGGTTGCCTGCGGCTTCGGCTCCGGTCTGGCGCCGCGCGCCCAGGGTACGGTCGGTTCGGCGGTGGCATTGCTGCCGTGGTGGTTCGTGTGGCGACAGCTAGGGCTGCCCGCTTACGGCTTGATGCTGATTCTGGCATTTGCCGTGGGCGTGTGGGCGTGTGGCGAAAGTGCCCGGCGACTGAAGTTTTCCGACCACCGCGCCCTGGTCTGGGACGAGTTCGTCGGCCAGTGGCTGGCGCTGTTGCCGGCGCTGGTCGCACCATGGTGGACCGTGCCGATCGGTTTCGTGCTGTTCCGCGTGTTCGATGTGTGGAAGCCATGGCCGATCGGCTGGCTGGATCGGCGCGTCAAGGGCGGCGCCGGTGTGATGATCGACGATGTCGTCGCCGGCGTGTTCGCGGCGATTGTCCTCGCCGTCATCATGCATTTTGCCGTTCCAGCGTAGGGAATCTCGAATAACGCCCATATCCGCTTGGATGCCAATGCAGGAGCTGCGGAAGCTGCGACCGATGTTGCGGCAAGGTATCAACGATACATGCACATCCAATCGCGGCTTCCACCGCTCCTGCCTCACATGGCAGGTGTGCCGCTCACGGCAATCCAGATGGCCAGGGCTGCAAACAGGGCGGCCGCGGCCATGCGCGTGGCCTTGAGCGGCAACCTGTCGGCAAAGCGGGAGCCCAGCACGACCACCGGCACGTTGGCCAGCAGCATGCCGACCGTGGTGCCGGCCACGACCGCCCACAGTGGCTGGTAATGCGCGGCCAGGACCACGGTGGCGATCTGCGTCTTGTCGCCCATCTCGGCCAGGAAAAAGGTGATGATCGTGGTCACGATGATGCCGTGATGGCCGCGCTTGGAAACGCCATCATCGTCCATCTTGTCGGGCACCAGTGTCCATATCGCCATGGCGCCGAGCGAGGCGACCACGACCCAGTGCATGACTTCGGGTGTCAGCCAGCTCGCGATCAGCTCGCCGACGAATCCGGCCAGTGCATGATTGACGATCGTTGCCAGCAGAATGCCGATGCAGATCGGCCAGGGTTTGCGGTACTTGGCGGCCAGGATCAACGACAGCAACTGGGTCTTGTCGCCGATTTCGGCCAGCGCCACCACGCCGGTGGCAATCAGGAAGCTTTCCACGCATATTCCTCAGGGGCCGGAGCAGGACGCAAGTCCACGCGCGCCGTCCGACCCGGGGCGGAGCGCATGAACCAGCGGTCTTGCCGGGCGTCGGATAATTTCCGTCGCTTTGCGTGCCATGGCTTTTGGCCAAGTGTGTTGACACGCAACCCGCACCTTGCGTGCGGTCGGCTACTCCCCGTTGGAGAGCGCAAATCCTAGCTTGTCCGGGGTTGCGGCGCAATGGCGCGATGCGTGGTGGCGGGCACTGCCCGCCACCACGCATCTCGGGCGGGCTGGACGTCGCCCGGTATCAGTACAACAGCCGCGTGCGCAGCGTGCCGGGGATGGTTGCCATCTGCTCGCGCAGCTGCTCGACCTGCGCGTCCGGCGCGGACACGTCGGTGACCACGTAACCCACTTGCGGGCTGGTACGCAGGAACTGGCCGTCGATGTTGACCGCGGCCTCGGAGAACAGCTCGTTGATGCGCGAGAGCACACCCGGCTCGTTGCGGTGGATGTGCAGAAGGCGCCGGCTGTGGTCGTGGCTGGGCAGTTGCACCTCGGGGAAATTGACGGCCGACAGGGTCGAGCCGTTGTCACTGTAGCGGACCAGCTTGGACGACACTTCGCGACCGATGTTCGATTGCGCTTCCTGCGTGCTGCCGCCCACGTGCGGGGTCAGGATGACGTTGTCCTTGCCGATCAGCGGCGACACGAACGGATCGTCCTTGCTCTTGGGTTCGACCGGAAACACGTCGACGGCGGCGCCATCGAGGTGGCCCGACTCGAGCGCCGCGGCCAGTGCCGGGATGTCGACCACGGTGCCGCGCGAGGCGTTGATCAGCATCGCGCCCTTGCGCATGCGGGCGATCTGCTCGGCGCCGAACATGTTGTCGGTCTGCGGCGTGCGCGGTACGTGAAGGGTGACGATGTCGGAGGCTTCGAGCAGCGCATCAAGGCTCGCCGCCGGCTCGGCATTGCCGAGCGCCAGCTTCGGTTCGACGTCGTGATAAATGACCTTCATGCCCAGCGCCTCGGCCAGCACGCCGACCTGGGTGCCGATGTGGCCGTAGCCGATGATGCCCAGCGTCTTGCCGCGCACCTCGTAGCTGCCCTCGGCGGATTTGGTCCACTCGCCACGATGGCAGGCCATGCTGCGCGACGGGACGCGTCGCTTCAGCATGATGGCTTCGGCCAGCACCAGTTCGGCGACGCTGCGGGTGTTGGAATAGGGCGCGTTGAACACCGGGATGCCGGCATCGCGTGCGACATCCAGGTCGACCTGATTGGTGCCGATGCAAAAGCAGCCGATCGCCATCAGTCGCCGCGCCGCGCCGAGCACTTCGGCCGTCAGCTGCGTGCGCGAGCGCAGGCCGATGATGTGCGCCTGCGCGATGTGCTCGAGCAATTGCGCGTGCGGCAAGGCCTTGGCGTGATACTCGATGTTGGTGTAACCGGCGTCCTTGAACTGCTCCACGGCCGTCTGGCTGACGCCCTCGAGCAGCAGAACATGGATGTCCTTTTTGGGAAACGAGGTCTTCATGGGGCGTAGGCAATCAGGAAAGCATGCAACTATGCCAGAGTCCGCGCCGCGTCCGAAATGCAGCGCCGGCATGAGTGTATTCGCGGCAACGCCGTTACACTGCAAGGCTTGCTCCCGCGAAACCATCGACCATGGATGCCATTGCCGAACTCGTCGACTTGTTGTCACCCGAGCGCGTGCTGACCGGCGACGCCGATCTTGCCCATTACGGCTGCGACTGGACGCGCTGGTGGACACCGGCGCCGTTGGCGGTTGCGTTGCCCGAGTCCGTGGACGAAGTGCAGGCCGTGGTGCGCTGGGCCATCGAGCGCCAGATCGCCATCGTGCCCTCGGGCGGACGTACCGGTTTGTCGGGCGGCGCCGTGGCGGCAAACGGCGAGTTGGTCGTGTCGTTCGAGCGCATGCACCGCATCCTGGGTTTCGACCCGCTCGACCGCACCCTCACGGTGGAAGCGGGCGCAGTTACCGAGGCGGTCCAGAATGCCGCGCGCGAGCATGGCCTGATTTACCCGGTGGATTTCGGCAGTCGTGGTTCCAGCCAGATCGGCGGCAACATCGCCACCAATGCCGGCGGCATCCGCGTCATCCGTTACGGCATGACGCGCGCGTGGGTCAGCGGCATGAAGGTGGTGACCGGACGCGGCGAATTGCTCGACCTCAATCGCGGCCTGATCAAGAACGCCACCGGCTACGACCTGCGGCACCTGATGATCGGTTCCGAAGGCACGTTGGGCCTGGTCGTGGAAGCGACGCTGCAGCTGACCGAGCCGCCGCGCGACCCGCAGGTCATGTTGCTGGCGGTGCCCGAGCTCGATGCCGTGATGCGCCTGCTCGAGTTGATGCGCGGCCGACTGGAGCTGCAGGCCTTCGAGTTCTTCACGCAGCGCGCGCTGACGCACGTGCTGGCCGCCGGCGGGCAGCGCCCGTTCGACGCAGACAGTCCGTACTACGTTCTGGTCGAGTACGACAATCGTGACGCGGATACCGAAGAGGCGGCGCTTGGCGCATTCGAGCAAGCCATGGAGCAGGGCTGGCTGAGCGATGGCGTGATGGCGCAAAGCCAGGCCCAGACCGCCGAGTTGTGGCGCTTGCGTGAAGGCATCACCGAAAGCGTCGCCGCGTACACGCCGTACAAGAATGATGTCTCGGTACGCGTCTCGCGCGTGCCGGCCTTCCTGACCGACATGGATGCCTTGTTCGCGCGCGAATATCCCGATTGGGACGTGGTCTGGTTTGGTCACATCGGTGACGGCAACCTGCACATCAGCGTGCTCAAGCCCGAAGCCATGGCGCCGTCGGATTTCGAGCTCGAATGCAAGCGTGTGACCGGTCACTTGTGCGACGTGCTGGAGCGCCACGGCGGCAGCATTTCCGCCGAGCACGGCGTGGGCTTGCTGAA
>DASSKC010000084.1:0-26308 GCA_035690885.1 Oleiagrimonas sp. | reverse complement strand
TGTTCGTGGCCGGGTTCATCGGCAGTCCGGCGATGAATTTTTTGCGTGGGCGTGCGCACGTCAACGGCGCGCAAGCGCACCTGGAGCTGGCGACGGGCGCCATGATGGCACTGGGTGACGTGCCACCGGCACTGCGCGAACAGGCCGATCGCGAGATCGTGATCGGCCTGCGCCCGGAAGACCTGTGCCCGACGGCCAGCGTCGACGGCGCACTGCCGACGGTGACGGCACAACTGGAAGTGATCGAGCCGGTCGGCAACGAAATTTTCCTCAACCTGCGCCATGCCGCCGGCGAACTGGTCGTGCGCATCCCGCCACAGCGGTTGCCCGAACGTGGTACCGACATGAGGCTTGCGTTTGATCCCGCATGCCTGCATTGCTTCGATGCCGACAGCGGCAGGCGCATCGCCGCAGCTCCCGGCTGAGACAGACGCCGGCGGCGTACAATGCTGACTTCATCGCCACGGCATTGTTCATGAGCTTCCCCGCCACCCGCATGCGTCGCATGCGTCGCGACGCCTTCTCCCGCGCGCTGATGCGCGAGCACACGCTGTTGCCCAGCGACCTGATCATGGTCGCCTTCGTGATCGAGGGCGACAATCAGCGCGAAGCGGTGCCCTCGATGCCGGGCGTCGAGCGCCTGTCGATCGACCTGTTGTCGAAGCTGGCCGGTGAATGCGTGGAACTGGGCATCCCGGCGCTGGCGCTGTTCCCGTCGCCGGGTGCGGACGTCAAAAGCGACGATGCCTCCGAGGCGTGGAACTGTGACGGTCTGATGCAACGCGCCACGCGTGCACTGAAGGCCGAATACCCGGAGCTCGGCCTGATCGGCGATGTCGCCCTCGACCCCTACACCACTCACGGCCAGGACGGCCTGATCGACGAAACCGGTTACGTCATGAACGAGCCGACCGTCGCGGCGCTGGTGAAAATGGCATTGGCACAAGCCGAAGCGGGCATGGATTTCGTCGCCCCCTCGGACATGATGGACGGACGCATCGGCGTCATTCGCGAAGCGCTGGAAAACGCCGGTCACATCCACACCCGCATCCTCGCCTATTCGGCCAAATACGCTTCCAGCTTCTACGGCCCGTTCCGTGACGCGGTCGGTTCCTCGGCCACGCTCGGCAAGGGCAACAAGCACACCTATCAAATGGATGTGGGCAATTCCGACGAAGCCCTGCACGAAGTCGAGCTGGACATCGACGAAGGCGCCGACGCCGTCATGGTCAAACCCGGCCTGCCATACCTGGACGTGCTGCGCCGCGTGAAGGATGCCTTCGGCGTACCCACCTTCGTCTACCAGGTCAGTGGCGAATACGCGATGCTCAAAGCCGCCAGCCAGAACGGCTGGCTGGACGAAAAAGCCGTGGTGCTCGAAGCCCTGACCGCCTTCAAACGCGCCGGCGCCGACGCCATCCTCACGTATTACGCGATCGATGCAGCGCGCTGGTTGCGCGAAAGCTGACCATCCGGTGCTGTCGTCATGCCGCCAGCGGCCGCACATCCTTGACGCCCGCCTGTCGTGCCTTGCTCAAGTCGTAGGCTGCCTGGAGGTTGAGCCATGTTTCGGCCTTGCCCACGCCGGCCTTCTCGAGCCGGATCGCTACTTGCGCGCTGATGCCGGAATGGCCGTTGAGAATGCGCGACAGCGTGACACGGGAGACGCCGAGTCGTTCGGCGGCTTGCGTGACGCCGAGCTCCAGCGGAGCCAGAACATCTTCCTGGAGGATGGTTCCGGGATGTACGGGGTTCTTGATCATGGGAACATCTTTCAGTGGTAGTCCTGATAGTCGACAAGTTCGACATCGGAGCCGACAAACCGGAACGTGATGCGCCAGTTGCCGTTCACGAATACCGACCAATGACCTTTGAGCTTGCCCTTCAATGGGTGCAACCGGAAACCGGGGATATCCATGCCGGCGGGTTCCGTGGCGGCATCGAGCATCTGCAGAATGCGTTTGATTTTCGATGCATGCGCAGCCTGGATGCCACGGGTTGAGCCCGTGTCGTAAAAAGCCCGGAGTCCCTTGTGCCGGAAGCTTGTGATCATGGTTGAATTGTATCATGTATCGTTACACGATGCATGCATTCAAGCCAGACAAAAGCGTCAGGTAAGCCGGATTTTGCATAGACAGTTGTCTATATGACGCGTAGCGTGCGCGTGGCGCACGAGCATGGCTGCGAATGGGGCGGCTGTGCCGGTCGTGCACAAGTGCGCGCTACGCGTTTTCCGTATCCGGGTCGTTTGCGCGGAGCGGACCATGGACTGACTGATGGCGGGTCTGGGCCGGCAATGCCCAGATGCTGTTGGCCTCGCTGTGCCGCGCTCGTCGCCAACTGGCGCGGGCCAGCAGCGCGAAACCGATGGCAAGCGCCAGGCCGGTGAGGTCGACGGCCAGCACCACGCTGTGCAATGGTGTCCATGGCTGCAGCCAGGCGTGGGCGTTGCGGATCAGGTCGACGATCGCGGCCAGGGCGGTGACGCCGGCGGTGGCCCACAGCAGGTCGCGTGCGGCGTGCGGGATGGGACGCCACAGCGTCCACAGACAGGCCAGGGCGAAGCTGCCGTAGGCAGCGACTTGCTGGATCAGGTCGGCGTCGCCGTGGCCGTTGGCCAGCGCCAGGGCGAGGAAGGCGGCCGACACGCCCAGGCACGAACCGATGCATACGCCGACCGTGGCGCGCGCCATCCAGCGCGTGCGTGCGGGCTGTTCGGTTTGGCGCCGTTTGCGTCGCGACTCGATCCACAGCAAGTTGCCGGAGTAGAACAGGAACGCGCCGGCCAGACCCAGCACCAGATACAGCCATTTGACGGTGGCGCCGCCGAAGAAGCCGAAGTGCAGGCCGAACAAGGCGGCGTAGGACATGCCGTTGACGTCGTAGGTATCGCCGACATGGGTGGCCAGCACGGCGCCGGTGTTGCCGTCCATGGCGACGGTGCCGAAAGTGCCCAGGGTGCTTTGCGACATGCCGCGCACGACGACCACCGCGTTGGCGTCGCCGTAGTTCCGGAACTCGATGTAGTCGGGCGTGAATGTGCTCACGCCATGATCGAGCGCGGTCGCGTGCGCACGTTGCACCAGTGTCGGCAGCGGCAGCATCGGTGCGCTTTTGCCGCTGGCCTGGAGCGCCGGGGCCGTGGTCAAGGCCTGGTTGAAGGCAGAGGTCAGATGACCGTCGAATGCCAGCGTGTTGAGTGCCATCAGCATGGCCGCAAACAGGCACAGAAGGGCGCCGGTAAGCGCGAACATCACGTGGAACGGCAGACTGAGCAGGCCGATCACGTTGTGTGCGTCCTGCCACATGCGTTTGAGGTTGCGGCCGCGGCGCAGCGCGAACACCTCACGCGTGATTTTGGGCAGACGGATGATGAAACCCGACACCAACGCCAGCCCGTACAGCACGCTGACAATGCCCATGAAATACAGGCCGATGACCGGAATGCCCAGCGATTCGTGGATCGCGATGAGGAAATTGCTGAGCCGGTTGTCGGGCAGTGTGTGAAGCGTGTTCTGCAGGTTGCCGGCGGTGGCGAAGCGCGCGCCGTCGGCGCTGGGCCAATACACGTAGGACGCGTGCGCGGCCCCCGGCGAAGGCAGCACGACGCCGAAATAGCTCAGTTGTTGCGGATGCGTTGCGGCGAAGCGCTCGGCCAGTTGCTGCGCGCTGACCTGGGCTTCGGCGCCGGCCCGCCATGGCGGATGCTGCCAGGTGTCGATGGCACCGTAGAAGACCAGCAACGCGCCGGTGTAAAAGGCGATGAACAGGAAAAATCCGGCGCAGATGCCGGTCCAGGTGTGTACGGTGGTGAAGGTGCGGATGGTGCTCGATTTCATGTCAGGCTCCCCGGCCCTCAGACACCGGCCAAGCGCAACGACCACAGTACGCCGAAGGCCAGCACGTTGCAGGCGCCCAGCACCAGCCAGGCCCGACGGCCGTCACGAAAAAAGAATGCGCCGGCCATGAATGCCGTCCACAACGGAAAGAACACGATCAGTGCCGGAATCACCCAGGCCTGACCGTGCTGCGGCAGGCCGATCAGCGCCAACGCCAGCAGCGCGGCCGACAGCGGCAGCCCGAGCAGGACACCGGCACTGGCGCGCGCGATCATCGCCTCTCTCCGTGCCGCGAGCGCGCGTGCCACCACCAGCCCAGATACGGCGCCAACGTCCACGCCAGCATGGCGGCCGTCAGCGCGGCCGTGATCCCGGCGCCCGCCCCGGACGTCTCACACCACAACACCAGCGCCACGGCGGCCAACACCAGCGCGATCCAGCGCAGCGACCGGGGCCATGGCGCACGCCGCCAGTTCTGCTGCGCACAGGTCAGGTAAAAGACCAGTGCCGCGGCGATGGTGAGGGCGAGGGCGAGCAACATCATGGTGTCAGAAGGTCCAGCGGATATTGAGTCGGTAGTGGCGTGGCGCGCCGTAGTAACCCTGCGCCCAGTACAGGCTGTTGATGTATTTCTCGTCGGTCACGTTGTTGATATTGAGCGTGGCCTTCCACGATGGCGAGAAAGCATAGCTTGCCATCAGGCCGAGCAGACCGTAGCTGTCCTGGCGGCTGATGATTTCGCGGCCCTGGGTGTCGAGCACGCCCTGGTCGCGCCAGATGTCGCTCTGCCAACGCCAGATCGCACCCAGCGCGAGACCGTCGGTGCCCGGCACGTTCCAGCGCGTGGCCAGGTTGAAGCTCTGCCGCGGCACGTAGGTGCGCGCCGCCGCGCCGTCCTCGTCGTCGATCTGCATGTGCGTGTAGCCGGCGCTGATCTGCAGGCGCTCGGTCAGGCGGCCGGACAGATCCAGCTCGAAACCTTTGGACGTGGCATTGGCGCCACGGTAATACGTCTGCGCCGTGGCCGGGTTGAAGCCGGCTTGTTCGGCGAAGTTGTCCTGTTTGACACGAAAGATCGACAACGAACCGTTGAGGCGCCCGTCGTACCATGCGCCCTTGATGCCGGCCTCGAGACTGGAGCCGGTGATCGGGCCCAGCACGTGATTGTCGATGTCCACCTGTGTCTGCGGATTGAAGATTTTCGCGTAGCTGGCATAGGCCGACAGATGCGTACTGAAGTCGTAGACCAGGCCGGCGAATGGCGTGCTGTGCGTGGTGTCGAAGCGATACGGCACGCCGTAGCTGTCACCGCGCGCATGAATCTGCGTGACGCTGACGCCGGTGATCAGGCTGAGCGGGTCGGCCAGGCTCCAGCGCACGGTCGCATAAGCGCTTTTGCGGTGGATGTTGAACACCGCGTTGCCACCATCGATGGTGAAATCCGGCTTGGGATAATCGCCATGCCATTCGGACAAGGGCGGCAGGGGCCGGCCCGGCGCATCGATCGAGGTGCCGCGGTTGCGATTGCGTGCCCAGTTGATGCCGGCGACGATCTGGTGCTCGCGACCGCCCAGCGTGAACGGGCCGGATATCGACAGGTCGGCAAAGTCCTGCTTGAACACGCCGAAGTAGTGCGACGGGTAACTGGTCAGCCCCAGCCCGGTATCGGCGTCCGGCGTGCCGAACACGTAGAACAGGTCACTGGTGTTGTCGAAACGGCGATGGTTGAGCGACAGCTTGAGGTTCCAGCCGTTGGCGAAGCGGTGGTCCAGCTCAAGGAAGGCGCGCTGGTCCTTGCTGTTCCAGTAGGCCCAATCAGTGGCGGTGCTGGTCGAGCGGTCGAAGTCGGTCGGCGTGCCGTCGCTGTAATAAAGCGGCAGCGCGCCCCACAACGTGCCCGTTGGTTCGTTCTTCTGGTAGGTGAAGCCGGCGCTCAGCGTGGTCGCGTCGCCCAGATCGGCCGCGATAGTGCCGTAGAACACCTGCTTGTCCAGTGAGTAGCGGTCCAGGTAGCTGTCGCCCTTCTGGTCGAGCGCCACCACGCGTCCGCGCAGGCTGCCCGAGTCGTTCAGCGGACCGGACAGGTCCAGCATCAGGCGGCGCGTGTCCCAGCTCCCCAGACTGAGCGAGGCGATACCCTGAAAATACTTCGTTGGCCGCTTGCGCACGAAATTGATCGTGGCCGACGGATTGCCAGTGAACGACAGCAGCCCGTTGGCGCCGCGCAGCACCTCGATATGGTCGTACACGGCGGTATCCAGATCGCCCCATTGCGCGCCGTGGGTGAACGGCATGCCGACGCCGTCGACCAGAAAGTTGGTGATGTCGAAACCACGTGCGCTGTAATAGGTGCGGCTGGTCTCCACGTGCTGCACCTGCACGCCGGTGGTGTTGGCCAGCACTGCACTGGCACTGTCCAGACCGAAGTCGTTCATCTTGGCGCGCGTGACCACGGTGATCGATTCGGGCGTCTCGCGCAGCGTCAGCGGCAGACGCGTCGCCGTGGTCTCGCCGCCGGTCGAGTAGGCGCCGGTGCCTTCGGTGGTCAACGGGTCGACATTGGCCGTGGTGACCACGCCCTCCATGCGTTTGACGTTTTGCGGGTTTGGCGCCGGAGTATCCGCCGCGTCAGCCGTGTTGCCCGCCCATGCCGACGGTGCGGCCAGGGACAGTGCCAAGGCGACACACAGTGGGACGCGACGAAGCAAATGGCGGGAACGGGCGGGCGTGACAGCGCGGCCTGCGGGAGTCGAATGCATGGCGGGGCCAGTCGTGAGGAGTGGAGGGGGTGCGGGCGGCTCGCCGTGATCCATGCGAGCGATTCAACGGATGATAATCATTATCATTACTTGTTGCAATACACAGCCTGTTTGCTCCCCCGTAGCCCCGCAGCGAACCCGAAGGGCGCATCTGTCGGGGTGGCCTCTCTTGACTCCGGGCGTCCTGCCCTCCGCCCTTCGGGTCGGCTTTGCCGTTCAAACACGTTCCAGACGCGTTTGTGGTTACTTTCTCTGGCCAGCAGAGAAAGTAACTCGCGCCCCGGCAGGGGTGCGAAACCGCTCCCATCGACGCGTGCAACGCCCACGCATTGCGAACACCGACAACTCGAGTCGAGACACCACCGACCATTTGATCACCGCGCGCCAGCGCGCCGCACGGATAGTACACTCGGGGCGCCCAATTCATCCGCGGAGAGTCCACATGGCTGGCGTTGCAACTTCCTGGAGCAAGGCGGCCCCCATTTTGCTCAGTATCCTGCGCATCGTGATGGGGTTTCTTTTCATGCAGCATGGCGGGGACAAGCTGCTCGGTTTTCCGGCCGGTGATCCGATCGAGTCGGGTGAGATCTTCACCATCACGCCCGGACTGGCCGGCTTGCTGGAGCTGGTCGGTGGCTTCCTGATCCTGATCGGGTTGTTCACGCGGCCGGTGGCATTCGTCCTGTCCGGCGAAATGGCGTTCGCCTATTTCATGGCCCATTTCCCGGCCAACCATGCGTTCCCGATCCTGAACGGCGGCGGCATGGCCGTGGCGTTCTGCTTCGTGTTCCTGTATCTGTCGGCGGCCGGTGCCGGACCGTGGAGCGTGGACCGCGGGATGGGGCGCCGTTAGCACGTACTTGAATCCATACAGTCGACGCACGTTGTCGGGGAAGTGCCGCGCATGACCGTCGCCGCGCGCGTCAAATCGGCCCTGCTGTCGCCGTTGCTGCCGTTCTGGCTGGTGATCTTGTTGCTGCCGGTCGGGCGCAGCTCCGAGCTGGGTACGCTGTTGTGCCTGATCGGCACGATCGTGCTGTTCGTGCGCACGCCGCATGCGTTGAAAACGCATCGTGGCGCGCGCTTGTTGTTGTGGCTGTGGGCGGCGTACATGGGCGCGGCGCTGATCTCCGCGCCCGATGCGCTCGTGCCGGACCGCGCCTGGTTGTCGGCAGCCGGATTCATTCGTTACGTGCCGCTGGGCCTGTATGCATGTTTCGCGATTCGGCAGCAGTCGCGGCTGAAGGCGCTGGTCGACGCCGTGGCCGTGGTGGTCGCGTTGTGGACGCTCGATGCCTGGATCCAGGCGTTCACCGGCTGGAGCCTGGGCGGGCATGCGCAGGCCGTGCGCGTGACCGGCATTTTCGGCGCCGACAACATGAAGCTGGGGCCGGTGCTGGCGACGCTGGCGCCGTTCGTGCTGTGGGCGGCGGGTGAGCGCTGGGGCTGGCGCGGCCTGATCGCGACATTCGTGTTCTTGCTCGGGCCGATTTTGCTGGCCGGTTCGCGTGCCGCATGGATCACCTATGCGCTGGTGGGCCTGGCGTTTGCGTGGCGTGAATGCCGCACGCCGCTCAGGTTCGTGGCGTGCTGTGGCGGCGCGGCTGCCGTCGCGGTGTTGGCGTGCGGGTTGGCCTGGCAATTTTCGCCCCGCTTCCAGATGCGGGCCGAGCGCTCGCTGGAAGTGTTCGGTGGATCGGTGGCGGAGGTCAACGCGGCCCTCAGTGGGCGACTGGACATCTGGCAAGTGGCGTCACGCATGTATCTGGCGCATCCGGTCAACGGCGTGGGCGTGCGTGACTTCCGCTACGCGTATCCCGATTACGCGCCGGCCGACGATCACTTTGTGGTGGCCGAGTCGTGTGGCCCGGGGCAGGGTGCGTGTCATCCGCACCAACTGCTGCTGGAGATCGCGACCAATACGGGATCACTGGGTTTGTTGTTGTGGTTGGCCGGTGCGGTGCTGGCTTGGCGGCGGTGGCGGGAGGTCGGCGCAGCGGCACGACGACGCGCGTTTCCGGCCAGCGTGGCATTGATCGTCGCGGTGTTTCCATTGAATACGCATCTGGCCTTTTATTCGGCCTGGTGGGGTTTGTTGTTCTGGTGGCTGCTGGCATTGTGGTGCGCGGCGCTGTACGTGGCGCCGACGCACGAGGAGCAGGCATGAGTGCACGCGAGCCGCTGTCGGTGGTGGTCATCACCTTGAACAATGCCGACACGTTGGAGCGTTGTCTGGCGGCCGTGCAATGGGCCGAGGAAATCGTGGTGCTCGATTCGGGTTCGAGTGACGACACCGTGGCCATTGCCGGGCGCATGGGGGCGCACGTGGCCGCGCATGCGTTCGATGACTACGGGCCGCAAAAGCAGCGCGCCATCGACATGGCGACCCACGACTGGGTGCTCAATCTGGATGCCGATGAAGTGTTGTCACCGGGGACGCGCGAGGTGATCGAGCAGGCATTGTGCAATCCCGTGGCCAGCGGCTTCCGCCTGCCGCGGCGCGAGCGCATGTTCTGGGCCGTGCAGCATCGGCGCAGTCATCGCAATGGCCACCTGCGCCTGTTCGACCGCCGTCGCGGCCGCATGAACGATGTCGAGGTGCACGCGGCGGTCGAGGTCGATGGCCCGGTGCGGACCCTGCGCGATGCCGATTTCGTCAATGATGGCGATGCCGACATTGCCGCGCGCGTGGACAAGATCAATCGCTATTCCAGCGGTCTGGTGGCCAACAAGTTGCGTCGCCGGCAGCGTTACACCGGCGTGCGCATGGTGTTTTATCCGCCCGTGTTCTTTGTGCGCCAGTACGTGGGCAAGCGCTATTTTCTCAACGGCTGGGCCGGCTTCATTGCCAGCGTGTGCGGCGCGTTCTATGTGTTCCTCAAGTACGCCAAGCTGCATGAGGCGCGGCGCACGAAATCCGATCAGTAAATGTCCGGCTTGCCCGGTGGCCGGGTCTTGAAGCGCTTGTGCACCCACAGGTATTGCTCGGGAGCCTCGCGCACCATGTGCTCGATGACCTCGTTGACGCGCGCGGTGTCCGCGGCCACGTCGTCGCCGGGGAACGTCTCCAGGGGGGCTTCCAGGTGCAGCACGTAGGTGCCGTCGGGCTGGCGTCGATGGAAAAACGGGATCACGTCGGCACGGCCCAGCCGTGCCAGATGGTGGGTGGCGGTGATGGTCGCCGCCGGGATGCCGAAAAACGGCGCGAACACGTGATCCTTGCTGCGCATGTCCTGATCGGGCGCGTACCAGAGAATGCCGCCGCCGCGCAGGTACTTGACGCTGCCGCGCAGGTCGTCCTTGTCGAACATGGCGTCGGCGTAGTCCAGACGTGCGCGCAGCACCAGCCATTCGAACACGGCCGAATCCATGCGCCGATACATGCCGGCGATGCGGATGTGCCGCGACACCAGGCGCGCGCACAATTCCAGGTGCGTGAAGTGACCGCCGACGAGCAGTACGCCACGCCCTTGTGCCTGCGCGGCGGCAAGATGCTCCAGTCCTTCGATGCGCGCCGGAATGCGCGCGATGGCACGGTCACTGCCCAGCCAGCCGACGGCGAACTCCATCAGCATGATGCCGAGGTTGCGCATGTGCACATCCAGCAGGTGGCGCTGCTGGGTGTGGTCCAGTTGCGGAAAACACAGCGCGATGTTGCGCTTGGCAATGCGCCGACGCTGATTGCGGATACGTACCGTGATCGCGCCCAGCCCGCGCCCGACGGCCAGCAGCGCCGGCCACGGCAGACGCGCGACCAGCCAGGTCACACCCGCTCCGCACCAGGCCGGCCAGTGACGTGGCCAGAGCAAGGCAGCGTGGAAACGGGGTCGGGAAGCGCCGGGCATGGGCGACCGATTGTATCCGATGGCGTTGTTGCAGGCGGGCTGGAAAGCCCGACCGTCAATGTCGCAAGGCATCGTGCAATCGCGGCTTCCGCCGCTCCCGCGCTCGCTTTGGACGAGCATGGTCGTGGTTGGGTGGCGTGATGCCTCACTGGTTTTTCGAGGTTCCCTATACTTGGCCGCACCCGCGTTGCCGCCTTGAGGAACCATCTTGCGTTATTTCTACACCGTGGTGCTGTACCTGGCGATGCCGCTGTTGTTGCTGCGGCTTGCCGCGCGCGGGCTGCGCCACGGCGATTACCATCGGCGCTGGCACGAGCGCTTCGGCTTTTTTCGTGCGCCAGGGGTGCGTGACTGCCTGTGGGTGCATGCGGTGTCGCTGGGCGAGGTCAATGCGGCCGAGCCGTTGATCAAGGCGATGATGGAGCGCTATCGGCAGATGCCCATGGTCGTGACCACGGGCACGCCGACCGGCTCGGACCGCGTGCGCCAGTTGTTCGGCGAGCGCGTGTTTCATGTCTATTTGCCGTTCGACCTGCCGTTCGCGGTACGGCGTTTCCTGCGGCGCATCCGTCCGCGCCTGGGCGTGGTCGTGGAAACCGAGATCTGGCCCAACCTGTACGCCGTCTGTCGGCAGCGCGGTGTGCCGCTGATGATCGCCAATGCGCGCCTTTCGAAACGCTCGCTGCGCGGCTATGCGCCGGTCCAGTCATTGCTGAAGACGGCACTTGGCTGCGTCGGTCATGTCGCGGCGCAATCGCGTCTGGATGCGGCGCGCTACCGGCTGCTCGGCGCGCAGAACACCTGCGTCAGTGTGGTCGGCAATCTCAAGTTCGACATGCCGCTGGCACCGGGAGTGCGTGACAAGGGACACGCCATGCGTGCGGCATGGGGCGCGCAGCGACCGGTATGGATGATCGCCAGCACCCACGAGGGCGAGGAGCTGGCAGCGCTCAAGGCGCACCGCCTGATCATCAAGACCTTGCCCGATGCGTTGCTGTTGCTTGCGCCGCGTCATCCCGAGCGGTTCCAGCAGGTCGAGCAGCTGCTGCGTTCGCAGGACTTTCGTCTGGCCACGCGTCGGGCCGACGCGTGGCCAGGTGCGGACACGCAATGCTTTCTGATCGATGCCATGGGTGAGTTGCTGCCGTTCTATGCCGCGGCCGACGTGGCCTTCGTCGGTGGCAGTCTGGCCCGTATCGGCGGACACAACGTGCTGGAGCCGGCGGCGTTGGCCAAGCCGGTGCTGGTCGGTCCGTACACCTACAACTTCGAGGGCATCACGGAGACGCTGGTCAAGCGCGGCGCGGCCTTGCGCATCACCTCCGGCGAGGATCTGGGACCGGCGGTGCTGGAGCTTTTGCGTGACGATGCGCGGCGCACGCGCATGGGCGAGGCGGCGCGCGACGCCTTCGATCGCGAGCGCGGAGCCGTCGCGCGCGTGATGACGCTGGTGGATGAGGCGCTCGAAAGCACAAACGCCCGGTAATCGATTACCGGGCGTTTGTGCTTGATTCGCGCGGTGTCTCGGAGCGTCAGCCGGTGGCGTTGCCGCTTGTCGCCGGTGCGGCGGGCAGCGGATTGTCACCGGCGCCGTCTTCCATGTTGGCGGGGAAATCCTGCACCGCGCTGGCGGGCTTGAGCAGCGCGTTGACCAGCTTCAGGTCTTGCACCTGAAGCGCGCCGGCAGCCTGTTTGAGCAGCAACTTGTTGAGGATGAGTTGATGCCGTGCCAGCGAGTACTGCTGGCGCGCCTGGGTCAGCTTTTCCTGCGCGAGCAGCACGTTGACGATGGTCTGCGTGCCGACGAGGAAGCCGGCCTGGGTGGCCTTGAGTGCGCTCTTGGACGACACCACCGCCTGCTTGGCCGCGTTCACCTGGCTGATGCCGGAAATGACCGAGCGGTAGTAATTGCGCGTATTGCGCACCACCTGACGACGTTGCTGGACCAGTGCGGCCTGGGCTGCGTCGCGCTGGTAGATCGACTTGCTGATGTTGGCGTGGATCGCACCGCCGCTGAAAAGCGGCACGCTCAGGGTCAGGCCGATCGAGGCGCTGCCCGGATCGCGACGTCCGGGGAAGTTGTTCTCGTACCAGGTCGCCGTCTTGCCGTAGCTGACGTTGGCGTTGATCGTGGGCAGACGTGCATCGCGCGCGGCGGTGACCGAATGATCGGCCGCCTCGACGTTGAACTGCTGGGCCAGGATATTGGGGTTGTTCAACTTCGCCTGCGTGACCCAGGTGCTCAGGTTGCTGGGCGACGGTGGCGCCATCGGCAATTCGTCGACCAGTACATCGAGATGTTCGGTCGGGTGGCCGGTGATCTGCGTCAGTGCTTCGCGCGCGTCATGGAGCTCGTTCCTGGCCACGTACAGGTTGGCCAGCGCCGAGTCGTAGGAGGCCTTGGCGTCCTGCACGTCGGTGATCGCCGACAAGCCGACCTTGAAGCGCTGCTCGGCCTGTTCGTACTGGCGTTTCAGCGCGTCGACGTTGGCCTTGGCAAACTGCACCTGGTCCTTGGAGGTCAGCACGTTGAAGTAGGCCTGGGTGACGCGCACCATCAAGTCGTCCAGGTTGGCCTGGTACAAGGCGTTGGCGCTGTCACGCGAGGCCTTGGCCGCGCTCAGGTTGGCGTACTTGCTGAAATCCAGGATGGTCTGGGTCAGCGTGATCGATTCGGTGCGGCGACGCGTATGGCCGATGCTGGCGGTCGGCGCCACCGAGCCGGCGGTACCTGCAGCGGTGCCTCCCGTGCCGAGCGTCGTGGCGCCGCCGTTGAACTGTTGCAGTTCGAGGCCCGCGCTCAGGTGCGGCAGCAATGGAGCCCATGCCAGCGGGACGTTCTCACCGGTAATGTTGCGTTGCGCCAGTTGCTGCGCCAATACCGGGGAGTTGGCCACGGCCTGGTGGTAGGCGTCGAGCAGGTCTTCGCCATGGGCAAACATCGGGACCGCGGCAAGCGCCATGGCCAGCGGCAGCAGTTTCAGTGGGCGAAATTTCATCAGCTGCGTTCCTTGTTGGGGACAGGCGGCGTTAGAGCGTGAAGCCGGGGGTGGGCGCCGCGTGCACGAGATAGGGCAGGTCGGTCTCGAACAGGCTTTCCTGGTGGTACTGGCTGTCGGCCTCGTGGTGCACCAGCAGCGCGCGCATCACCGGCGAGTGACCGACGATGACGAAGGCGCGACCACCGGGTTTGAGCCAGCCGAGGAAGCGCTCGGGCACGTCGGGCACGGCACCGGTGACCACCACGACATCGAACTGGCCAGCCGGCTGATACGTGTGCACGGCTTCGCCGGTTTCAAGGGTGACGTTGTCGATACCCGCGTCGGTGAGGCGCAGGCGCGCGGCATCGGTGAAATCCGCATGCAGGTCGATGCTGGTGACATGGGCGGCCATGTTGGCCATGCAGGCCGTCAGGTAGCCCGAGCCGGTGCCGATTTCCAGTACCCGGTCGTCGCTGCCCAGTTCGAGTGCTTGGAGAAGACGGCCTTCGATGACCGGTTTCATCATTACCTCACCATGGCCCAGCGGCAGCTGGGTGTCGGTAAAGGCCATGCTGCGGTAAGCGGCGGGAACGAAGTTCTCGCGGTGCACACGGGCGAGCGTGTCGAGCACGTCCATGTTCACCACTTCCCAGGCGCGTACCTGGTTGTCGATCATGTTGTGTCGCGCCTGCTCGATATTCATTGTCATGCGAGGTACCCGAGGGTCATGCTGGAGAGCCGAAAAGCATAGGTGTTGGGGGAAACGACGGCAACGCCAGCCTCGCCTTGTCTGCCAGGCACGAGATTGCCGTCTGGGCGCGTGCGCGCGAAGTGCCGGAAGTCACCGCGCGCGCATGACGCGCGTCATTTGTGTCGATTCATGCGCTCAGGCGCAGTCGGCCGGTGCGGGGTGTGTCGGTGGCGCGGTGGGTGCCGGGCAGCGACCGCATGGCGCGCGTGATGGCTTGACCGAGCGACGTGTCCAGTTGTTGGAGGCGCGACGCCGGTTGCGCGTCGCCCCGGCTGGAGGCGGCAACACACAGCCATGCCAGCCAGCGCACCATGCGATCGCGCTCCACGGCATCGAGTGCGGCCCAGGCCGAACGCAGCACGAAGCGGATGTCGCGGGCGTCGGTCGATTCCTGTTCCAGCCATTGCGCCGTGACGCGCTGGGCGTGCCGGTAGCTGCGGCTCAGTGCACTGTTGGGTGCAGTAATGTCAACAGACATGGTTTAGAGTACCTGAACGGAAGGGCTGCAAATAAGTGAACTGTGGCGTATAGTAAACCAAACATCAGGTATATGTGAAGTGGCAACTGCAACGACATCCAAGGCTCATGGACCGGGTCGGCCCAAAGACATGGAAAAACGCGCAGCCATTCTGGCTGCGGCGATCGAGTTGTTTACGCGCCAGGGCTTTGCACGTACCAGCATGGATGCCGTGGCGACCGCGGCGGGCGTGTCCAAGTTGACCGTCTACAGCCACTTCGGCGACAAGGACAACCTGTTCCGCGAAGTGATGCGTTCGCGTGCCCAGGAGCTGTTCCCGGAACACACCTACCACTTCGACCCGGATATCGACATCCGCGACAATCTTCTGCGCGTGGCCTTCGCGCATGTACGGGTCGATTGTGATCACCAGGTCGTCGACACGTTCCGCGCCATCCTCAGCGACTGCAAGGACGGCAGCCCGCGCTACGGCAAGCTGATCTGGGAAGAAGGCGCGATGCGCACCCACGGTTTGATCGCCATGCTTTTCGACGAAGCCGTGGCGGCCGGCAGCCTGGATATTGAGGATACCTCGCGTGCCTCCATCCAGTTCATGTCGCTGGTCAAGGGCAACCTGCTGATGCGCAAATTGTTCGGTTGCGTGCAATGCGACGACACCTACGTCGAGGAGCTGGAAGCGAACGCCCGCGCCGGCGTGGACATGTTCCTGCGCGCGTACGGCACCGGCAAGCACTGACGGGCGGTTGCCGACGCTTTCGCGGTGGGTCCCGAGGCGCGAACGGCGTCATGCACAAACAATGCATTTTGGCGGCAAGTTCACGCCTGGAGGGGTTGGACATGTACCGATACGCGACATGGTCGGCGCGGCCGACGCCGGGCAAGTGTAGATGAGGGCTTGGTGGTGGCCGGCATCGCATGGTCGCTGGCGCACCTGTTTGTGCGGCGCCGCTTTGCTGATTGCCGTGGGTGTCCTGATCGCGGTGCCGGCGTCTGCCGCGGCACCGCGCAGCCCTGCTTCGGTTGTTGCAACGGGCGCAAGGCAGAATCCGGTGATGCCGGTGCATATCGGCCGGGCCGCGCATCTGCTGACCGGCCCGTGGCGTTTCCACCTGGGCGACGACATGCGCTGGGCCGCGCCGCAGTTTGACGCGTCGCGCTGGGAAAGCGTCGATCTCACGCCCGCGCCCGGCGCCCACGATGGCGACGTCGGCCTGACCGACTACGTGCCCGGCTGGTGGGCGCGCGGCCACGATGGCTATACGGGGTACGCGTGGTACCGCCTGCATGTCACCGTCGACGCTCCCGTCGGCACCGACCTCGCCCTGCTCGCGCCGGCGTATGTCGAGGACGCCTATCAGGTGTTCTGGAACGGAGTCCTGATCGGGGGGATCGGTGACTTCTCGGGGACCACGCCCGTCATCTACAGCACCCGGCCACGGGTTTTCCATGTGCCGGTCACACACGCCGATGATGCGGTCATCGCGATACGGGTCTGGATGCGACCCGGGCTGGCGCGGGTGGCGGACGCGGGCGGGATGCATATCGCGCCCATGCTCGGGACCGGCGAAGCGATCAACGCCCAGTACCAGCTCGATTGGCTGGAAACGTTCAAGGGCTACGTGGTCGAAGTGGTCGAGCCGCTGGCCTTCGTGTTGCTGGCGGTGCTGGCCTGGTGTCTGCGCGCGGCGATTTCACGCGGGCGCTTTGTCCCCTGGTTGTGCGCGGCATTGTGGCTGACCGCCGCTTACCGGCTCAATCAGGCGACTTTCACCTGGTTCGGATTCGAGAGCTTGTCGGTGTATCTGGCAGTCCATTGGGTCCTGATCCCGCTGGGGCTGGCGGCATGGATCATGACGTGGCGGCACTGGTACCAGCTGGAACGTTGGCGCTGGCTGACGTGCGTCATCGGTGGGATCACCGCGCTGAGCGTGGTGCTGGTGTTGACCTTGCCGCATGACTTGCTGGCCATGCTGCGTCCGCTGTGGCGTGTGCCGCTGGCCGTGGTGTTGCTGGCGACCGCGATCATCGGATTGCGCAAGCGCCAACCCGACCGTCTGCTCACGTTTGTCGTGGTGCTGTTTGTCGCGGGCAGCCAGTTCAGTGGCGCGCTGACCGCGCTGGGCGTGCCCGGCATCTGGTTTCCCTTCGGCACCGGTGTTTCGCTGACGCAGTATCTGTACGTCGGCATCATCGTGGGACTGGCCGTGATGTTGGTCCGGATCGTGCAGCGCGCCGTGACGAACCGGCATGCCGGCGACCGGCAAGAACGCCTCTCGCATCCGGGCAAGCTTCGTGTTTGAATGGGCGCATCGAAGCGGGGGTGCCGACGCAGTCGGCTGAGAAAGACCCTTTGAACCTGACCCGGTTAGCACCGGCGTAGGGAAGCTTTGCCGCATGCATAGGCCTGCATGCGTCCGGTGCCGTCGCTTTGAAATGTCGTCGGGGTATTGATTGCCCCGACTGCCGCGTTTTGCGCGGTATTCATACCACGCTGCCCCGGACTCAACACCATGAATGCCCAGCTTTCCGAACTCGCGCGCGATGCGCAGAATCTCTCGTCCACCGTCACCCGCCCGCTGGAAGGTTCGCGCAAGGTGCATGTCACCGGCAGCCGCGATGACATCCGCGTGCCGATGCGCGAGATCATCCAGGAAGACACGCCGGCCATGTTCGGCGTCGAAACCAATCCGCCGGTTACCGTGTATGACACCTCCGGCCCATATACCGACCCCGATTACACGGCGGATCTGAGTGCCGGCCTGCCGAGTGTGCGCACGGCGTGGATCGAGGCGCGCGGCGACACCGAGATCCTCGACGGGCGTACTTCCGAATTCGGCCGTCGCCACGCCGATGCGCCATCGCTGGCACACATCCGCTTTCCCGAGCTGCCGGTGCCGCGCCGCGCCAGGGCCGGTGCCAACGTGACCCAGATGCATTACGCGCGGCAAGGCATCGTCACGCCCGAGATGGAATACATCGCCATCCGCGAGAACCAGAAACTCCAAGCGTTGGCCGACACCGCGCTGGCCACCCAGCATCCCGGCCAGTCCTGGGGTGCCGCATTGCCCGCGCGCATCACGTCCGAGTTCGTGCGCGACGAAGTCGCCCGCGGCCGCGCCATCATCCCGGCCAACATCAATCATCCCGAAGCCGAGCCGATGATCATCGGCCGCAACTTCCTGACCAAGGTCAACGCCAACATCGGCAACAGCGCGGTGTCGTCGGGCATTGCCGAAGAAGTCGAAAAAATGGTCTGGTCGATCCGCTGGGGCGGCGACACGGTGATGGACCTTTCCACCGGCAAACACATCCACGAGACGCGTGAGTGGATCATCCGCAACTCGCCCGTACCGATCGGTACCGTGCCCATCTACCAGGCGCTGGAAAAAGTCGGCGGCGTGGCCGAGGACCTGACCTGGGCGATCTTCCGCGACACCCTGATCGAGCAGGCCGAGCAGGGCGTGGACTATTTCACCATCCACGCCGGCGTGCGTTTGCACCATGTGCCGCTGACCGCCAAACGCGTCACCGGCATCGTCAGCCGCGGCGGCTCGATCATGGCCAAGTGGTGTCTGGCGCATCACCGCGAATCGTTCCTGTACACGCATTTCGAAGACATCTGCGAGATCATGCAGGCCTACGACGTGTCCTTCAGTCTCGGTGACGGCCTGCGCCCCGGCTCGGTCGCCGATGCCAACGACGAGGCCCAATTCGCCGAGCTGGATACGCTCGGCGAGCTGACCGAACTGGCGTGGAAGCACGACGTGCAATGCATGACCGAAGGCCCCGGCCACGTGCCCATGCAGCTGATCAGGGAAAACATGGACCGCCAGCTGGAAAAATGCCACGAGGCACCGTTTTACACCCTGGGGCCACTGACCACCGACATCGCGCCCGGCTACGACCACATCACCTCGGCCATCGGCGCGGCCATGATCGGCTGGTTCGGCACCGCCATGCTTTGCTACGTCACGCCCAAGGAGCACCTCGGCCTGCCCAATCGTGCCGACGTGCGCGAAGGTATCATCGCCTACAAGATCGCCGCCCACGCAGCCGATCTGGCCAAGGGCCATCCCGGCGCGCAGGTACGCGACAACGCCTTGTCCAAGGCGCGCTTCGAGTTCCGCTGGGACGACCAGTTCAACCTCGGCCTGGACCCCGAACGGGCCCGTGAGTATCACGACGAAACCATGCCCAAAGAGGCGCACAAGAGCGCCCACTTCTGCTCCATGTGCGGGCCCAAGTTCTGCTCGATGAAGATCACCCAGGACGTGCGCGACTACGCCGCTGAACACGGCATGGAAATCACCGAAGTGGTGGACGAGGGCATGGCCGAAAAATCAGCGCAGTTCCGTGACCAGGGCAGCGAGGTCTACCAGCGCGACTGAGCAAGCCGGGAGAACCGTTTGCTGACTGCAAGCCAAATCCGCCGATGCATGTGCGACGTGTGGCCGGACGCGTCCGGCCATCTCGCGTAGACTCCCGGCTGCCCACATCAAGGAGAAACCATGTCCAAGCTTTTTGCCACTGCCCTGCTCACCTGCGCGTTCGTGCTGACGGGTTGTTCCACCGTCAATCCATATACGCGCCAGTCGCAAACGGCCAAGGCCACCAACGGCGCCCTGATCGGTGCCGCCGCCGGTGCCGCGCTTGGCCTGATCACCGGTGACAGCGCCGCCTCACGGCGTGATCGCGCGGCCATCGGTGCCGCCGCGGGTGCCGCCATCGGCGGCGGCATCGGCTATTACATGGACAAGCAGGAAGCGCAGCTGCGCCGACAGCTCGAATCCACCGGCGTGTCCGTGACCCGCCAGGGCAACCGCATCATCCTCAACATGCCCGGCAACATCACCTTCGCGACCGACAGCGCCAGCGTCAGTGCTCGCGCACACCGCATCCTCGGCTCGGTCAGCCAGGTGCTCAATGAGTACGACCAGACCAATATCCTGGTGGACGGTCACACCGACAACACCGGTGCCGCACGTTACAACATGCTGCTGTCCAAGCGCCGCGCGCAATCGGTGGCCGACGTGCTGGTCAACGACGGCGTGCGTTACGCCCGCATCCGCGTGAACGGTTTTGGCGAAAACCGTCCCATCGCCACCAATGCGACCGCTGCCGGCCGCGCCGCCAATCGCCGTGTGGAGTTGACACTCGTGCCGGTGCGCGGCTCCTAGCCTGCATTATTCATCAGGGGTCGTAGCGAGCCGGTTCAAGCGTGCGTCCCGAGAGGATTTCACGATTGAGCAGCGCGCAGGCGTAGTTTCACTACGTTGAGCACTGCGATTGAGTGAGAGCCGCTCGGGGCGTGCGATTGGGCCGGCGCAGTAGATCGCTGGTGAATAAAGCAGGCTAGCTTCAACATGGCCGTTGGCCATCGGTGCAGGAGGGCAGGGAGGTTCGACCGGTGACGCTGCAAGGTGGTATCAACCGTGTCGACAAGCCGACCGCGGCTTCCGCAGCTCCTGCACAAAAATGCAGGAGTGGCGGTGAGGCGCTGTCGAAAGTATTTCGAGAGTCTCTACGGAGATGACGGTGCGATCTCGCGCTGGAACGGCGGCAACGCGCGCAGCATGCCGGCGCCGTAGCGGCGCGCGACGATGCGCCGGTCCAGCAGCACGATGCGGCCCGTGTCGTCTTCGTTGCGGATCAGGCGTCCGCAGTATTGCGTGAGCAGACGCGTGGCTTGCGGCACGCTGACTTCGAAAAACGGATTGCGGCCGCATGATTCGAGCCATTCGGCGTAGGTCGCGCCGACGGGGTCGGTGGGCACGGCGAACGGCAGCTGGGTCACGACCACGGTTTCACAGAGCTTGCCGGGCAGGTCCAGGCCCTCGCCGAATGACGCCAGACCGAACAGGGTGCTGCCCTTGCCGGCCTCGATGTCTTCGGCGTGCTCGGCGATCAGCTCGGCCTTGCCGCGTGAGCCTTGCGCGCGCACGCGGCGCACGCGTGCGATCGGCAGCAGTTGCAACACGCGTTCGAGTTTGACGCGTGAGGTGAACAGCACCAGATTGCCGGCGTCCCAGTCGAGATATTCGTCCAGCCAGTCGCTGATGGCTTGGGCATGGGCTTCGCGGTCGTTGGGCATGGCCGTGATCGCCGGCACTTCGAGCCGCGCTTGCCGCGCCAGATCGAACGGCGAGGGCAGGCTTTGCGTGAGCGCGTCGTCGGGCAGGCCGATGGCGTCGGCAAAATCGCGGAAGTTGCCGCCGACGCTGAGCGTGGCCGAGGTCAGGATGGCCCCGGCGGCGTTGTTCCACAGCACGCGCCGCAGCAACGGCGCGGCCGACACCGCCGAGGCATGGCAGATCAGCTGGCTGTCTTCGGTGCGGCTGACCCAGCGCGCGCCGGGCGGGTGTTCGGCGTCTTCGGCCGGCTCGTCGCCGGACCAGGCCATCCAGGTGCGTGCCTGCGCGTCGATGCGTTCCATCGCCATGCCCAGCTCGCGCGACAAGGCCTCGCGGGTGGGACCGCCCTCGGTCATTTCCAGTACCGCGCGCTGCACCGCGCCCAGCCAGCGCTGGATGTCGCAGGTCAGCACCGACAGCGCCTGTGCATGGGCAATCCACGGTGCCGGCAACTGGCCGAGCGAGGCGCGCCAGACCGGTTCGCGCTCGCGCGGGTCGGGTGTCCAGCTGAGCTGGATATCGTTTTCCAGCGCCTGCAGGGCGTCGATCAGCTCCTGCAGCCTGGCTTCGGCCTGATCGGTGTCGTAGCGGCCGATGCGGTCCTTGTCGGTCAGCGAATAGGCGGCCACGGCCTGGCGCACCAGGCGGCCCAGCTGGCGCCGGGTCACGCCCAGGTGCACGCGCGTGGCACCGCGCTCGATGGCCTTGCCGGGCAGGTGATGACCTTCGTCGAACACATACAGCGTGGACTCGGGCTTGGGCAGGATGATGCCGCCCCAGCCTTCGTCCTCGCCGGGCATGGCCAGGTCGGCCAGTACCAGGTCGTGGTTGGCGACGATCAGGTCGGCGTCGTCGACCTTGCGTCGCGCGGCGTAGAACGGGCACTGCATGAAATACGCGCACTTGCGGTTGGTGCAGCCGCCGGCACTGGTGGTGACCATGGCGCGCACGGCGCCGCTGACCGGTACCGGTGCGCTGTCCATGTCGCCGTCCCACTCCTTGTGCTCGAAGGTCTCGTCCATGGTGCGCAGCGCGGCCTTGTCGCGCTCGCTGGGTGCCTTGCTCCACAGCGCCAGATCGGCATCGAAGCCCAGGCCCATCTGGGTGTCGTCCAGTCCGCCGACCGCTTGCATCAGGTTGCGTGGGCACAGGTAACGGCCGCGGCCCTTGGCCAGGGCCACGCGCAGGCCGGCGTGATTCATCGCCAGATAGCGTGGAATGTCCTGGCGCATCAGCTGCTCTTGCAGCGCGATGGTGGCCGTGGCGATGACCAGCTTGCGGTCCATCGCCTGCGCCACTTCCACGGCGGCGATCAGGTAGGCCATGGACTTGCCAGTGCCGGTGGGCGCCTCGATCACGGCGTTGCCGCCCTTGCCCAGGGTGCTGGCCACCGCGCCGATCATGCGGCTTTGCGCGGCGCGCACGCGGTAGCCCGGCAGATCTTCCTTCAGGCGAGCGTAGGCGGCGCGGATGGCGTCCTTGGTGGCATCGGTCAACATGGCTGGATCATGCACGCATTCAGCGTGGCGGCGCCATCAGCTCGCCGAGGTCGAGGACGCCGTCGTGATTGGCATCCTGACGCTGGAACTGTCGCGCTACTTGCTGGTGATGCGCCGTCAGCGTCAGCGGCCCGTCATGGTGCGTGCCGGCTGGAAACTCGCCGTCCTCCAGCGTGTGGTTGCCGTTGCGGTCCATGCGCTTGAAACCAGTGTCCATGTAGGTCTGATACTCGGTCAGGCTGACGTGACCGTCGTGGTCGGCATCGAACATGGCCAGCAGCGGTGACTCGGCAGCGACGCACGTCCCGGCCCATGAGCCGGCGACGAGGGCCAGCATCAAGCCGCATGCACGCGTCGCCCGCATCGTCAGCGCGCGCGGCCGTGGATGCCGATGAACTGCAGGAATTCCGCGCGCGTGCGCGGATCGTCGCGGAACGAGCCGGTCATGTGGCTGGTGATCATCGACACGCCGCGCTTGTGGATGCCGCGTGTGGTCATGCATTCGTGGCTGGCATCGACCACCACCGCCACGCCTTGCGGATCCAGGGTGTCCTGGATGCATTGGGCGACCTGCGCGGTAAGCTTTTCCTGCACCTGCATGCGGCGCGCGAAACCATCGACCACGCGCGCCAGCTTGCTGATGCCGACCACGCGGTTGCGCGGCAGGTAACCGACGTGGGCGCGACCGATGATCGGTGCCAGGTGGTGTTCGCAGTGGCTTTCGAACTCGATGTCGCGCAACACCACCATTTCGTCGTAGTTGGCCACTTCCGAAAACGTGCGGCGCAAGTACTCGCCGGGATCTTCCTCGTAGCCGGAGAACCAGTCGGTGTACGCCTTGACCACGCGTTTGGGCGTATCCAGCAGGCCCTCGCGCTGCGGGTCGTCGCCGGCCCAGCGCAGCAACGTGCGCACGGCGTCTTCGGCTTGCTCGCGGGTGGGTTTGGCGGTGTCGGTCATGCCGGTGTCTCGTGGCGGTCAAACCCTGATTGTAGCTGGTCACCCCTATCGCGCAGTTGCGTAGGTCGCGTTGAGCCGCTGGCGTAACCCGACATCCGTGTCACACCACACATGTCGGGTTGATGAAGCCAACCCGACCTACCTTTATACGTGACGGGCGGGGGTGTGCCGGCGTCAATCGTCCGTCGGCGCGTCCAGGCCGGGAATATCGTCGAGCAGCTGCTGCGCCTCGTCGTTGGCCAGCGACTCCACGCCGCGCAGCTTGCGTTCGATGGCGCGGGTGCGCACGCCGGCGCTGTCGATGGAGTTGCGCACGGTGTCGAGCTGCTTGCGCGTCTTGTCCAGCACCGTGCCGAATTTGCCGAACTCGGTACGCACCGCGCCGAGCAGCTGCCAGACCTCGCTGGAGCGCTTCTCGATGGCCAGGGTGCGAAAGCCCATTTGCAGGGCATTGATGAGCGCGGTCAAGGTGGTCGGGCCGGCGACGGTGACGCGATGTTCGCGTTGCAATGCCTCGAACAGGCCGGGGCGACGGATCACTTCGGCGTACAGACCCTCGGTGGGCAGGAACAATATGGCAAAATCGGTGGTTGCCGGTGGTGCCACGTATTTGGCGCGAATGGTCTTGGCCTCCTCGCGGATGCGGCGCTCGAGCGCATTGGCGGCATCCTGCGCGGCGGGTGCATCGGCCGCTTCCTGGGCGTCGAGCAGGCGCTCGTAATCCTCGCGTGGAAACTTGGCGTCGATCGGCAGCCACACTGGATGGTCGTCGTCGGCCCCCGGCATGCGCAGCGCGAACTCCACGCGGTCGTTGGAGCCCGGGACGGTGGCGCAATTGGCCTCGTACTGACCGGCGGTGAGCAGCTGGTCGATGAGGTTGCCGAGTTGGACTTCACCAAGAATGCCGCGCGTCTTCACGTTGCCGAGCACGCGTTTGAGATCGCCGACGCCGGCGGCCAGCGATTGCATTTCGCCCAGGCCGCGCTGCACCGCTTCGAGGCGCTCGGAGACCAGCTTGAACGACTGGCCGAGGCGATTTTCCAGCGTCGATTGCAGCTTTTCGTCCACGGTGGCGCGCATTTTTTCCAATTGCGCGGCGTTGTCGCCCTGCAAGGCCTTCAACTGCGCTTCCAGCGTGCCGCGCATCTCGGACATGCGCTTTTCGTGGCGCTCGCCCAGGGTGGTCAGGCTGACATGCAGCTGTTTGCCGAAGTCGTTGATGCGCTCGCGCTGTTGCGCGCCCATGGCGTCGAGTTGCTGTTGCACGTGGCCGCGAAACTGGTCGAACGACTGCGCCAGCTCGCCGCGTCCGGCGCGCTGCTCCTCGCGCAGCGCGCGTTCGACGCGGGCATTGTCGTCTTTCAGCGCATCGAGCCGCGCCGGCAAGTCGCCGTGCGGGCGCCGCATCAGCAGCATCAGCTGCAATGCCAGCAGCGCGGCGGCGATCACGAGGATGGCAATCAGCAGGATTTCGGTCAGTGACATGGTGGCTCCCGGGCGTCGGCATCCAGTGTAAGACCTGGCGTCTCAGCAGCTAAGACGCAGTGTTTCGGTGTACAGCATGTTGGTGGCATGATGGATGTCGGTTGTCAGCCCGGAGTCGTCATGGAACACGAATACGATTATCTGATCGTGGGTGCCGGCATGACCGGCGATGCAGCGGCCAAGGCCTTGCGCAAGGCCGACGCGGACGCCAGTGTCGGCATGCTCGGCGACGAATCCGACGGGCCTTACGAGCGCCCGCCATTGTCCAAGGGCTTGTGGAAAGACGATGCCGATCCGGCCAGCGTGGACCTCGATACCGCCGCGGCCGGCGTGGACGTGCATGCCGGCCGGCGTGTGGTCAGCGTCGACTCGACCGACCGCAGCGTCGAAGACGACCAGGGCGATACCTGGCGCTATCGCCGCCTGTTGCTGGCCACCGGTGCCACGCCGCGGCGTTTCTCGTTGCCCGAACATGACCGCGTCATCGCCTATCGAACCCTGGCCGATTATCGGCGCCTTCGCGAGCTGGCCAAGTCCGGTACGAACGTGGTCGTGGTCGGCGGCGGTTTCATCGGCAGCGAACTGGCGGCATCACTTGCCGGTGTCGGCTGCAAGGTGACCATGGTGTTTCCGGAAGATGCCATCGGCTCGGCGCGCTTTTCCGATGGGCTGGCGGATTTTCTCAACGACTACTATCGCAAGCACGACGTGACCCTGCGCACTGGCGTCAGCGTCGAGGGCGGCCAGGCCGATGACGAGGGCGTGACCTTGTCGCTTTCCGGTGGCGAAAGCCTGCGTGCGGACGTGGTGGTGGCCGGCCTGGGCGTGACACCCAACGTCGAGTTGGCCGAATCGGCCGGCCTGGACGTGGACAACGGCATCGTGGTCGACGAGCACCTGCGTACCAGCGACTCGGACATCTGGGCTGCCGGCGACGTGGCCAATTTCCACAATCCGGCGCTCGGCCAGCGTTTGCGCGTGGAGCACGAGAACGCCGCGATCGACATGGGTACCCTGGCCGGCAAGTCCATGGCCGGCGCGGACGACACCTACGACACGCTGCCGTTCTTTTATTCGGATTTGTTCGACCTGGGCTACGAGGCCGTGGGCCTGCTCGACTCGCGTCTGGAAATTTTCGAGGACTGGAATGAGCCGTACCGCGAGGGCGTGGTCTATTACCTCGATGCCGGCCGCGTGCGCGGCGTGCTGCTGTGGAACACCTGGGGTCAGGTCGAAGTGGCGCGCAAGCTCATCGCCCGGCCCGGTCCGATCGACATGGAGTCGTTGCGCGGACGTATTCCGGGGATGATGTAACGCATGCAAACTGCAGCCGTCATCCAGCACGTCCCGTTCGAGCATCTGGGCACATTCGAGCCCCTGTTGCGGGCCCGGGGCCATGAGATCCGTTACGTCGATGCCACGGTGGACGACCTGGCCGATCCGCTGCTGGCCGATGCGGACCTGCTGGTGGTGCTCGGTGGCCCCATCGGCGCATTCGACGAAGCCGCCTACCCGTTGATCGCGCGCGAGCTGGCTCTGGTGCGCCAGCGGCTGGAGGCGCAACGTCCGCTGCTCGGCAT
>DASSKC010000083.1:0-6876 GCA_035690885.1 Oleiagrimonas sp. | reverse complement strand
CACGACCAGTGCGATGGTGCCGAGGATCAGGCCCACCATCAGTCCCTTGGCCTGCTCGCCGAACCAGCCGCCCAGGGTCAGGTTGGACAAGCCGTACTGGTGTTCGCGGAAATAGCCCTCGTAGAGGTTCCAGGGCAGGGTGATCAGCGTGGTCAAGACGATGTACATCACCACGTAGATCGCCGTCTGCACCCAGCGCAGGCGGGTGATCCGTTCGGCCAGGTTGCGCATGCGTGCGGAAAGCCGGGTGCCGAGCAGCAACCACGCCACGCCCAGCGCAACGAGCAGATCCCACAGGATCAGCCAGTAGCCGCCCTCGAAATACGCATCGGACCGCGCCCGCTGCGCCGGCGACAGTTCGGCCATGTAGGCGTTGGTGGCGGCATCGACGTCGAAGTGGGCCGCTTGAGCCGTGCTGGCCTGAGGTTGCGGTGGTGTCGCAGTCGTCGGTGCCGTTTGTGCCCACACCACACCGACGGTCAGGAACACCAGCAACAACAAGCCGGTCAGCTGTTTCATGGAAGCCCCCGCCCTCTGAGAGAAACCGCAATCTACCCTAAAACGAAAACAGGGGTCAGAGTCGACTTTCCAGCAGGTCGTCTGTTTCGATGGCGGCTTTTTTCGGCCGGTCGATCTTCATTGGAAAAATGGACGGAGGCGGTTGAGTGAAGCGGGCGCCTAGGCAGGCCGGGTGCCGCGACACCTTGGGTAATTCTGGCAGCCCCAGAAAGTTTGCCTCGTCGCCCGGTTCTCACGCTTGAGCATTACGGCTCCGCACTTTGGACAATCGGGCGTGCTCGACGATGCGGGAGCGCGCATCGGTGCCACGGCTGGTCTAGGTGCCTTTGTGTTTTGTACAGTTTGCTCGGTCCTGACCAGCGCCAACAGCGCGTCACCGGTTACAAGTTCGATGGGCTTGCTTTGCGCGAAGCGTCGCGCGTCGCTCGTGTAGTCGCCGACCGAGACAATCTTTACCGAATTCGCACCGTGGTGGGCGAGCAGCCCATACATTTCCCGGACGACTTTTACGTCCACGCGTTGGTTGCGCCACTGCTTGCACTGAACGAGTGCTGTCCTGCCGCCTTTGCGCAGGATCAAGTCGACGCCACCGTCCGCGCCGCCAAGGCTGGTTTCCTCGACGCTGTAGCCTTGTCGCCGGAAAGCTTCGCCGACGAGCATTTCGAATTGCCGCCAGCTCATCCCGCGCAGGCTGTCGAGACCTGTTTGCGTTTCAAGCAGGTTGCTGCGGTGGCGGCTGGAAATAAAGGAGAGCAGTGCGGCAAGCCAGCAGATGCCGAGCAGTATCCATGCAAGCATGGAAAATGCGGAGCCTTGACTTGCCTTGCCAACCGCGGCAAGTGCGGGACCTCCCGCGGATGAGAAATACCAGGCAATCCCATAGCGAACAGCCACGTAGCCAACGATGCCGAGCACGAACCCAACGGGCCACGGCATCGATGCGATCAGTTCGAAGCCACCTTGTTTGCGTCGTGCCATGCCGCCCTCCCCGGCGGTGATTGTGTTTTGGACTTTAGCGCATTCGGCTTGGTGAAATTTCGATGGACCGTGGATGGATTTTCAATTTTGTGAAGTAGGGGCGATGCCCTGTACACATCACCGAAGCTTCTGGCCAAACAGCTCGCGATGACGTGCCAGGAAGGGACGCTGCTCGTCCCGGAACGGTTCGACGTGCCTGGTGGGGTCGATTGACCATCGATACAGCACGTCGGGTGACAGGGAAGGATGCACCAGCATCCGGCCGTTGTCCTCGAAGCTGAGCAATTCCTCGTCGAACAGCGCATCGACGTGCGGTGACAGCAGAATTCCGTTGTTGCCGTTCAGCCGATCAGCGTTGTCGGCTTCGCGCCAGGGTTTGATGTGGCTGGCGATCAGCACGCGCGTATCGGTGACTCCGGTGACGCGGCAGGTGCCATCCAGCACGATGACCCGCTTGCGGAACAAACCTTGGCCAACACGCGCCTTGGCCAGTTGCAGTCGCTGCGTCACGGTCAAGGTGTCGTCCGCTTCGACGCGGTGAAGGTCCTCAAGCACGTCGGGCGTGACCGTTGTGTCGGCGTCTGGCGTGGTCGCGGTGCCGTCCGCGATATGGTCGGCGTCGGTCAGTGTAAGAATCAACAGACCGAGGGCATCGGAAATGGCGGCAAGGTAGACGCCTTGATTGCCATGACCGTTTGGCTGAATCGGTGAATAGCGGTTCGGCAACAGCGGGCGGATAAGGTTGATGGCTTGCGCGGGGCGGAGCGGTTGTGGCGCAGGCCGAAAATCCACCTCGACCATCCAGCCTTCGTTGGACCAGTAGCCACCGACAGCGCCGAATTCATCGGGCTTGGGACAGGCGGTGGCCGCTTCGGTGACGCGCCCGATGGCGCCGATCCGACCATCGGCATACGAAAACACGGTGTCGTTCGGCCGGACCAACCGCATGTTTTCGTAAGTCTGGTTGCGTGCGCCGTTGGCGTTGCGCATGGGCGACCACAGGTAGCCGCCACGAACCTCGTGGTCGCGAGTCTGTTTGTGGTTGACCCACCAAAACGCCATCTTGTGCCCCCGAGTGGCACCAGGTTACTGGATTACCGCCGCACCGTGGATTGTGATGCTGCAGGAGCCGGTCTTGATGCTGTGTCCTGTATGCAAATACATGTATAATACGGTCCATGAAGGGACTCGTGTTTCTCGGCAGCAGTCAGGACGATCTGCGCGCGATGCCTGCCGTCATTCGCCATGCGCTGGGCAACGAGCTGATGCGGGTGCAGTTCGGCGGCGAGCCGATGGATTTCAAGCCGATGCCGGCCGTGGGTCCGGGCGCATATGAGATTCGGGTGCGCGATGTCACCGGCGCGTTTCGGGTGATCCATGTCGCCAAGTTTGTTGACGCGATCTATGTGTTGCACGCGTTCCAGAAAAAGACGCAGAAGACCGCAAGGAGCGACCTCGAACTCGCCACCTGGCGTTACAAGCTGATTGGACGAAGACGATGAGCAAGACTGATTCCCGTTGGAGCGATGCCCGCCGCATCAAGGGCAGCGGCAACGTGTTCCTTGACCTTGGATTCGACCCGGCCGAGGCCGAAGTCATGAAGCTGCGTACGGAAGTGATGATCCGCATCGAGCAGTTGGTGAAGGCGAAGGGATGGACGCAAGCGGAAGCCGCGCGGCGCCTCGGCGTGACGCAGCCGCGCATTTCGCGGTTGCTGAAGGGCAAGTGGGAAGACTTCAGCCTCGACATGTTGCTGACCCTTGCTGCGCGGGCGGGCCTGAAGCCGAGCCTCCGTTTGGCCGCGTAGAACAGGAAAACGGGGGTCAGAGTCGACTTTCCAGCAGGTCGTCGGATTTGATGGTGGCCTTTTTCGGGCGGCCGATCTTTTCGCACTGGATCACGTGTTGTTCAACGCTGGGAAGATCGACCCGAAGGAACGGGCTTGACCGCAACCCTTGCAAGACGGATTTCGGGATTCTCGCGTTCGCTAGGGTGACAGGCTGTCGGTGGTCGCCGGAAGTGGCCTTCAGGAAAAGTCGACTCTGACCCCGGTTTTTACCGCAACCCCGGCGCGATGGCGAAAGTCTCGATCCTGCCCACTTTCTGTAGGGCGACTTGCACGTCGGGTCGCGCGGCCACAGTGTTCCGGCGGTCGTGGAGGGTCTTTTCCATCGGCGTTCGGGCGACGTCGGCATAGTGTTGCAGCTCGACCAGTGCATCGCTTCGCCACTTCGGGTTCTCCAGCCGCTCGATCAGGAGGGCAGCGGCTTCGTCGAGCTTTCCCCGCAGCAGCAGGGCGTCCTGCAATGTGTCCGGCTCTTCGGCCCGGTGCGCACGCAGGTACGCCATCGCCGCGGATGCCGCCGCTTCGTCGTGCCGGTCCACGGCGATGCGAAGTTTCACGCCTTCCAGCTGCATCTTGCCGATGGGCGTCAGGTCGCCAAGCTGGATGATCGCTGTCGCCGCCTTGTCGGGTTGGTCCAATTCCGCGTACAGCTCGCCGAGGTTGATCGACTGGCTGACATTGATGCCACCCTGTTCGGGAAGCCGGGCCGCCAATACCTCCGTTGCGACGGCCTTGTCCCATTGCCCCCGGCGCTTGAATGCACGCGACCGGTTGTCGAGTATCCAGTTGTAGCGGTCACTGAAATCCGTGTAGCTTTTGGGGCCCTCGCGCTTTTCCGCGCGCGCGACGGCTTCGTCGCTGATCGAAAGTACCGCCGGGTACTGGCCGGTCAACAGGTACAACTCCTGCAGGTCGGTGACCGGCTGCAGCTGGTCCGGGTGTGCCTTGATCTGGGCCTGGGCCGCGGCGATTTCCGCGGCAATCAGGCGATCGACGTCGAATGCCTCGGGGTGGGCGAGGGTGATGGCATCGAAGCGCTTGTCCACGCGCATGCTCAAGGCGACCTGGCCGGAAGTGACGCGCAGGGCCACCTTGGTGGCGCGAACGACTTCGTTGCGCTGCAAGTGCTGGAGAGCGAGGTCGCGCCATAGGGCACTCGGCTCGACGCCTTTCATTTTCCAGCCGGCATCGAACAGCTCGTCCAGCATCAGGCGGTCGACTGCGTCATGGTGCGCAAGTTGCAGCTGGTAGTGAAGCTGCATGACGGCGCCCGGCACGACGTCGTCCAGCTTTTCGGGCCAGCGTTGGGCGAACATGGTGAGGCCGTGCGCCGCGTCGTCGTAGCTCTTGAGCGCGAACGCCGTGGAAAAGCGGATCATCCAGGCGGTGCCGTCGGCCTGCGGGAAAGCCGTGGCCTGCACGGCCAGATCGTGCGCCTTGTCGTTCTGGCCGGTTTCCCAGGCGACCAGGCTGGCGATGAACAGGGTTTGGTGACGCACGTCTTCCGGCAATCCGGCGAAGCCCGGGGCATGGATTGCCTTGTCGAGTTCCGGCCCGGCGGCCTTGTTGTTGCCATGGCGGACGTCCTCGAATGCCCGGTCCACCAACGCGGCGGCGTCCGTTACCGCGGACGAGGCGTTGTCCTGGTTCCCCTGTGCCGGCGGCACGCTTGCGCGCGCCGAGCATGCGAAAAGCAGCAACATGGCCATTGCCGCGGCCAGACACTTCGTCCCCATGCCAGCTCCCCCGTTGATGATGCGCTGGCGGCAGTGTGCATCCGATGTATGGCGCCCGGCAAGCTCCCGGAAGAGCGCGGGTTGCCGGATCAGGAAACAGGGGTCAGAGTCGACTTTCTGAGCTGTCGCCGGCGTGTGGCGCCGTCGATCAGGTCGCGTCCTTGTGACCGGAGTCTTTCGCGAGCATCCAATCCACCGCGGCCTGGCAGTGGAGTTCGGTGGTGTCGACGCGCGGGATGTCCGGCGCGTCCCCTGCGCGCAGCAGCATGCCGAACTCGGTGCAGCCGAGGATCACCGCCTGCGCGCCCGCGGTGTGCATCCGGCGCATGATCGCGATGAAACGTTCGCGCGATGCCGCTTCCACGCGCCCCTTCACCAGCTCGTCGAAAATGATCTGGTGCAGCGCGTCCTGTTCTTCCGGCGTCGGCACGCTGATGGACAGGCCGTGGCGTTCCAGCCGGTCGCGGTAGAACGGCTGGGCCATGGTGAAGCGGGTGCCGAGCAACGCGGCGCCGCGGTGTCCGTCGGCCAGCAGGGCGTGGGCGGTGATGTCGGCAAGGTGCAACACCGGAACGCTGACGGCCGTCTCGACCGCAGGCGCCACCCGGTGCATCGTGTTGGCGCAGATCAACAGGCCTTCGGCCCCGGCGTGTTCCAGCCGGCGCGCGGCATCTGCGAGGATGCAGCCGGCCGCATCCCAGTCGTCGGCGTGTTGCAGGCGCGCGATCTCGGCGAACTCGACGCTCCACAGCAACAATCTGGCCGAGTGCAGGCCGCCCAGGCGTGCGGCAACCAGCTCGTTGATGCGCTGGTAGTAGTGCATGGTGGATTCCCAGCTCATGCCACCAATCAGGCCGATGATTTTCATGCCGTGCAACGCCCCATGGATTGAAGCGGGAATTCTCGGAGAAACCGGGGTCAGAGTCGACTTTCCGGCAGGTCGGCGGTGTCGCTGGCGCTTTTTTCGGTCAGCCGATCTTCTTGGGCCGGTTTTGCGTCCCCGCTGTCGTTCGATCGCGCGATGGAAGCCGTTGGTATTGAAGCTATACTCGTTCCGACTTCCGGAGGCCAGCTATGAAAGAAATCGTATTCCTCGTCGAAGAATCCGATGAAGGCGGTTTCGTTGCCCGTGCCCTTGGCGAACCCATCTTCACCCAGGCCGATTCCATGGAAGTGCTGCGCGACGAAGTGCGCGATGCCGTCCGTTGCCATTTCGGCGAAAACGGCGGGCCGTCCGTCATACGGCTGCACTACGTCAAGGACGAAGTGCTGGCCGCATGAAGCTGCCACGGGACACGGATGCTCGTGAACTCATCAAGGCGTTGCAGCGCCTCGGATATCACGTCGTGCGGCAATCGGGCAGCCACATTCGCTTGCAATCCGAGCAGCCGAAACCACATGCATTGACAATTCCCAACCATTCTCCATTGAAGTTGGGAACCCTGTCGGCCATTTTGAGTGACGTTGCGCAACACCGCGATATCAGCAAGGAAGAACTGCTTCGATTGCTGTTCGGAAAGCAGGGCGCGCCATGAAGATCAAATATTTCCAGGACACCGACACGCTTTACGTCGAATTTCGCGCCGATCGCATCGCGGAAACACGCGATCTGGACGAGAACACCTTGCTGGAACTGGATGACCAGGGGCGCGTCTGCGCCATGACGATGGAGCACGCGTCCCAACGCGCCGACATTCCGGGGTTTTCGTACGAACAGATCGCGGCTTGACGAAAACAGGGGGTCAGAGTCGACTTTCCGGCAGGTCGTTGGTTTCGATGACGCGTCATCGAAGTCGG
>DASSKC010000082.1:0-4374 GCA_035690885.1 Oleiagrimonas sp. | reverse complement strand
GCCGTGGCCGCCGTGATGGTCGTGCTGCATATCGGAAGCTTCCACATCCAGACCCAGCATGCGCTTGACCGACGGCAGGAACGACGAAGCCATGGAAAACGCACGCACCACGACGATCGCGCGCACGTCCTGTTTTTCCAGTTTGTCGATGGCGCGCTCGACCACCGGCGGATCAGCCATTTAAAACGCATACGCGAGCTTGTGCTTGGCATCGACCGGTGCCAGCGCGTTGCGGATGTCGCGGTTCCAGAACCAGTCGGCGCCGTGGGCCAGCGCCACCACACCCACTTCGGATGAGGTGACCGGGTCCAGGCGCAGCGACACCGTGTTGGCCGCGCGATTCATCCACTGCGCCAAACCGTCGGTGGTCGCCAGCTGCGTACCGACCATCTGCGCATCCTCGGGCAGGTCACGACGGAACCAGTTGGAAAAATCCATCATCGAATCGTCACGCGGCGCAAAGGCCACCGGGACCACCAGCGTGTCATGCGCATTCTTGATGGCGGCCTCGGCCTTGTCGCGCAGCGCCTTGGCCTTGCGCGAGCCGGGGTAGACAACCGCCTTGATGGCCTCGGGCTTGAGCGTGCTGGCAAAACCGGCCATGCGCTTGAGATCGGCGGTCATGGCCTTGGCGCTGGCGGCATCGTCGGCACCGTAGCCGAGCAGCAGCAAATGCGTCTTGTCGGTGTGCACCTCGCGCAAGCGGGCGGACAGGTCTTCCACGGCGAGATAGGACGCGCCATAGGGCTTGGCCACTGCCCAGGTTGCGCCGGATGCGTGGCTGGCCTTCAGCCACGCATGGGCTTGCTGCCAGCGCGGGTCGGCGCTCGACAGTACCAGCGGCAGTACCGCGATCTGCTGGGCGCCGGCCTTGCGCAGCTGGGCCAGATTGCTCTGCAGCACCGGTTTGCTGCGCTCGTCGACCATGAACAGCAGTTGCGCATTGCGCCCCTCGGCGAACTGGTCGAACGCGTCGCGCACTTCCGAGTTGCCGAGAAAACCGCGGTCGGGCACCACCACGAGAATGCCGATGTCATGCCCGGTGGATGCCGCTCGCGCCGCCCCCGGAAGCACGATCAATGCGGCGACCAGCAATGCCAGCACAGCCAGCGCTCGCGTACGGATTGATGTCGAAGCCATCATGGGTTTTGCCTTGTGATGTCTGATGAAGTGAAAGGTCAAAAGGTATAGCGCATGGCCACACTGAGCGCGCGTCCGGGCGCGCTGTAACGGTCGATCACCGCCGAGGTCTCCACGCTCGAGCCGATGACGCCGCCATGCAGGTTGCCCCAGGTCCAGTAGCGACGGTCGGTGAGGTTGGTAATGCCGGCATAAAGCCTGAGCGAGTCGGTCGGTGTCCAGTGCGCGTAAAGATCAAATGTGGTGTAGCCGGGCGCGCGGAAAGCCGTGGCCTTGGCCAGGCGGTGCTTGCGCGCCACGCCAGTGGCATCCAGCTCCACGCCCCAGTGATAACCGCTGTAACCGACACCCAGCACGGCGCGCATCGGGGCAATCGAATCGAGTGGAATCCACTCACCGGTGCCGGTCCGACTGTCGCCGCGCGACGCGCTCACGCTGCCACGGATGTGCCAACCGGCCAGCGCATCGCTGAGTGCACCCAGATACAGCTCGCCACCGGCTTCGGCGCCGCGGATGCGTGCGCGGGTCAGGTTGACCGACTGGAACACGATCGCCAGGCCCGGCGTGTTCGCGGCCCAGTCCGGCCATTCGCCACGCGGAATCATGTGTTGTGAAGCGATGAAGTCGCGGTAGCGATTGGCGTAGACCGCAATGGTGAAGTGGCCGGCATCACTCTGTCCGCGCAGGCCCAGCTCGACATTCTGGCTGGTTTCGGGTTTCAGGTCCGGATTGGGAATCGCCGCGTAGCCGTAACGCAGGTTGGAAAACAGCAGGCCCAAATCGCTGTACGGCGGTGCGCGGAAGCCCGATGCGTACTGCGCATACATGTTGTAGTGCTCGGCGAACTGCCACACCACACCCAGCTTGGGCGAGATGTGGTGATCGGTCTGGCCTGCCACGTGTTCGGCCAGCGGCAGGCTGTCGAACAAGGCATCGGCTTGCGGGTCGAAACGGTAGTAATCCAGTCGCACGCCCGGAATCAGGCGCACCGCACCATCGGCCAGGCGGATTTCGTCCTGCACGAACAAACCGACATTGGTCGTCGTCGAGGGCGGAAAATCACGCACCGGATAGTTGTCGGCATTGCCGCCGGCCGTGGTCGTGGATACCGCACCCGTGATCAGGTTGACGGCATACCCGTCACGCAACTCCTCGGTGTGCGTTTGCGCGGCGTCGATACCCCAGGTGATGTCATGGCTGATGTTGCCGACGGCGACGTGCTTGAACGCGTGCAACTGCGCACCGAACACGCGCTGGGTGAACGACTCGATCACATGCCGCTCGTAACCCGGGCCAACGGTGCGCTGCTCGACGCTGTGCTGCTCGGTCTTTGAGCGCTGACCCCAGGCCTTCCAGTCGATCTTGTCCGCGAGCACGCCATCGAGCGTCTTCCAGGTCTGCCCGAACGACAGACGCTCGCGCTCGACACGGTCGCGAGCGATGAACTCGGCCGTACTGGCATCACGCGCGCTCAACAACTCGGTGTGTGCATGATTGCGTTGCGCACCCAGGGTCAGGCGATCGACGCGCCCCAAGTCGGCACGATGCACATACTTGGCCAGCACGTTGTCGGCGCGCAGGTCCTGCGGATCAGGCCGCGTGCGCGTGGCGCCGAGCGTGTCGACCGTGCCCTTGTTGGTGGTCTGCGATGCCTCGCGATGCGTGCCGATGAGCATGAAGCCCTGGCTGCCATCGCCCACCGCCAGCGTTGCACTGAGCGCATTGCTGCGGTTGGACGTGTCGTACTGGCCTTTGCCGGACAGATACACGCCCTTGCCGTCATCGAGATAATCAGCCGGGTCCTTGGTCACATAGGCGACCACGCCACCGAGCGCATCGGAGCCGTACAACGACGACGCCGGCCCGCGCACGATTTCCACGCGTTTTATCGAGTCCAGATCGACCATGTTGCGCCCGGCCGACAACATCGAGCCGAACGAAAAACTGTCCGACACCGGCACGCCATCGACTTCAATGCGCACGCGGTTGCCACCCAGGCCGCGAATGGAAAACCCGCTCTGACCGTACCGCCCCGGCGTCGATGTCACCGACACGCCAGGCTCGTAACGGATCAGGTCGCGCAGGCTGTTGACCAGGTGTCGGTCCATGTCCTCACGCGTGATCACGCTGACATCGGCCGCCACTTGCGCTACCGGCCGCGGATTGAGCGTGGCCGCCACGGTCATCGCCGAAAGATCCTGTGCGACGCATCCGTCACATTCGGACGAGGACTCACCTGCATCGACGGCGCTCGCGTCGGGAACGGCATCAGCGGCATGCACCACCGCTCCGGTCGCCGCAAAGAACAAGGCAAAACACCACACGGCGCGCCGCCGCGCCAGACACTGAGACATGGGGTCAATCCCGGTAAAAATTGAAGAGGCAACGCCGGTGCAGACGGCACCGGGGCCGCGGATCACTTGGTCAGAATGAGCTTGTCGTTGCGCGTGATGCGCAGATGGTAGGCATTGCCACCGTGGTCGATGACCAGCTCGCGCGCACCCTGGAACAGCAAACTGCTTTCGACGCAGCCGCGGCCCTGCGCTCGGCTGCGGGACACGACGGACGGGTCGTCAGGTCGTACATCGATCTCGGACGCACTCACCATGGGAGGAGTCATATGTGTGCCTGCTTGGATGCGAACAGAAACACAAATGATATACGTTCTCATTGGCAAGCCAATATCATGCGCCTCCGCAGGCATCCCTGCGGCAACAACATGAACATCAAGACGGTATTGAGGTGCCCGATCGTGCGGCTCGCCGGATCCGGCATTGATCAGTGTTTGGCGTCCTGGCCCTTCACGCTCAGGAAGCTGAAAACGATCAGCAACACGGCACCCACGCAGATGCATGAATCGGCGAAATTGAACGCCGGATACGCCCAATCACCGAAGAACACGAGGATGAAGTCGGTGACCTTGCCGGCATGAACGCGGTCGATCAGGTTGCCCAGCGCGCCGCCGATGATGAGCGCCACCGGCAAGGCCGTGCGCCAATCGCGGCGGGCGGTGCGCAGCAACCACACGATCAGGCCCACGCAAATGACCACCGCCAGGATGACGAAAAACCAGCGCTGCCAGCCACTGCCGTCGGCCAGGAAACTGAAGGCCGCACCGCGGTTGAACACCAACGTGCGATACAGGAAACCGTCAATGACCGGGATCTGCGCGCCGTGTGCCGTATTCGTCAGCACCCAGAACTTGCTCAACTGGTCGATGAAGATGGTCAGGGC
>DASSKC010000081.1:0-13039 GCA_035690885.1 Oleiagrimonas sp. | reverse complement strand
CGGCGCTGCAGCCGCTGGGTGTGGTGGCTGGCATCACGCCGTTCAATTTCCCGGCGATGATCCCGATGTGGATGTTCGGCCCGGCCATTGCCAGTGGCAATGCCTTCATCCTCAAGCCCTCCGAGCGCGATCCCTCGGTGCCGGTGCGGCTGGCCGAGCTGATGGTCGAGGCCGGCCTGCCGCCGGGCATCCTCAACGTGGTGCACGGCGACAAGGAGATCGTCGACGCGATCGTGGCGCACCCGACGATCAAGGCGGTCAGCTTCGTCGGCTCGTCCGACGTGGCGCAGTCGGTTTACGCCGCCGGCGCGGCGCACGGCAAGCGCGTGCAGTGCATGGGCGGCGCCAAGAACCACGGCATCGTGCTGCCGGACGCGGATCTCGACCAGGTCGTGGCCGACCTGATGGGCGCGGCCTACGGCTCGGCCGGCGAGCGCTGCATGGCGCTGCCGGTGGTGGTGCCGGTGGGCGAAGCCACCGCCGAGGCGTTGCGTGCCAAGCTGATTCCGGCCATCGAAAAGCTCAAGGTCGGTGTGTCGGGCAATGCCGATGCGCATTACGGGCCGGTCGTTTCGCAGGCGCACAAGGAGCGCATCGAGGGGTACATCCAGATGGCTGCCGACGAGGGCGCCGAACTGGTCATCGATGGTCGTGGCCTGGTCGTTCCGGGGCAGGAAGGGGGGTTCTTCGTGGCGCCGACACTGATCGACCACGTCACCCGTGACATGCAAAGCTACAAGGACGAGATCTTCGGACCGGTGCTGCAGATCGTGCGCGCCGACAGTTTCGAGGAGGCGCTGGCGCTGCCGTCCGAGCACGAGTATGGCAACGGTGTATGCATCTTTACCCGCAGTGGTGATGCCGCGCGCGATTTTGCCGATCGCGTCGAGGTCGGCATGGTCGGCATCAACGTACCGATTCCGGTGCCGGTGTCCTACCACAGCTTCGGTGGCTGGAAGCGTTCGGGTTTCGCCGATCTCAACCAGTACGGCATGGACGGCGTGCGCTTTTACACGCGGACCAAGGTCGTCACCCAGCGCTGGCCGCTGACCGGCGAGGCCGTCGAGCACAGCTTCGACATTCCGACGTTGTAACCATCGAGAGACTGGCGGAGGGGCGTGGCGGATGGTTGGCGTACCTGGATTTTTCGCATTCGCGGCAGGGCGTGTGACCGGATCGTGGTTGCTTGCCGTTGCAATGGTCTTCGGGGTCGGCACCGCGTCGGCGGCCGACCCCGAGACTGCGCACTACACGATTGCCATGGTCACGCACGCGCAGCCGGGCGATTCGTTCTGGGACCAGGCCCGCAAGGGGGGCGCGGCCGCCGCCGGGGCTCACCATGTCGATTTCATCTACCTGCACGGCAAGACCCCACGCAAGCAGGCCGCGGCGCTTCGCAACGTGATCACCCAGCATGTCGACGGCATTGCATTGACGTTGGCGTTTCCGAATGCGTTGCGGCCGCTGATCGAGAAGGCACGGGCGGCCGGCATTCCGGTCGTCGCGTTCAACTCCGGTTTCCATGTCTGGAAGTCCATGGGCATTCCCATGTATGTCGGGCAGGACGAAAGATTGGCCGGAAACCAGGTCGGCGAGCGCTTGAACCGGGCCGGCATCAAGAAGCAACTGTGCGTCAATCAGCAACAGGGTGCCGTGCAGCTGGCCGCGCGCTGCGAGGGTATTGCCGAGACGTTCAAGGGCACGGCCGAAACGCTGTACCTGAAGCGTTACGACATGAGCGTGGCGCGCACGCGCATCGTTGCCAAGTTGATCCAGGATCCGGACATCGGTGCCGTGGTCACGCTCGGTTCGCCATTCGCACCGGTTGCCGTACGCGCCGTACGGATGGCCAACAGCGACGCCAAAGTGGTCACTTTCGATCTCGGCTCGATGCGGATCGCGAAACTGATCAAGGCCGGGAAGATCGCGTGGGCCGTCGACCAGCAGCCCTACCTGCAGGGCTATGAAGCGGTCGACCTGTTGTGGCTCAACATCACCAACGGCAACGTCCTGGGCGGCGGCAAGCCGGTATTGACCGGCCCGACGTTCGTCACCGGGGCGGATATCGACCAGATCATTCCTTTCATCAAGCGCGGCACACGTTGAGCGGTATGTCGACGTGACGCCCCGGGAGGTTCACCCATGTCGGCGACCGGCAAAAGCTTGACGGGAAACACGACCGGGGCGGGCGACATGCCTCGGCATCCGGACGGCAAGAGGCAGCGCGTGGGCAAAGACGCGCTCTGGAAGAAAGCCGTCAAACGACCGGAGGTCGGCAGCCTTGCCGGCGTGATCCTGGTGCTGCTGGTGTTTGTCAGTGTGGCGCCACCGTTGCGCACCATGGCGGCCTGGTCGCCGGTCATCTACCAGGCATCGATCATCGGCATTCCCGCGGTGGGGGTTGCACTGCTGATGATTGGTGGCGAGTTTGACCTGACCGCGGGCGTCGCGGTGACGACGTCTTCGCTGGCGGCATCGATTTTTGCCGTGCACGTGGCGGGCAATGTCTGGGTCGGCGTGGCACTGGCGCTGGTGTTGTCGCTGGCCCTCGGTGCATTGAACGGATGGCTGCTGATCAAGACGCGCCTGCACAGTTTCCTGGTGACGCTGTCGACGTTCCTCATGTTGCAGGGCATCAACATTGCGCTGACCCGGTTGATCACCGGCGGCGTCGCCACCGGCGATATCAGCTCCATGCCCGGGTTCGCATCCGCGCACGCCGTGTTCGCCTCGTATTTCAGGATCGGCGGCTTTGCCATCAACGTGAGCGTCCTGTACTGGATTGCCTTGTCGGTGATTGCCACCTGGCTGCTGCTGCGCACGCGCGTGGGCAACTGGATTTTTGCGGTGGGCGGCAATGGCGATGCCGCCCGCGCGGTGGGTGTTCCGGTTGCCGGGATGAAGATCGCCTTGTACATGGGCGTGCAACTGTGCGTGTGGTTGCTGGCCATGCACCTGCTTTTCAGCTTCGTTACCGTGCAGTCGGGGGCTGGGGTCGGCAACGAGTTGATCTACATTGCCGCGGCCGTGGTCGGCGGTTGCCTGCTCACCGGCGGGTACGGGTCCGCCGTGGGTGCCGCGCTGGGCGCGTTGATCTTCGGCATCACCACCGAGGGCGTGATCTACGCGGGATGGAATTCCGACTGGTTCAAATTTTTCGTCGGCCTGATGCTGCTGATCGCCACCGTGGCCAACATGTGGATCCGTCACCGTGCATTGCGGGGGAAATGAGATGGGCGATGATGCGGTCATTGTCGAGCTGGACGGCATCGGCAAAAACTACGGCAACGTGCACGCGTTGAGCGGCATCGACCTGCAGGTGCGTCGGGGCCAGGTCACCTGCATCCTCGGCGACAATGGCGCGGGCAAGTCGACCCTGATCAAGGTGATTTCCGGCCTGCATCGTCCGACGTCCGGCGTGTATCGCGTCGACGGCAAGGCGGTAACGTTCGAGTCGCCGCGCGAGGCGCTCGACCTCGGCATTTCCGCCGTTTATCAGGATCTCGCACTGGTCGGGTTGATGCCGGTGTGGCGCAATTTCTTTCTGGGTTCGGAAATTACGCGCGGCTTCGGTCCGTTCGCGCGACTGGATGTCGACGCCATGTGGCGCGAAACCGACGAAGCGTTGCGTGCCATGGGCATCGAGCTGGAAAATCTCGGTCGACATGTCGGTTCCCTGTCGGGCGGGCAGCGCCAGGTCGTGGCGATCGCGCGGGCGATCCATTTCGGTGCGCGGGTGCTCATCCTCGATGAGCCGACCGCGGCGCTGGGCGTGCACCAGTCGGGCCTGGTGCTCAAGTACATCGCCACGGCCGCGCGCGAGCATCAGGTTGGCGTGGTTTTCATTACCCACAACCCGCATCACGCGCATCTGGTCGGCGACCATTTCATCGTGCTCGATCGCGGCGAAATGAGCCTGGATGCGCCCCGCGAGCAGTTGTCGCTGGACACGCTGGCGTTCCAGATGGCCGGTGGCGCCGGCCTGGACGCGATCAAGCACGAGTTGCATGCGTGATCACGCGTCTTTCCTTGAAATCTCCATTCCCTTTCCTGCGTAGGAGCTGCGGAAGCTGCGACCGGGAACGCCGCAAGGTAACAACCGTGCGGGCACGCCCAATCGCAGCTTTCGCAGCTCCTACAAGGGGCTTCGGAAAATTTTCAGGCCAGTGGGGAGATGGTCGAACACGGCGTTGACATTCCAATGCCGCAATGATTGAAATATTTATTCCATATGGATAGTATATGGAATATGCCAACCAACAGGTTGCTGCAACCATTTCGCGGGAGGGGTGTCCAGGGTGGCAGGATTACTGGGTTTTTTTGCGACGGGGCCGGATCGGCCGGAACGTTCCGATCAGGCCGAAATCGATCGCCTGTACCGCAAGCATCGCTGGCGCGTCATGCTGGCGATCACGCTCGGCTACGGCCTCATCTATACCTGCCGCCTGGCCCTGGGCGTGGTCAAGAAACCGTTGCTGGACGCCGGGATATTCACGCCCAGCGAACTGGGCATGATCGGCTCGGCGTTGTTCTTCACCTATGCCATCGGCAAGCTGACCAACGGCTTCCTGGCCGATCATTCCAACATGAAGCGCTTCCTGGCCTTTGCCTTCCTGGCGACGGCGTTGTGCAACCTGACCATGGGCTTCATGACGACCGTGTGGCTGGCGATCATCGTCTGGGGCTTGAACGGCTGGTTCCAGAGTTTCGGCGCGCCCGGCGGCGTGGTGGCGATGACGGCGTGGTTTTCCAACCGCGAGCGCGGCCGGGCCTACGGCATCTGGAGCACGGCGCATTCCATTGGCGAGGGGCTCACGTTCCTGGTGGTGGGAGCCGTCGTGGCCGCGTTCGGATGGCGGTTCGGCTACTGGGGACCGGGCCTGATCGGCGTGGCGACGGCGGTCATGGTGTATCTGCTGTTGCAGGACCGCCCGCGAACCCTGGGTCTGCCGACGGTCAATGACTGGAAGAACGACAGTTTCGGCGAGGCGGCACGGCCCAAGGCCACATCCGTCCTGCGCCTGCAGTTGTCGATCCTGAAACGCCCGGAGATATGGGTGTTGTGCGTCGCCTCGGCCACCACCTACATCACGCGTTATGCGATCAATTCGTGGGGCATCCTGTATTTGCAGGAGGCCCATGGTTATTCGCTGACCATGGCCGGCACCCTGCTCATGATCAGCACGCTCGCGGGTATCGCTGGCGCGATATCGTTCGGCTTCATTTCCGACAAGTGGTTCGGCGCCCGCCGTCCGCCGGTCAACCTGTTGTTCGCGATCCTGGAAATCATCGGCCTGTGCCTGTTCTTTTTCGGTCCCGACAACCTGCCGATGCTGGTCGTCAGCATGCTGCTGTACGGCATGGGCCTGACCGGCCTGGTGACGTCGCTGGGCGGCTTGTTTGCCGTGGACATCGCGCCCAAGCGCGTGGCCGGTGCGGCGATGGGCGTGATCGGCATCTTCAGCTACATCGGTGCCGGCGTCGAGGAACAGATATCGGGCCATCTGATCCAGCAAGGCATGACCATGGTGGGTGACGATCGTGTCTACGATTTCGGGCCGGCCATCGCCTTCTGGGTGGGGGCCTCGGTTTTCTCCATGCTGCTGGCATTGTGTCTGTGGCGCGTACGCAGGACGGACTGACTCATGTTGCAAGCATCACCTGAACTGGAAGCCATGATCGAGGCGGCGCGCAGTGCCGGTGCCGGGCTCATGCGCCGTTTCGGACAAATTACCGCGCGTGACATCCGCACCAAGAACGGCCCGGCCGATCTGGTCTCGATTGCCGACGAAGAGGCCGAACGCACCACGCGTTCGATCCTGGCCGCCGCGCAACCGTCATTCGGTTTCCTGGGCGAGGAGGGCGGTGTCGTCGAGGGCGATGACCCGGCGCATACCTGGATCGTCGATCCGTTGGACGGCACCACCAATTTCCTGTTCGGCACGCCGCTGTGGGGCGTCAACATCGCCCTGACCGTCGCCGGCGAGGTGACGGCCGGCGTCTCTTTCCTGCCGGTCCTGGACGAGCTGTACGTGGCCGAGCAGGGCAAGGGCGCATGGTTGAACGGCCAGCCCATCCACGTGTCCACGCGTGATCGACTGGTCGACAGCGTGCTGGGCTGCGGCATTCCGTTTGCCGGCAAGCCGGACCATCCATTGTTTGCGCGCGACATGGCGCAACTGACGGCCGATGTCGCCGGCATCCGTCGCACCGGTGCCTGCTGCGTGGACATGGCCTGGGTGGCCTGTGGCCGTTGGGACGCCTATTGGGAGCGCGCCCTGTGCGCGTGGGACATGGCGCCCGGCGTGATCCTGGTACGGGAGGCCGGCGGCATGGCCAGTTCGGTCACTGGTTCGTCCCTGGACGTGCGTGACGACAATGTGTGCGTGTCCAATGGCGCGATCCACGCGCTGTTGCTCGAGCGTCTGAATGCGGCATTGGAAGATCGACACGCCTGAGAGCGGCAAGATTCGGGATCCGGACTTGCCCCTCCGACGCGCGTGTGGACGAGGTGCAGTCATCGTGTCAGAACTGGTAACGAACCGTCACGCTTGCAAATCCCGGCGTGGTGCGGTTGCGGCGCTTCACCTCGTCCAGTGGTCGGGTGGAGCGTGGTCCGTCGTATTCGTTGCGGATGTCGGTGAAGTCGCGGCCGAACAGGTCGGTGGCTTCGAAGCGCACGCGCCAGCGGTTGCCGATGCGTCGCTCGACGAACGCGGTCCAGCCGAGCCCTTCCGATTCGTGCTCGATTTCGTCGAAGCGGTACTTGGTCTTGCGCTCGGCGATGTGTTCGAGCTTGATGCCCCAGTGCAGCCGCCATGCCGGCAGGTCCTGGGTGAACCGGATTTGCCCGTCCACGGGTTTTTCCTCGGAGATGGAACGGGTCATGCCGGTGGTCGGGTCGGTGACGCGGCTGTGGTGCCACTGCATGGATGTCTGGATGCGGCCGCCCGGGATGCCGATGCCGTCCAGCGGGAACGACAGGTCCAGCGCCAGCGTGTCAAGTCGCCCCGGCCCGATGTTGCCGGGGGCATCAAAGACGTCGGTGGGCGTGATCACCAGGACCCGGTCCACGACGTTATCGATGCGGTCGTGGGTCCAGGTCAGGGTGAAGGCGCCGCCGTTCCACAAGTCGTGCTTCCAGCCCAGTTCGAGGCGGCGGGAGGTTTCCGGCTCGAGCTCGGCGTTGCCGGCGCTGACCACGCCGGTGTCGAGCGAGGCCGAAGCGACGAAGTCCTCGAAGTCCAGTTGCCCGACCTCGCGGGACAACGCCAGGTGCACCTGGTTGCCCGGGTCGATGTCCCAGCGTACGGCCACGCGTGGCTTGAGGTAGGTGAAGTGGCGGGTAATCGGCGTGTCGCCGGTGTGCGATATCACGGAGCGTTCCCCGCGCAGACCGGCCTCGAACGTCCAGCCGCGATACAGCTGCCAGGTGGCCTTGAAGGCGACCTCGACACGCTTCTCCTCGACGCGAACGTCGGAGCCGGGCAAGTCGACGAGCATGCCGTGCTGCTTGAGCCGGGCATCGCTTTCCAGATAGTTGTAGGCACCCTCGACGGATGTCTGGGTCGAAAAGCTGCCGGTCCAGTCGTTGTACAGGCTGACGCGGCCGATGGACTCGCCCGTGCGGGTTTCCTTGTCGAACTGTTCGTCGGCGCCGTCTTCGAGGGAATGCTCCGCATGTTGCACGTGCCCAAGGCGCTGGGTGGCCATCAGCTTCAGGGTCGAGTCGGCAGTGAGGTGGCGGGCGTAACGCGCCCCGGCCTCGAATGCCAGCGTGTCCTCCTGTTCGGTGGTGTGCTGCGTGTCGTCGTCCGCGTGCATGAGGATGTCCGTGGTGGTGTCCTCCTGTTCGCCACGCAACGCCGAGTTGAGCGTGAGCTTGCCGCCCGCCAGGGGCTGGTGCCAGTTGACGGTGGCCGTTTCCTTGTTCTTGATGGTGCGCGTGGCAAGGCTGCCAAGCGAGGTCACGGAGCCGTCGGGATCCAGGTGGCGGACCGTGCCGCGTCCGCTGTCGTCATCCAGTTCGGGGTCGAACGCCAGGGCCACGTCCAATGCCCGGTCATCCTTGCTGTAGCCGTACTGGAACCGGCCCTTCGGCGATATCCAGCCGTCGGTGCCGGCGACGGCGCCGGCCTCGATGGCGGCCTGGTGGTTGGAGGCGTGCTGGCGCACCACGTTCACGACGGTCGCGTAGCCGCCCATGTCGATGTTGTCGACATCGCCGTGGATCAGCTTGATGCACTGCACCGAATCGGCCGGAATGCGCTCGAGCAAATCCTTGGTGTCCTGGTACTTGCTGGTCGGGCGTCGCCCGTCCACCAGGACGTTGCCGCGCGCTTCGGCGTAGCCGCGCACGTCTTCGTCGGGGTCGACCACGTTGAAGCCGGGCACGCGCGAGACCATGTCCCAGGCGTTGACCGGCGCGGCCTGCGCGAAGTAGGCCGGTGCGTAGCCCGTGACGTCGGCAGCGTGTTTCGCCGGAACGCGGCATTGCGCGTAGGCACCGGCCGGTGCGGCCACGGCCAGCAGGACCAGGCCGAGACGGAGCGGGAAGCGGGTGTTGTGATGCGTGTCGTTCATGCGAGTCGGTATGGCGGCGATGTCTCCGAGTGTGTGCCGGTGTTGCTGACATCGACGTGGTGCGGCATGTCAGGTTGTTGTCAGGGCGGTTGCCGCACGATGCCGCCCATGAACAGCAAACTGCCAATCAAGCCGATATTCGCCTCCCTGCTCCTGGTCGCGGGGGTTGCCTCGATTGCCGTGTTTCCGACGCAAACCGTGGCGGGGGGCGACGACCATGATGATCACGTGGAAGCGCGCCAGTTGCTCGAACATGGCAAGATATTGCCATTGAGCCGCATCCTCGAGATCGTCCATGCCCGGGTGGCCGGCGACGTCATCGAGGTCGAGCTGGAGCACAGCCACCACCACGGCTGGGAATACGAGGTCAAGGTACTGGATCGGCACGGCGACGTGCGTGAAGTGAAGCTTTTTGCCGATACCGGCGTCATCCGCGAGATCGAGGACGACTGATGCGCTGCCTGGTGGTCGAGGACGATCCGGACATCCAGAGCGACCTGCGTCGCTCGCTGGAGGCGGCCGGGTTCGTCGTCGATGCCATCGGCGACGGCGAGACCGCCTGGTATCGCGGCGACGTGGAGGATTACGTGGCCGCCGTGCTCGACCTGGGCCTGCCGCGGCTCGACGGGTTGTCGGTGCTACGACGCTGGCGCTCGGCCGGCCGGTCATTTCCCGTCATCGTGTTGTCGGCGCGGGGCGACTGGACCGAAAAGGTGGAGGGCATCGAGGCCGGGGCCGACGACTACATGGGCAAGCCGTTCGAGATGGGCGAGCTGGTGGCGCGCGTGCGTGGCCTGGTGCGACGCCATGCCGGACGCGTTTCCAATGTCGTCGACATTGGCCGCCTGCGCCTGGACACCATGCGCATGACGGCAACGTTCGATGGTGCACCGGCACGGCTGTCTCCGCTGGAGTTCCGTCTGCTCGACTACCTGGTGCACCAGCCCGGACGGGCGGTGTCGGCCGGCGAGCTGGCCGAGCACCTGTATGGCGTGGCCGAGGATGGCGACCACAATGCCATCGAAGCCATCGTCGCGCGCCTGCGGCGCAAGTTTGGAGCCGGTGTCGTCCTTACGCGGCGCGGTTTCGGTTACCTGATCGAAACCGCGGCATGATCACGCGTTCCTTGCACTGGCGGTTGTTGATCGGCGCGATGGGCGCGATCCTGCTGGCGCTGGTCGTGGCCTGGATATTCATGACCTTGCTGTTCGCGTGGCACATGCAGCGGCGGGTCAAGACCGAGATGGTCCGCGACGGCCTGCGTCTGGTGGCCGGGCTGGCCGTCAAACCCGATGGCGGCTTGCGCGTCGATCGGCCCCCGGTCGACTCGCGCCTGGAAACACCGGCGGGTGGCTACTACTGGGAAATCGTGGCCGGTCCACATGCGTTGCGTTCGCGCTCGCTCTGGGATGGCGACCTGCAACGCGTGCCGAACGTGCCGTCGGACCATTGGGTCATGCACCGCGCACCGGGCCCGTATGGCCAGTCGGTGTCGATCGTCGAGCGGCGCATCGACTCGCCCGCGCTGACATCTCCGGTGCTGGTGCAACTGGCCCAGGATACGGCGCCGCTGGCGGCTGCCCGTTCCGAATTCGGACATGAACTGGCGGCATTCCTCGTGGTGCTGTGGCTGGTGTTGTCGGCGGCCGCATGGCTCCAGGTACGGTTGGGCCTGCGCCCGCTGGGACGGATTCGTGGCGATCTGGCCGCCCTGCGCGCCAGTCCCAGTGCGCGCTTGCCGGCATCCGGGCTGCGCGAGGTGCGGCCGCTGATCGACTCGATCAACTCGCTGGCCGATGCGCGTGAACGCGATCTGGATGTGGTTCGGCAACGTGCCGCGGATTTGGCGCATGGGCTGAAAACGCCCTTGTCGGCCATGACGGCGCAAAGCCGGCGCGCGCGTGAAGCGGGTGCGGAGCGGGCGGCCGATGGGCTCGATCGCGCGATCGGCGCCATGTTCCGCGCCGTCGAAGCGGAGCTGGCGCGGGCGCGGGTCGACATGATTCGGCGTCAACCGGGAGGCAATGCCGGGCTGCGTGCGGCAGTCGAGCGCCTTGTCACGGTACTCGAACAAACCGACAAGGGCGGCATGCTGGCATTCGATCTGGAGATACCCGCCAGCTTGCGGGTTGCCGTGCAGCGTGATGATCTGCATGAAATATTGGGCGCCGTGCTGGAGAATGCGGTGCGTTATGCGCGACGTCGGGTCATGGTCGAGGCGCACGCCGGCGAAGGGTGGACCAGCGTGGCAATCGAAGACGATGGTCCCGGTATTGCCGATGCGCGGGTCCACGAGGTGCTCGCGCGCGGCGGTCGCCTTGACGAATCCGATTCCGGCACGGGTCTGGGGCTGGCTATCGCGCGGGAATTGCTGGAGGCTACGGGCGGCCGCATCCACATGTCGCGCTCCGGCATGGGCGGCCTGAAAGTCGTGTTCACTTGGGGCGGAACGAGCGCGGGCTGATCCGTCAACTTGTGGGAGCGGCTTCAGCCGCGACGGCGGGATACCGGCAAGTGCCTGTCGCGACTGAAGTCGCTCCCACAGGATCGCTCTACGGTCCGGGTCGCAGGTGCAAGGTGTGTTGCGCGGGGCCCGGCAGCAGTGGCGAGGCCTTGCCGTGGACCCAGGCCTCGTGACCGGCGCCGAAGTACGGCGACAACGGGTTGTCGCTTTGGCCGCCGGGCATTTCCAGGTAGCTGTGGGCGGCGTCGCCGGGGATGATGCCGAAGCGCTCGGACGCGCCGAATGACGGGGTCTGTACGCGTGGCATGTTGTTGTCGCCGGGGAGCGGGTCGGCGGGCATGCTCAGCCAGTCGTTGAACGGCCAGGGCAGGGCGCCGGCGAGCGGGTGGTGGATGTCGGCGGTGTTGCGTTCGCCCCAAGTGCGCGCAGCCAGGCCGCCGGGTTGCTTGCCGAGTTTGTCGACGACCTGGTGGGCGGCGTGCAGCAACAAGTCGTTCCAGTCGCTGTAGCGCGATGCCAGCAGCCAGCGCGGGCGTTGCTGCAGCAGCGTCCACACGGCTGCTTCGCTTTTGCGTGGCCAGTCGAAGTGCTTGAAGCGTTGTTTGACGCGTGCCGCGAACGGCGCGAGCACGTCGTGCACGACTTGCTGACGGAAAGCGCGGACCAGGCGGTAGTCGACGCTGTCGGTCGCCGCATGGTCGTGCCAGTGCGCGGTCAGCTTCTGCAATTCCGCCAGTTCGGGAGCGGGGTGTGCCTTGAGCGTTGTCTGCAATAGTTGCTGCCAGCGGGTCAGGAACACGGCCTGGTCATCGAGCTGGATGGCGAGCATGTCCTTGGGCGTGAAATGTTCCCGAGCGCGCAGATCATCACGGATCTGCTGCGCACGTGCACCAAGGTCGTAGCCACCGTTGCCGAGCAGTTTCAACCACGCTCCCGACGTGGTGCGGTTGTTGGCGGTCCACAAGCGACCGCTGGCCGGATTCTCGATGCGCGGAAATTGCGCCGGCGTGGCCCAGCCAATCCACCCGGTGCCGGGCCTGGACCAGTCCGCTGGCAGGGTCGGATCGTAGCCGGTACGCAAAGGCAGCGCATTGCCGGTGACGGTCCAGCCGATATGGCCTTGCGTGTCGCCGACCACGAAGTTCTGCGGCGGCATGCCGATGGTCGGTGCCAGGGACAGCGCCTGGCTGACGGTGTGCACATGTTCCAGTTTGACGATGTTGAAGTTGTGCGTGCGTGGCGATTGCGCGATCCAGGCCAGAGCCAGCGGTGTGCCGTCGGGGGCGGTGGCCATGATCGGTCCCCAGCGGGTGTCCTTGACCACAAGTGTGTGCGGCTTGCCGCCTTTGACTGCGATGGTCTCGAGGTGCTTTTGCAACGGGGCCCAGCCGCCGGGTACACGGTAGCGGTCGGGACGGGCGGGATCGATATCCACACGCACCCAGTCCATCCAGTCGCCGTAGCTGTTGGTGAAGCCCCAGGCGATGTGGCCGTTGCTGCCGGCGATCAGCGCGGGTGTGCCGGGCAGGGTCAGACCGTTCAGATCGACCATGTCGCCTTGCGCGTTGCGGTAGCGCAGGCGCATGCGAAACCAGATATTGGGCACGCGCAGACCGAGGTGCATGTCGTTGGCGACAATCGACGCGCCACCGGTCAGACGGCCAGCGACGGCAAAATTGTTGCTGCCGGGAAACTCGGGCATGTGCATGGCGACCGCACGTGTGTCCACGTTCTGTTTGGCGCGCAGATTGTATACGCTCTCCGGTGGAATCATTGGTGGCGGTGACGGCGGCCCTTGCAACGGCGCTTCCCAGCGACCGGCTGGCGAGAGCAGGAATGTGACCAGTGCCATTGGCAGCGTCGCACGCATGCGCGCGATGTCCAGTTCGCGCTGATTGCGGCCGTCGCCGTTGAGGTCCAGGAACATGGCGTCGAGGGTCAGCAAGGTGTCGGCATCACGCCACGGCTCGGGCTTTGTGCCCAGCAGCAGGT
>DASSKC010000080.1:0-3871 GCA_035690885.1 Oleiagrimonas sp. | reverse complement strand
GAGCTTGCGGCCTTGCCGATACTCATCGGCGCGCGCGCCTGCCAAAGCATCCTCATGGCCACGCGCGCGCAGCGCGAGCAGCCGGACAATACGTACGTCCAGGTATCGCAACAGGGCATGCGACACTTGTTGCAAACCCTGTCCGCCATCACCCCCGGTGCGCTTGTCGCCCCGTTCCAGGAGACCGTGCATGACTGACTTCGCCACGCCTGCCGGCGGCACCGGTCATCCGGTGCCGGAGCGCGGCAACAGCGAGATCCTGGATCTGCGCCGACGCCATCTCAATCCGGCGTTGAGCGTGTCGTATCGCGAGCCGCTGAAGATCGTGCGTGGCGAAGGCGTGTGGCTGTACGACGCGCACGGCCAGCGCTATCTGGACATGGTCAACAACGTTTGCCATGTCGGGCACTGCCATCCGCGCGTGGTTGCCGCCGGTCAGGCGCAGATGGCGCGGCTGAACACCAATACTCGCTACCTGCACGACAACATCGTCGACTACGCCATGCGTTTGACCGCGACGCTGCCCGAGCGCCTGTCGGTGGTGTACCTGACCAACTCGGGGACCGAAGCCAATGACCTGGCGCTGCGTCTGGCACGGGCGCACGCCGGCGGAGCCCGGGGCGCGCTGGTGGTCGATCACGCCTATCACGGCCACTCCCCGTCGATGGTCGAACTCAGTCCGTACAAGTTCGATGGTCCGGGCGGTGCCGGCCGCTCACCACGCGTGGGCGTCGTGCCGATGCCGGACACGTATCGTGGCCGGCACCGCAATCTCGACACCGCGGGCAGCGACTACGCCGCCTACCTGGCACCGGCCATTGACAGCCTGCACGAGAACGGCGCCGACCCGGCGGCGTTCTACTGCGAATCCATGCTTGGCTGCGGCGGCCAGATCGTGCTGCCGGAAGGCTATCTGCATGAGGCGTACGCCACCGCGCGCGCGGCGGGAGCGGTCTGCGTGGCCGACGAGGTCCAGGTCGGCTTCGGTCGCGTCGGCAGTCACTTCTGGGCATTCCAGGAGCAGGGCGTGGTGCCCGACATCGTGACGCTCGGCAAGCCGATCGCCGACGGTCACCCCATGGGCGGCGTGGTGACCACGCCGGAAGTGGCCGCCAGCTTCGCCAACGGCATGGAGTACTTCAACACCTTTGGCGGCAACCCGGTCTCGTGTGCCATCGCGTTGGCGGTACTGGACGTGATCGAGGATGAAAAGCTGCAGGACAACGCGTTGCGCGTGGGGCGCTTCCTGATGGACGGCCTGCATGCGCTGGAGGAGCAGCACGCGTGCATCGGCAATGTGCGCGGCCGTGGTCTGTTCATTGGCGTGGAGTTGGTCAGCGACCGCGCGTCACGCACGCCGGACGCGCGCAAGGCCGCGGCCGTGGTCGAAGCGATGAAAGCGCGGCACGTGCTGTTGTCCACCGACGGCCCGGCGCACGACGTGCTGAAGATCAAGCCGCCCATCGTGTTCAGCCTCGCTCACGCCGAACAATTCCTCGACAAGCTGGACGAAGTGCTTGACGAGCTGACCTGACGGGCAGGTTGTCCGCCAGCGTGGCGTGTCAGGCCGATTTCTTGTCGCTGGCCGTGCGCGCCGAGCGCAGGTTGGCGTAGGAATCGGCGACCGTGTCGTGCATGGCCTTGCGCGCCGCTTCCGGTTGTTGTTCGCGAATGGCCTCGAGCACCACCAGATGGTGCGGCAGCGAGTAGGCAAAGTTGCTGGCGTTGTTCGCCGACAATACGAAGAACGTACGCAAGGCGCTTTCCACCACCGAGAACAGCGAGATCATCAACTCGTTGCCGGTGGCCTTGAGCATGGTCTGGTGGAACGCCAGATCCGCTTCCGCCCAGGTATCCGGGTCGGGCGCCGCGGCCATGCGGTCATAGGCATCCTGCATCGCCGCCAGTTGCGCGTCGGAGCGACGCTTGGCGGCCGACGCGGCCGCAGCCGGTTCGATGATCTCGCGCATCTCGACCAGCTTGTCGACGAAATCATCGGTCGGCATCGATTCGCAGCGCCACGACAGCACATCCGCGTCAAGCAGGTTCCAGGCATCCATCGGACGCACCCGGGTACCGATCTTGGGTCGCGCCTCGATCAGGCCCTTCGCGGACAACACCTTCAGCGCCTCGCGCAACGCCGTGCGGCTGACCTCCATGGTTTCGGCCAAGGTTTCCTCGCGCGGCAACACGTCGCCCGGCTGCAAATCACCGACGACGATTCGGGTACCCAGTTCGCGCACCACGTGGCTGTGCAGACTGCGGGCATTGCCAGCTCTCATGTTTGATATCCAGATATGCGAATGAACCGGCCTTTCGCGGTATGCGTGCCGCCGATGACTACAACGTCAATTTATCATACAAATCAGCCGTGAAACATATCAGCGCGCTGCGACATGCGCCATCGCTAAGACGCGGTCCAGCCAAAAAAAGCTTACGGCGACTTGAGATTCGGTGTCTCGCCAGCCGACATGATGCCGCGTGCGCCGCGAGGCCTGGCGACGGAAATGCGACGTGTCAAACACCACCCATTTCAGATCCCGAACTTCACTGCTACCGGTCGGATATCGCAGTGGCATCAGAGCAGAAGAGAAGGTCGCGACCAAACGTGCGGACACTGGATGGGGGTGCAATGACGCGAGGGCCGGGGCGATCAGGGGCAGCGTGGTCGGGTTGCAACTTCGTTAGCACACTGAAGCAAAAGAGACGACGAACAGCCAGTCCAGCTAACCGCAGATGGCGCCTACAAAAATAATTCTCGTAAAAACAACGCGGTACAAAGATATTGCAACCGACTATATTATAGTATGACAAAAGCAAAATTTGTGCTAGGATTGCTGGCAACAAACGAGTCCAAACATGTTCCTGATTAGCCCTTTTCCTCAGTTATGAAAATTACCAACTGCACGCAACTTCGGCTCGGGCCATGGGCCACAGAGCATCATCGCGCGCATCAAACGCGGCAGCATCTTGGCGAGGCGAAACCGGCGATTGAATCGGTACTGCGCTTCCGCCAGGTAGCGCCGCGCATACTTGCTCTGTTTGAAGGCATGGTAGCGCCCGCTGATGGCCCGCTTGACGTTGGCAAGCACGACGTTGACCCAGCGTGCTCCCGGCACTTCACAGGCCTCACGGCGTCCCTCGGTGACCAGCACCGTGTGCGCGTTGCCCGTGTCCACGCAACGCGCAAAACAGGCCAGCCCGTCGCTGTAAAGCTCGGCGCCCGGCGCCAGTCGACGCTGGCACCAATCGGTCAGCGAGGCGTTGTCGAACGTGCGTACCGGCTCCAGTACGGCGTACCGCGGATGCTCCAAGTCTTGATCGGTTTGGACTGCCGCGACGAAGGCTTGTTTGCCGGGCGCACCACGACCGACTTTCCCGCCATTTCGTTCGCCGCCAAGATAGGCGTCGTCGATCTGGACAAAGCCGTCCAGCTTGCGCCCCGCCTCACGCTCAGCCATGGCCTGCATGACCTTGTGCTTGATACGCCATGCCGCCTTGTAGTTCACCCCCAGATGGCGCTTGAGCTCCAAGGCCGACATATCCGTCTTGGTAGATGTCAGCAGGTACAACGCCAGCATCCAGGTCGTCAACGGCAGATGACTGTGCTGGAACAGCGTCCCGCTGGTCAGCGTCGTCTGGTGACGACATTTGCGACACTGGTAGTACACGCGCCCTTCGCGCCGAAACCGGGAACGCCAATGACCGTCACACGTCGGACAGCGAAAGCCGCGCGGCCATCGCGATCTGTACAGCGCGCGGTAGCACTTGGCTTCGGTGCCATAGTCGCGCAGGAACTGCGCCAACGACATGCCTCGCTGGAACTGGATGGGATTCATGGCCATGGCGATTGCCCTCGGTGGAACGTAGG
>DASSKC010000079.1:0-12710 GCA_035690885.1 Oleiagrimonas sp. | reverse complement strand
CAGCGCCTCGTAACCGAGAAACTCGGTCGGCTGCAGACGACTGGCCAGCTCGGCCGGCAGCGAGTCGCTCGACTTGAAGCTGCTGGCCGCGCGCGCGCGTTCCCGCTGTGCGGTCATGGCCTTGTCGAAACCGTCCATGTCCACGTCGAAGCCACGCTCGCGGGCGATATCGGCGGTCAGGTCGACCGGGAAGCCGTAGGTGTCGTACAGACGGAACGCATCGTCGCCGGCAATGGTCTTGCCGGTGGTGCGCGATGCCACATCGTCGAACAGCTGCATGCCGTGTTCGAGCGTCTCGCCGAAGCGGCGCTCCTCGGCCTCGAGGGTCTGCTCGACGAAGGCCTGCTTGGCCGCCAGCTCCGGATACGCCTCACCCATCTCGACGACCAGTGGCGCGACCATTTTCCAGAAAAACTCGCCGCGCACGCCCAGCATCCAGCCGTGACGCAGGGCGCGGCGGATGATCCGGCGCAACACGTAGCCGCGACCCTCGTTGGACGGCAACACCTCATCCACGATCAGAAACGAGCAGGCGCGGATGTGATCGGCAATCACGCGCAGCGACTGGTTGGCTTTGTCGTCACAAGCGGTCAGCTTGGCGACGGCGGCAATCAGACGCTCGAACAGGTCGATCTCGTAATTCGAATGCACGCCCTGCAGGATCGCGGCCAAGCGCTCCAGGCCCATGCCGGTATCCACGCAGGGTGCCGGCAACGGCTTCATTTCGCCGTCGGTCTGGCGGTCGAACTGCATGAACACCAGGTTCCAGATCTCGATGTAGCGGTCGCCGTCCTCTTCCGGCGTGCCCGGCGGACCACCGGCAATCTCCGGACCGTGGTCATAGAAGATTTCGCTGCACGGACCGCACGGACCGGTGTCGGCCATCTGCCAGAAATTGTCGCTGGCGTACGGCGCGCCTTTGTTGTCGCCGATGCGCGTGATGCGCTCTTCGGGCACGCCGATCTCGTCGCGCCAGATCGCGAAGGCCTCGTCGTCGGTCTGGTAGATGGTGACCCACAGTTTTTCGGCCGGCAGCTTGAACACCTCGGTTAGCAACTCCCACGACCAGGCGATGGCCTCGCGCTTGAAATAATCGCCAAACGACCAGTTGCCGAGCATCTCGAAAAACGTGTGATGACGCGCGGTATAGCCGACCTGGTCCAGGTCGTTGTGCTTGCCGCCGGCGCGCAGACAACGCTGCACGTCCACGGCGCGCGTGTAGGCGCGTTTTTCGCTGCCCAGGAAGGTGTCCTTGAACTGCACCATGCCCGAGTTGGTGAACATCAGCGTCGGATCATTGGCCGGCACCAGCGGTGCCGACGGCACCACGGTGTGGCCGCGGTCACGGAAAAAGGCCAGAAATTGCGCGCGGATATCTGCTGTTTTCATGCAGTGGGTCTGACATGTCGGGATGAATGTCATGCCCGGCAACCGAATCGCGCCGCGCATGGCCGAAGAACCCCGCATGATAACAACCGCTTGGCGGCGCGTCTCGCCCATCCACGCATTAGGCTGTAGGAGCGCACCCTGTGCGCGACGGGTTCAGGTTTCAAACGGAGCGTCGAGCCCATCGCGCACAGGGTGCGCTCCTACAGCGGCGCGGGCCGTGCCGCCGTCAAAGCCACGCCGCTGCAGGAATTGCATGCGGCGCACGCGCTCGGTGTACTCGTTCGCCGGCTTGCTGCCGTAGCGACGTTGCAGTTGGTCGGCCGCCAAGGCCGTCCAGTCGGTTTCGGCATCGGCCTCGTCAAGCACCGTGCCGATCAGCTCGCCATCGATACCGTGACTTTTCAACTCCGCACGCAAACGCATCGGGCCGTAGCCCTGGCGGGTACGGCTGCGCACCAGCATTTCGGCGAAACGCGCATCGTCTTGATAATGCGCCTCGCCGAGGCGCGCCAGGGCATCGTCGATTTCGTCATTGTCGTAGCCATCACGCGCGAGTTTGGCATGCAACTCGTGACGCGATTGCTCGCGACGGGCCAGCAAGGCCAGCGCCTTGTCGTAGGCCGAACGCCGGGGCGGCTTGTCCCCGGCTTGCTTTGTGTCACGTCCGCGCATGTGGGCCTCGGGCCGCTATCAGGCCTCTTCGGCCGCGCTTTCCTTGTCCTTGCCTTTGACCTCTTCCTCGGCCTTTGGCTTGGGCTTGTTGCTGACCAGCAGCTTTTCGCGCAGCTTGGCGTCGATCTCGTCGGCGATCTCGGGGTTGTCCTTGAGATACTGGCGCACGTTTTCCTTGCCTTGGCCGATGCGCGTGCCGTTGTAGCTGTACCAGGCGCCGGATTTGTCGACCAGGTTTTCGGCCACGCCGAAATCGATGATCTCGCCCTCGCGCGAAGTGCCCTCGTTGTAGAGGATCTCGAACTCGGTCTTGCGGAACGGTGGCGCGACCTTGTTCTTGACCACCTTGACGCGGGTGGCGTTGCCGATCACCTCGTCACCCTTCTTGACCGCGCCAATGCGGCGGATGTCCAGACGCACCGAGGAATAAAACTTCAGCGCGTTGCCGCCGGTGGTGGTTTCGGGGCTGCCGAACATCACGCCGATCTTCATGCGGATCTGGTTGATGAACACCACCAGAGTGCCGGACTTCTTGATGTTGGAGGTCAGCTTGCGCAGCGCCTGGCTCATCAGGCGGGCCTGCAAGCCGACGTGCGAGTCGCCCATTTCGCCTTCGATTTCGGCCTTGGGCGTCAGCGCGGCGACCGAATCGACCACGACCACGTCCACGGCATTGGAACGCACCAGCATGTCGGCGATTTCCAGCGCCTGCTCGCCGGTGTCGGGCTGGCTGACCAGCAGGTTGTCGACATCCACGCCGAGTTTTTCGGCATAGGTCGGGTCGAGCGCGTGCTCGGCGTCGATGAAGGCCGCGGTGCCGCCCTTTTTCTGGCAATTGGCGATCACCTGCAGGGTCATCGTGGTCTTGCCGGATGACTCCGGACCGTAGATTTCGACCACGCGACCACGCGGCAAACCGCCGACACCGAGTGCGATATCCAGGCCCAGCGAGCCGGTGGACACGGTGTCGATGGCGACCGCCTCGTGGTCGCCCATGCGCATCACGGCACCCTTGCCGAATTGTTTTTCGATCTGGCCGAGGGCGGAGGTCAGGGCGCGGCGCTTGTTGTCGTCCATCGTGAAATCCTCACAAAGATGTTGATCTGGGGCCAAGCCTGACGGCGTCCAGTCTCAGGAGCTGCGATCCGGGTCAGGCGTACCGCCCCAGTATCCCACACCCCCGGCATGCCATTGCCGGAAATGGCCGATCAGGCCGTAAGGATCTTGCTCAACCCCGTGAGCGCCGCAGCCACCGTCTGCCGGCGCACGGCATCGCGATCGCCGTCGAACTGGAACAGCTTGGCGTGCGCGTAACCGCCGCGGCATTTCCAGCCGATCCACACCGTGCCGACCGGCTTGTCCTCGGTGCCGCCGCCGGGACCGGCGATCCCGGTGACGGCGACCGCGGCACCCGCCCCCAGATGCGCCAGCGCACCGGACACCATCTCCAGCACGACCGTTTCGCTGACCGCACCCTCACGCTCCAGCGTGCGCGGATTGACGCCCAGCAGCGCCTCCTTCGCTTCATAGCTGTAAGCCACCACGCCGGCATCGAACCAAGCCGAGGAGCCGGCCAGGTCGGTGAGCGCCTTGGCGATCCATCCGCCGGTGCACGACTCGGCGGTCACCACCATCTGATGTCGGGCCATGGCCGCATCGGCCACCTCCATGGCGAGAACATCAAGGTCGGCATCAGTGGGGATCGTTGTTGACGGCATGATCGAGGCGCGCTCTGGGCAAAAAAAGATGTTCTAACGGTTTGTCATGATGCACGCAATCGCGCGCCGTCGCAGCGTCGCGTCCACCCGTCCCCGCACGGACGCTGGCCATCCACAGGTAGAAGCGTGATTTTCCGCTAGTCTTCTTGACTGCTTTCCGCTGGAACGGGTTTCACTTCCCCGCCCCTCCGCCAAGTTCAGGAGATCGCCTTGAAGTATTTGCTCGCCGCTCTTGCGGCCATCGTGCTGGCCGGATGCGGCCAGGTCGTGCCAAACACACCGCAGCCGCTCGCTCTGGTGCCTTATCCGCAAACCGTGCAACGTCATGATGGCGCATTGACGCTGGCCAAATCGGTCAAGTTGGTTGTCGCCCCGGATGCGCCCAACGCCAAGCGCGCCGCCAAGGCCTTGCTGTCGCGCTTGGACCTGCGCAACGCGCCGGGTGCCACCACGCGCATCACCTTGCGCCTGATCGATGCGCCCGAGCTGGGTGCCGACGGCTACCGGCTGACGGTCACCGACAACGTGGAGCTGAGCGCCAACACCGACATCGGCCTGTTCTACGCCGTGCAGACGCTGCGCCAGCTGCTTCCGGTCAAGCCGGACGACGCCTACCGCCTGCCACATGTCGCCATCACCGACGTGCCCAGCTACGCCTGGCGCGGCAGCTCGGTCGACGTGGCGCGCAGCTTTTTGCCGATCACGTATCTGAAAAAGCACATCGACCGCATGGCGTTCTTCAAACTCAACCGCCTGCATCTGCATCTGACCGACGACCAGGGCTGGCGCATCGAGATCAAGAAGCACCCCAGGCTGACCGAAATCGGTGGCGCCAGCGCCGTCGAGGGCGGACGCACCGGCTTCTACACCCAGGCCGAACTCAAGGACCTGGTCGCCTATGCCAAGGCGCGCGGCGTCATCATCGTGCCGGAAGTAGACCTGCCCGGGCATACCCAGGCGATGATCGCCGCCTACAACAAGCTGGCCTGTGACGACGTCACCAACCTCGACACCTATTCGGGCATCGAGGTCGGCTTCAGCAAGCTGTGCATGACCAAGCCGGATGTCATCTATCCATTCGTGCGCGACGTGCTCAAGGAAGTGACGGCGATCTTCCCGTCGCAATACATCCACATCGGTGGCGACGAGATCAAGGACCCCGGTTATGACGGTTTCGTGACCCGGGCCGCGCAGATCGTGGAAGACCTGGGTCGCACGCCCATCGTGTGGGAAGAAGGCTCGGTCGCCGAGCTGCCGACGGACGCGCTGCTGCAGCTGTGGAACGACGACTATGCGATCGCCGATGCCGTCAAGCAGGGCCATCAGCTGATCCTGTCGCCGTGTTCGTACATGTACATCGACCACGCCAATTACCCCGGCCAGCCACACACCGCCACCTGGTGCGACAAGGACGGCGTGCCGCTGGCGCGCGTGTACAGCTTCAATCCGCAATCGTTCCCCGCCGCCATCGGCGTGGAAGGCGCGCTGTGGTCCGAGCGCGTGCACACCAATGCCACCGCCGACAACCGCCTGTGGCCACGTCTGGCCGCCGTCGCCGAAGTGGCATGGACACCGAAGTCCCAGCGCGACTACACCAGCTTCACCGAGCGCATGGGCTCGATGCGTGCGCGCCTGGACGCCTTCGGCATTCATTACTACCCGGACCCGGACCTGGGCTGGCAATGATGTGCTGATACCGACCCTGCAACCGGCATCAAGCCGGTTGCAGGGTCGCCTCGGCCAGCGTCGGATAATCCGTGTAGCCGGCGGCACCACCGCTGTACAAAGTGGCGGGGTCCAGTTCGTTCAAGGGCGCATCACGGCGGACTCGCTCGACGAAGTCGGGGTTGGCCAGCGCCCAGCGCGCAACCGGCGCGATATCGGCCAGCCCGGCCTCGATGTCGTCGCCCAGCGCCTGCAGTGGCCGATTGGCCCGATTGACCAGCAACGCGTTCGGCCACAGTCGGCGGATGTCGTGCAACAGCGCCTCGTTGCCGGTGTGCATGATGTGCACGTAGGCAAGATCAAGCTCGGCAAGCCGTTCCACCAGATAGCGGTACAGGTCCGGCCCCTCGGCACCTTCCTCGATGCCGCCCAGCGAACTTCCCGGCGACAGGCGCATGCCCGTGCGCTCGGGGCCGATACGCTCGGCCACCGTGGCCGCCACTTCCAGGGCAAAACGCACACGCTTGTCGATGCCACCGCCATAGGCATCGGCGCGCCGGTTGGCGTTTGCGGCCAGAAATTGCTGGATCAGGTAGCCGTTGGCGCCATGGATTTCCACGCCATCGGCACCGGCTTCGATCGCTCGCTCGGCGGCATCGGCATGATCGCGCACCGTGGCTCGCACTTCGTCCAGCGACAAGGCACGCGGTGTCGGTGCCTGCTGCGGACCGCTTGCGGTGAACATCTCCACGCCCGGCGCGATCGCCGACGGTGCCACCGGCTGGCGGTGATGCGGAGTGTTGTCCGGATGCGACATGCGGCCCACATGCATCAGCTGGATGAATAGATGGCCGCCGCGCTCATGCACGGCATCGCTCACCCGGCGCCAACCGGCGACATGGGCATCGGTGTAGATGCCCGGAGTGCGCAAATAACCCTGCCCGTCGGCAGACGGCTGGGTCCCGTCAGTGACCAGCAGACCGAAGCCGGCACGCTGCGCAAAGTACTCGGCCGTCAGTGCGCCCGGCGTGCCATCGGCCTCGGCGCGGCTGCGCGTCATCGGCGCCATGGCCAGTCGGTGGGAAAGCTGCATGCGGCCGATGGTGATCGGGCTCCAGATCGCGGGATGGGCACGGTGTTCGGCGACTGAATTCATGGCAAATACCTCATGGATGGGGTGAAATCACGTTTCGTGAGACCTCGACAGCGAGGTCGTCATGACCACGGCCGCCACATTGCCCGTTTCAATGTCGACACGTAAGCCCTATTGTTTGCACACACTGTTCCACAATCGGTACACCTGATGAACCTCTCCGCCCTGGCCGATTTTCATCGCGTCGCCGCAGCCGGCAGCCTCGGCAAGGCCAGTCGCGATACGGGCCGCCCCAAGGCCACTTTGTCGCGGCGCATCCGCATGCTGGAAGAGTCGCTGGACGTGCGCCTGGTCGAGCGCGGTGCGCATGCGCTGCGCCTGACCGCCGAGGGCAAGTTGCTGTATATGCGCACACGCGCCCTGGTCCGCGAGATCGAGGACGTCGGCCATCACCTGACTACCGGCAACAGTGCACCGCGCGGCCGCTTGCGTGTCAGCGCGCCGACCCTGTTCGCCAACATGCTCGGCGGACGCCTGGTTGCCGAATTCATCGCCCGATACCCGGACGTGCGCGTGGACCTGATCGCCAACGACCATCCAGTCGACCTGGTCGACGAGGCATTCGACGTCGCCATTCGCGTCAACCCGCAACCGGACAGCGAGCTGGTCGGCCGCCGCATTGCCGGCGATTGCATGCAGATCGTCGCCGCGTCGTCACTGCCGATGCCGACCGACACCGCCCCCGACGCACCGGCCCTGGTGCCGGCCGTGGCGATGACTCGCCTGCCCGACAGCACGTCGTGGCAGTTCGCCCACAACGGCGAGACCTGCCATCTGACACCGGATTACCACCTGCACCTGTCCTCGCTGGAAATGGTCCGCGACGCCGTGCGCGCCGGTGCCGGCGTGGCCATGCTGCCGCGCTCGCTGGTGCGCGAAGACGTCGCCCGCGGTCGTCTGGTCCGCTGGGGCGACTATCCCGGGCGCACGGTCGAACTGTGGGCCCTGCACAATTCGCGTCGACTGACCAGCCCCAAGGTATCGGCCTTCGTCGAATTCCTGGCCGAAAGCTTCCCCACCCGGCAATTGTAGAAGCCCACCCTGTGGGCGATGGCTTTACGGTTCCTCTCGGGCGTCAAAGACCTCGCAATCTAGCGGATTGGCCTCACGAAACGCTGTGCACGTAACCGCCGAATGCCGTCACCAGATGATCAAACAGCGCGCGCACCACAGGGCTGCGGCGCAAGTCCTCATGCATGACCAGCCACACATCCATGCCGATGGCGACCTGCGCGGGCAGCAAGCGCACAAGGTTCGCGTCGCGCGCCGCCAGCGGCACCTGACACATGCCGATGCCGTAGCCGGCGCGCAGCGCGGCCAGCGCCGCCAGATCACTGTCGGTACGCAACGAAAAAAGCTCACGCGCATACGGAAAGCCCGGCGGACGCATGCGGCGCACATAAGCCGGTTCGTGGTCGAATCCGATCATGACGTGATCGGCAAGCTCGGCCACCGTGGATGGCTGGCTGTGGCGTTGCACATAGTCCCGGTGCGCATAGGTGCCCAGCACGACTTGCCCGGCCTTGCGCGTGACCAGCGCCTTCTGGTCGGGCCGGAACGTGCGCACCGCAAGATCCGCATCACGACGCAAAAGGTCCTCGGCCTGATCGGACAGCGACAGCTCGATCACGACCGCCGGATGCGCCTCGCGAAACGCCGCCAGCATCGCCGGCAACACTTCCGCGCCCATGATCTCGCTGGCAGTGATGCGCACCACCCCGCGCACCGCCTCGCCGTCGGTAGCTGCCACGCGACGCAATGATGCCGTGGCCGCGGCCATCGCCTGCGCATGCGGCAACAACTCGTGCGCCTTGTCGGTCGGAATCAGACCGTGCGGTGACCGCGTGAACAGGGCCACGCCCAAGGCCGCTTCCAGGTCGCGCACATGTCGGCCGAGGCTGGGCTGGGTCATGCCCTGTGCACGTGCCGCCGCAGACAGGCTACCCTCGCGCATCACGGCGAGGAAAGAACGGTACAGATCCCAGCGGGGCTCATGGTCGGCCATGCATATATGTATAGCAGAAGTTAGCCGTTAGCCTGCTTTATTCATGACATGCGCAACCGAGTGGCAAATCGTGCGCATTTGGCATCATCGCGACGTGATTACACGGCTCGCGATGGGTGCGGATGCCGTTTCGACCGTTGGCTTGCCGAAACAGGCACGCCGAGCGCGCGTTTTGACACATTCGAGCAGAGCAGCCCGTGATGACGTGGACGTCACCCCGACAAGCGAACCGGGTTGTCCGTTGGGCTATCCGGGCGCAGCACCCAAGGCACGCGCCACGTGGCACCAGTCCTGCCGCCATGGTGCCGAGTCGGGGAGGTGCAACACGACGCGTCGGGTTGAGCGTGCGACCCACACGGCCAACTTGAGCAGGCGTTCACGCAAGGTGATCACCTGAGCGTTCGCCAAGCTCGTGTGCCTGGCTTTCAGGCGCAGCTCTTGCAGCAAGACGTAGGCCGCCGCGCCCAGCAAGCAGCGAAACTGGTTGGCCAGAAAGCGGGTGCAGCTGGTGCGATCCAGATGCAAGCCGTACAGCAATTCCTTGATACGGTTTTCGATGACCGCCCGCTGGCAGTAGACCTTCTCGTACACGTTCTTGGGGACGCGCCGAATGTTGGTCACGACGAAGCGGGCGTTGTCGCGCGGTTCGCGCCCGGCCAGACACACGACCTCCGCCTTGTAGATGACGCGCCGTGGTCGGCTCCACGTGCGTGCCGCGTACCGACACTCCCCGTAGGCATGCGTCGTCTCATCGAGAGCACGTGCACCACGGCGCACGGTATCCATGTCCGCCGTCACCTGCTCCATGAGAACGGCATTCTTGGCCATCGCGACCACATACTCCACGCTGCTGGTGTCCAGAAAATCAAACAGCTTCGGCGTGGCGAAGCCGCCGTCCAGACGCACCCGTATTTTCACGCCCGGAAAGGCCCGGCGCAGTCGCTTGATGACACGGCGCAGCAAGCCAACCGCCCCATGCGTGGCGTGCGCCTTGCCGCCACGCAACACCCACGCAAACAGGTACTGATCCGGCTCGTCGTCGAACTGCACGAAGCACGCCATCGGCAAGTAGCACCAATTGCCATAGTGTCCGTTGAACAACGTCAGCTGTTGCTTGCCGTAGGCCGGGTCATCCGTGGGATCCATGTCGATGGTAATGCGCTTGACCCGCTTGCCCAGGCGCTTGCGATGCCGTGTGATGACGCGATCTGCCAACGCATGCCCCATGCGGATCAATGTGCGCGTATCCACGCCATTCTCGAATCGTGACAACGTCGGTTGTGAAGCCAAGGCCGCCCCGTCGATCGGGTCGCGGTCAAGCAGCAGACGTTGCATCGGGTCGGCGGCCAGTCGCGCGCTGTCGTTACAGTCCTCGTACCCGCACGCCATGCCGTACACGCGCTGTTCCACCAACTCTTTGACGCTGTGCCCAATCCGCTCCGGATCGCGTCGGTCACGAAGACAGCTTGCGAGCGCCTCGGTCAGGCCGAGCTGCTTATCACATGCCTTGAGCAAAACCGCGCCGCCATCGGAGCTGCTGTCTGGCTGATCGAACTGCGCCCGTAGCGGTTTGAAGCATGTGTCCTGAAAAAGAACACCCTGCGCTGTGCTATCGCGACTCATGAGAAGGTCTTTTGTTTTGTATGTAGTTGTTTCGCAACGCTATTTTACCACACAAAGGGCCTTCTCATCTTTTGTGTGGTGAATAATCCGGGTTAGGTAATTTTCTTTTTACCGCACAAGCGGGACCCTTGACTCAACGGTCATCCGGCCAGCCACAAGGAGCCCCCCATGAAAACGAACAAGATCGCTCTCGTCATCGGTGCCCGCGGCGGCATCGGCACGGAAACCTGCCATGCGCTCGCACGCCACGGCTGGCACGTACGCGGCATGGCCCGCACGCTGCCGACCGATACGGACACCACCGTGGAATGGATTCGCGGCGACGCCCTGGTCGCCGACGATGTGCGCCGCGCGGCGGCCGGTGCCGAGGTCATCGTGCACGCCGTCAATCCACCCGGCTACAAGGGCTGGGCGCGCGTGGTGCTGCCGATGATCGACCACACCATTGCCGCCGCGCGCGAGGTCGGCGCGCGTATCGTCCTGCCCGGCACCATCTACAACTACGGCCCCGATGCGTTCCCGTTGCTGCACGAAGACTCGCCGCAACACCCGCTGACCCGCAAGGGTGAACTGCGCGTCGCCATGGAGCAGCGTCTTGAGCGCGCTGCAAGCGAAGGTGCTCCCGTCCTGATTCTGCGCTGCGGCGATTTCTTCGGTCCACATGCCGGCAACAACTGGTTCACGCAAGGCTTGATCAAACCGGGCCAGCGCGTGCGCAAGGTGCTCTACCCCGGTCCGCTCGACATCCGTCACGCCTGGGCCTACCAGCCGGACGTGGCCGAAGCGCTCGCCCGCCTGCTGGACGCTGCCGACACCCTGCCCGCCTTCGCCCGCTTCCACTTTTCCGGCTAATGGCTGGATGGCCTGACCCTGGTCCAGGCCATCCGCGAGGCCGCCGGACACGACGACATCGCGGCGGCTCGCTTCCCGTGGTGGCTGGCCACACTCGCCGCGCCCTTCGTCGAGACCCTGCGCGAGCTGCGCAAGATGCGTTACCTGTGGCAAGCCCCCGTGCAGCTCGACGGTCAGCGTTTGCAGGCGCAACTGGGCAGCGTGCCGCACACGCCCATCGAACAGGCGATCCGCGCCACGCTGAGGGGTGCGGGATGCCTTGAGCCGGCGCAATCGGCTTTCTGATGGACAGGCGGCCTCACATGTTCACGCGCAATCGCCGGCATCGCCGCGGCTACCAACCTCAGGCGGACAAACGAACACCATCAATCGATGGCATGGAGCATGGCCAACTCGGCCTCCGGCAGCGTCAGTGTGGCACTGCTCAGGTTCTCGCGCAGATGCGCGACGGACGACGTGCCGGGGATCAGCAGGATGTTCGGCGAGCGTTGCAGCAGCCACGCCAGCGCGACCTGCATCGGCGTGGCCTCCAGCCGCGCGGCCACATCGGACAAGGTGTCCGACTGCAGCGGGCTGAATCCACCGAGCGGGAAAAACGGCACGTAGGCGATGCCGTCGCGAGCCAGCTCGTCGATCAACGCGTCATCGCCACGATGCGCCAGATTGTATTGGTTCTGCACGCAGACGATGTCGGTCAAGCGCCGGCCTTCAGCCACCTGCGCGGGCGTGACATTGCTCAGGCCGATATGACGCACCAGGCCTTGTTGCTGCAACTCGGCCAATGCGGTCAGCGGCTCCTCGATCGAACCCTCGGCCGGCTCGTGGGCAAACATGATCCGAAGGTTGACCACATCCATTGCGTCCAGACCCAGGTTGCGCAGATTGTCATGCACCGCGCGGGTCAGCTCCTGCGGCGAAGACGCCGGCAACCAGGCGCCTTCGGCATCCCGCCGCGCACCGATCTTGGTGACGATGGTCAGGTCGCCGGGATACGGCGCCAATGCCTCGTGAATCAGTTGATTGGTGACGTGCGGGCCGTAGAAGTCGCTGGTGTCGATGTGGTTCACGCCGTTGGCGACGGCCTCGCGCAATACGGCCAGTGCCGCGTCGCGATCCTTCGGCGGACCGAACACGCCGGGTCCGGCCAGCTGCATGGCGCCATAACCGAGGCGTTTGACTGCTCGGTCGCCAAGATGAAAATCACTGATTGAATCGATATTGGACATGGACAAACCCTCATGCTGGAATGAAGTCAGGGCCGGACGTTTGCGCAAGTGCATCAACCGCCACCTTGCAACACGGCCAGTGTTAACACCTGATCGCCGATCCCCCAACCGCCATCGGTCACCTCTTCGACCAGAACCATGGTGTTGGAGCGCACCTGATCGCCGAACAGCTCGGCATACAGATCGGTCGCGCGATGGACAAGCGTTTCTTTCTGCTCGGCATTCAGGGTGCCGGCGGGAACTTTGAAGTTGGCAAATGGCATGCTGTGTCGCCTTTGTTTCGGTGGTGGAAAGTGAATCGGGTGAAGCAAATCGGTTGAACTGATCAGGCAAATCCACCGTTGACGCGGACAACTTGCGCATGCATCCACGCGCCGTCCGGGCCGGCAAGAAACGCCACCGCGGCG
>DASSKC010000078.1:0-30773 GCA_035690885.1 Oleiagrimonas sp. | reverse complement strand
GACATGGACGGTTTCGACAAGGCCATGACCGCACAGCGGGAACGCGCGCGCGCGGCCAGCAGCTTCAAGTCGAGCGACTCGCTGCCGGCCGAGCTGGCCAGTCGTCTGCAGCCGACCGAGTTTCTCGGTTACGAGGCGCTGACCGCCGAAGCTTGCAAGGTGTCCGCTCTGGTGCGCGAAGGCCGTTCGCTGGACGCCTTGAACGATGGCGACAAGGCCGTCGTCATTCTGGAACGCACGCCGTTCTATGCCGAGTCCGGCGGTCAGGTGGGCGACACCGGCACGCTTGAAGGTGCGTGCGGACGCTTTGTCGTCCACGACACGCGCAAGCTCGGTGGCGTGTTCTTCGCCCACTTCGGGCGCTGGCAGGGCGAGCAAGCCCTCAAGGTCGGTGACACGCTCGATGCGCGTGTGGATGCCGAGCGCCGTCAGGCCATCGTGCTCAACCATTCGGCCACGCATCTGCTGCACGCGGCGCTGCGTCAGGTGCTCGGCGAGCATGTGACGCAGAAGGGGTCGCTGGTCGCCCCCGAGCGGCTGCGTTTCGATTTTGCGCACAGCCAGCCCGTGAGTGCGGCCGAGCTGGCCGAGATCGAGGTCAGGGTCAATACCGAAATTCGCCGCAACGTGGCCGCCGAAATACGCCACATGGGCTACGACGATGCCATCGCATCCGGTGCCATGGCCTTGTTCGGCGAAAAATACGGTGACGAAGTGCGCGTGTTGTCGATGGGGGATTTTTCCACCGAGCTGTGTGGCGGCACTCATGTCGGCCGTACCGGCGATATCGGTTTGTTCCGCATCCTGAGCGAATCCGGTGTTGCTTCCGGCGTGCGCCGCATCGAAGCGGTTACCGGTGCGGCTGCGCTCGACCAGGTCGGTGAGCAGGCCGGCGAGCTGCGGGCGGTCGGGCAGCTGCTGTCGACGCACGGTGGAGATGTCGTCGGCAAGTTGCAGCAATTGCTGGCTCGCCAGAAAGACCTGGAACACGAGCTCGAGCGGTTGAAGGCCAAGGCGGCCAGTGCCGCCACCGGTGATCTGGCCGGAGGTGCGGTGGACGTCGAAGGCATCAAGTTGCTGGCCGCTCGCGTGGACGGTCTGGACCGCAAGGCCTTGCGTGACAGTGTTGATCGCCTCAAGCAGCAACTGGGCGATTGTGTGGTGGTGCTCGCGGCCGGTGCCGACGGCAAGGTGGCCCTGGTAGCCGGCGTGCACGGCGCGGCGTCCGGACGCATCAATGCCGGTGCCGTGGTCGCGCATGTTGCCGCACGGATCGGCGGCAAGGGCGGCGGTCGCGCGGACATGGCGCAAGGTGGAGGCGAGGATTCGCCGGCACTGGATACGGCTTTGGCTGAACTCCCGGGGTGGTTGGCGGGTCAAACGTCGTGATCGTTCCATGTGCCATATGGCATGGATTTTTGTTGCACCGTTGCGTTGGCGGTCCGGCGTTCGCTACTATCGGTTGAATGTTGATGTCTTGCAGTCGATATCGACACGCCGGAATGGCGACGGGTCTGGCGAGCTGATTCGCAGCCTTGGTCCATGCGCGACCGTTTCGGGGTGAAACGCGTGCGGATATGACAGGGCACTTTGCAGTTTTATGGAGTAAGGACAATGTTGATTCTGACCCGACGAGTCGGGGAAACCCTGATGATTGGTGACGAGGTGACCGTCACCGTGCTGGGCGTGAAAGGCAACCAGGTGCGCATTGGCATCAATGCCCCCAAGGACGTGGCCGTCCACCGGGAAGAGATCTACCAGCGCATCAAGCGCGAAGAGCGCGGGCAAGACGACCCGGCCGACGCACCCAGCTCGGCTCCAGCCGCGGCTTCCGACGACGAGCCAACGCAAAGCGACTGATTTTTTGCGTCCGCGGCCCTTAACAGTTATCCTGTGCGGCCGCTGTCGACACGGCAGCAACAATTCCGGAGAGGTGCCCGAGTGGCTGAAGGGGCTCCCCTGCTAAGGGAGTAGAGGGTTAATAGCCTTCTCGAGGGTTCGAATCCCTCTCTCTCCGCCAGATACGCAAAAAGCGTCCGCCGCCCGGCGGACGCTTTTTGCGTATCTGGCGGAGAGACAAGGGCGCACGAATCCACCATCCGTGAGGCGTGCAACCACGGTCCGCACGGAAGTCGGCAACAGAACCGCAGCCCTCATGCTTGCCAGGGTTCGACAAATTCGTCCGGAACGAATTTGGACCGCCCACAGGGCGGGCCCCGAGCGTCAGCGAGGGGTGAGGCCCAGGACGGGCCGAACAATCCCTCTCGAGCTCCCCACCGATACCTCGCGCCAGGTTGTGCGGGCGCCACCAATACCCGTCTGCCCGTACGTCCGGAACGAATTTGGACCGCCCGCAGGGCGGGCCCCGAGCGCCAGCGAGGGGTGAGGCCCAGGACGGGCCGAACAATCCCTCTCGAGCTCCCCACCGATACCTCGCACCAGATTGTGCGGACGCCACCAATGCACGTCTGCCCGTACGTCCGGAACGAATTTGGACCGCCCGCAGGGCGGGCCCCGAGCGTCAGCGAGGGGTGAGGCCCAGGACGGGCCGAACAATCCCTCTCGAACTCCCCACCGATACCTCGCACCAGATTGTGCGGACGCCTTCACCGGAAGTCGCACGAGCCAGCTTCGACCTCGGCAACACGGAATCTGCAGGGCAACAGCTTCAGCTGCAACCGAAACTTGCGACACCACAGCCTTGGAGGCTGAAGCCGTTTCCACACCAGTCTTGACGGTTTCCGTGGGATGGAGCGATACGCCTTGTGTGATTACGCCCATGGTTGCAAGACATCGCCCATGCGTGCACGCCCCATCGCGGCTGCCGCCGCTCCTACAATTACGGTGTTGATTCGGCAAGACGGTTGCTATGCTGTTGCTTTCTTCAATCAAGTCACGCCCATGAACCCGATAGAAGTCCCCGTATCCTTTGGCGAGCTGATCGACAAGATCACCATCCTGGAGATCAAGGCCGAGCGCATCAACGACGAGAACAAGCGGGCCAACGTGCGGCGCGAACTTGATGCGCTGGAAACGGCGTGGCGGGCGCACCCGGCATCGAAAACCGACATCAAGGCCGAGCGCGCGGACCTCAAAAGCGTCAACGAAGCCTTGTGGGACATCGAGGACGGCATCCGTCTGAAGGAAAAGGACCAGGCATTCGACAGCTGGTTCATCGAGCTGGCGCGTTCGGTGTACGTGCGCAACGACGAGCGCGCGGCGGTCAAGCGCAAGATCAACCTGAAGCTTGGTTCGACCCTGGTAGAGGAAAAGTCGTATCAGGACTATCGCGCCTGAGAGTGTGACCGATTTCCCCTCGATTCCGTGAACCGCGTGGTTGCACGCGTCTTTTTGGCATGCAAGAGGCGCTTGAACACCTTGAGCGGAGCTGAATAACACTGGAACCGGCGCGGGGCCTCAAGGTCGCAAACACGCGAATTTGCAGTAGGGTGGAGACCGCAGCGTGACCGTCCCCATTCCGGTTCGTGTCCGCGTGTACGCTGCCGCGTGATGCGATGTATTCACTTTTGAGGAGATGCTGCATGTCCAGTAAAATCCAACGTTCACTTTGTCTCGCCGTTGGCATGACGGCCGTGGTTGCCTTCGCCGGTTGTTCCAACTACGTCAAGCAGAAGGACTTCAAGGCGGCCATTTCGCAGCTGCAGAGCACGGACCAGAACCTGCAACAGCAGATCAACTCGCTGTCGCAGGACATGAAGCAGCATTTCGCCAAGTACGACGCGCAGATCACGGCCATGCAGGGCCGCATCCGGGTCGACACCGTTTCGCATTTTGCCGTCAACCAGGCCGATATCGGCAGCCAGGACAAGGCCATGCTGGACGAGTTTGCCAAGGTCATGCGCAAGCATCATTCCGACGCGCTGGTGACCGTGGAAGGCTTCGCCGATCCGTCCGGTTCCGCGTCCTACAACAAGAAGCTGGGCGAGGAGCGCGCCGAGGCCGTGCGTGATTACCTGGTCAACCAGGGCGGCATGGCTGCCAGCCAGGTGCGTACCGTCAGCTATGGTGAGGCCGACAACCGCCAGGTCAAGCCGGGTGCCACCGGTGCCGCCGGTCAGGTCAATCGCCGCGTGTCGCTGGTCATCGACTTTGCGGGCGCCAACAACAGCTGAGTCTTTTCATCATCGACAAGACAAAGTGCCCGGAGGGTTCGTCCTCCGGGCGCTTTGTTTTTGGAGCATTGCATCGCATCCGCATTGGCGGGATCACTGCATCAGGAAGCGGCCGCATCCGGTGTATTTTTTTGCGCCGACGTCCAGTTCGGCCGAGGCGGCGAATTTGTGTCCGCTCATGTTGTCCACGCACTGGCCTCGATGGATGAGGAGCTGCACGGGTGTACCGTCCTTGGCCAGGCCACTGAACGTGATCAGCCCCTTGTCCTGATCACTGGAAACCGATGAGTCGCGAACCTTGAGGTGGCGCTGGTTGTACTGCAGCGACACGAACAGGGTGGGGGAGTGGCTTTTCTCTACCTCCACGCTCCAGCCCGGTTCGTTGCCCACGGCGCGGAAAGCCATGCCGCGTTCGCGCGCAAGCGCCCATGGTGACGGTTTCGGGGGCGTTGTCGCCTCACCCGTGGTGGAAGGCGAAGCCGGCTGTGAGCCCGGCGAGGTGGGTTGGTGGATGCCGCCGGTGGTCTGGCAACCGGCCAGGGCGAGCACGCCCAGTGACAGCAGTACGGGTCCGAAGCGCATGGCGGATCCTCGTTGGACAGATGCCCATTGTCGTTCAATTGATGGCGTGATGGCTGACTTCACGCTGCATGGTGTTCAGCCGGTAGCGGCTTTCAATGGCGCGGCCTGGTCCGACGCTTCGGTGCGCCAGGCCAGTTGGCCGTCGATGATGGTGTGGGTGCGTCCACCCACCCAGACCTGACCGTCGTCGTCGATTCGCAACACGAGGCGTGCGTCGTGGCCGATCTCGCGACCCTGGCTGACCGCATAACCTCGCCCCAGCGGACCTTGCGGTTCGCGTTGGGCGATGAAGGCGGCAATCAGGCCGTTGGCGGCACCGGAGGCGGGGTCTTCGACGATGCCGGCGCCGGCCGGGAAGGCGCGTACGACCAGATCGTGGTCCGCATCACGGGTGCGGGCAAAGGCACACAGGCCCATGCTCCGGGTCGATTGTGCCAAGGTGGTCATGGCCGCGTGGTCCGGTTGCCAGGCACGCAACTGTGCCGGATCGGCCAGTTCGGCCAACCACCAGCGTCGGCCGCCCTCGACCAGGGCGCCGCCAAGGCGTCCGAGTGGCTGCTTGCCGAGGACAGGGGCGAGCGTTTCCAGCGCATCCGCTCCTTCGCGCATGATGTGCGCTTCGGGCGTGCGGATGTAAAGGTCACGCGGGCCAGCGCTTGCCTCATCCACACGAATGGGCAGAATGCCGGCGCCGCATTCCTGCAGCAGTTGACCCTGGCGAGGGTGTGCCCAGCCGGTCTGCAGCACGGCATGCGCGCTGCCGACGCTGGGGTGGCCGGCAAACGGGACTTCCTTGTGCGGCATGAAAATGCGCAGCCGGTAACTGGCCTGTGCTGCCTGCGCGGGCAGCACGAAGGTGGTTTCCACCAGTTGCGTCCACGCGGCGAAGCGCTGCATCTGCACGCCGCTCCAGTGCGATGCGCCAAACACGACACCGAGCTTGTTGCCACCACCCATGCCGGCGGCGAATACGTCTAGCTGAAGAAAGCGGAGGGGGAACATGCTGACAACCTGGAAGCCTGGGCCGGTCGGGGATGCCCGGATGGGCATGATATCGGTCATGTCGCCGTGATGACATGAGCAGATCGCATGTGTGCATGCGCGGCATGGTCACATGGACGGCTCTGCTACAGTCGTCCGATTGCACCGAGGTACCGGGATGCCCACAGCACCTTTCACATGGTTGATCATCGCCGCGACCTGCATCGTGTCGTTCATGGCATTTCGCCAGTCCAGGCTGATGCAGCAGCTGGTGTTGTGGCCACCGGCCATCACCCGCCAGCACCAGTATTGGCGGCTGCTGACGTCGGGCTTCGTGCATGCGGACATGCAGCACCTGCTGTTCAACATGCTGACGCTGTTCTTTTTCGGGCGGCTGATGGAGCAGTTTTTTGCCCACTACCTGGGCGGCGCGGGATATTTGCTGTTTTACCTGGGCGGCGTCGTGGTCGCCAGCGTGCCCAGTTACCTGCGTCATCGCGACGATGCCAACTACGCCAGCCTGGGCGCGTCGGGGGCGGTCTCGGCGGTCCTGTTTGCCTTCATCCTGATCCAGCCGTGGGCGCTGATCTTCGTGTTCTTCTTTCCGCTGCCGGCGATTGTCTACGCCATCCTCTATGTCGGCTACAGCATCTACATGGATCGTCGTGGCGGCGACCGGATCAACCACAGCGCGCATTTGTGGGGTGCGGCCTACGGGGTCTTGTTCACGTTGGTGATGGAGCCGCGCGTGCTCGGCGTGTTTTTCGAACGGCTTGTGCATCCTCATTTTTGACGAGGGTTCAGGGGCCATTTGACGCCGATTGAACGAATCGACGCAATAATGCTTCACAGCGCTTCAATATCTGTACAATAGGCCATCTGTGCTTGCCTGGTCGTTGTGGATCGTGGCCTGACGCGGCAACTCGGGAATTCCCAGGATCCGCTACACCACATTTGCCTGTCCCTTGCAAAAGCAGTCTCGACGTGGATGTTCCGCGTCGCGGTTTTTTCAAATTTTTGAGGTTTCTCGACATGTCGGAACGCCAAACCGGTACCGTCAAATGGTTCAACGAAGCGAAAGGCTTCGGTTTCATCACTCAGGCCAATGGGCCGGACCTGTTCGTGCACTTTCGTTCGATCGAAGGCACGGGCTTCAAGACCCTGGCCGAAGGCCAGCAGGTGACCTTCGTGGTCGTCGACGGTCAGAAGGGTCCGCAGGCTGATCAGGTCCGCGCTGACTGATCCAGCACGTCGCCTTGTGGCGACAAGCAAAAGGCCGGACGGGTTTCCCGTCCGGCCTTTTGTCGTTTCAGGGCTTGAAAGCTCCGGGTGACCTCGGAGCTTTCCGGTCAATGCTTGCCGTAGTCGGCCAGCATCTCGGCAACGGCGTCCAGGTCGTTGCGCGGTGACGGACCGACGCGGCTGCCCTGCGAATTCCTGGGCTGCGCGTATTCGTTCAACATCAGCGAAAACACCAGGTGCTCGCCGGAGGCGGCGGTCACGTAGCCGGACAAGGTGTAGCTGTAGCGCAGCGTGCCGGTCTTGGCGCGCAGGTTTCTGGCCGCGGCCGTGTGACGCATGCGGTGTTCCAGCGTGCCGTCGACACCGGCAATCGGCAGGGCCTTGCGATACACCTTGAAGAATGGCTGCTGCGTTGCCCACGCAAGCAGCGTGGTGGTGGCGCGGGGGGTGACCAGATCCTTGTGCGACAGGCCGCTGCCTTCCTCGAAAATCGCATGTTGCTGCTCGATGCCGGCTTTCCTGAGCATGGCGCGCATGCCGCAGCGTGCCCAGCCGAGCGTGGTCCGCGGCACGCCGGCGCGATCGGCACAATCGCCGGTTTGCTCGACGTGCTTGCCCGCCTGCAGCAACAGCAGTTGCGCGTACAGGTTGTCCGAGTGCTTCAGTGTGTGGTGCACGATGTCGCCCAATGGCGGCGAGCGCACGTCGGCGATCTCGATCGTGTCGGGTGCGCCCATGGCCTCGTCGGTGCGTGGCCAGTGCAGCGTCTTGACGCCGCCATCGACCCGGATGCCGTGCCTGACCATGGCTTCTAGCAGAAGCTCGCCGGCCATGCGTGCCGGGTCGGGGCTCGACAGCACGAAGCGCCGGGTCCGCGCGCGTGGCCGCATGGCCCCGTAGATGTACAGCTGACGCGAACCCGGTGGCCGGTAGATGCCCAGGTCGCCACGGCTGGCGCTGGGGTTGGTCTGGGTCAGGTTGATGATGTGCACGCCCGGCTTGGCCGGGGTGGTGGTGATCTCGCAGCACAGGCCGTCGGTCGGGTTCACTTCCATGGCGAACATGTTGCCCTGCACGGTCAGGGCCGAAGCCGGCGGCGCCCACCAGGACTGCAGGTCGCGGGCTTCCCAGCCGGGCGGGATCAGCGGCGCGGAAAAATAGGTGTCGTCGGCGATGATGGCGCCGCTGACGCGGGTTACGCCGCGGCTGGCCAGTGCTGCGGCCATGTTGTCGGCCCAGTCGGTGGGTGTGTGGGTGTCGTTCCCGGTGCCCAGGGTCGGGTCGCCACGGCCATACAGGATCAGGTCACCGTCGAGGGTCTGGCCACGCGGCTTTGCGGTGGCGTACAGCGACGTGGTGATGTGGTAATCGCCGCCCAGCGTGGACAGTGCCAGGGCGGTCGTATAGAGCTTGGTGTTGGAAGCGGGGATGGCGAGCTTGTCGGCATTGTGCGTGTACAGCACGCGGCCGGTATCCAGCGAGACCACGCTGATGCCCCAATGGCCGGTGTCGAAGCGCGGCTTGGCGAGGAATGCATTGATGCGTGCGGCGAGGTCGGATGCGGTGGTGTCGGTGGTTGTCGTTGCGGCTGCAGTGGGTGCCGCCGCTTGCACGGATGGTGCGGGAAGGGGCTGGTTTGGACGCGGCGCGGCGTTGGCGCAACCGACGAGGAGGGCGGCGGCAACCACGCTGGTCCCGAAACGGGCAAAGGGTGCGCGATGGCAGTGGCGAAAGCGGTCGATCATGTTCATCGCTACACGATAGCAGCGATCGGCAGTTGCATATGCAACCGGCTCAGCCTGGTGCATGCATCCAGTCGTGGCGACGACTGATGCGCCCGGCCATCCATGCCATGCCGGCGCCGCGGATGAGCATGAAGGCGAGAAACGCGATCCACAGTCCGTGGTTTCCGAGCGGGTGCAGCAGCCATGCCAGTACGGCGAACACGACGGCCCCGGCCAACATCGTGTCACGCATTTCGCGCGCGCGCGTGGCGCCCACGAACAAGCCGTCCAGCAGATAGCTCCAGACGGCGGCCAATGGCAGCAGTGCCAGATACGGCAGGTAGACGTACGCGGTTTCGCGAACGCGGGCGATGTCGGTTTGCAGGTTGATGAACACGTGTCCGCCCAGCCAGAACGCCAAGGCAAAGGCCAGGCTGCCCAGCAGCGACCAGCCGCCGGCGACGGTGAGCGCACGTCGCAGCGCGGTTCGGTCGCGGGCGCCGATGGCATGGCCGCTCATCGCCTCGACCGCATTGGCCAGACCATCCAGGGCGAACGAGGCCAGCATCAATCCGTTGAGCAGCAGGGCGTTGGCCGCCACCACGGCACCGCCCAGACGCGTGCCCAGTACCGCCAGGGCGAAAAACACCCCTTGCAAGGCCAGACTGCGCAGGAATATGTCGCGGTTGACGGCAAGCAGGGGTCGCCAGTGCAGCCAGCCGCGCAAGGCCGGCCAGTGAATGTGACCGGGCAGGTGACGCAGCTCGCGGCGAACGCAGATCAACGCGTACAGCGTGCCGCACCACGCGCCGCCGACCGAGGCCAGCGCGATGCCGCGCACGGCCCAATCAAAGCCAAGCACGAACAGCAGGTTCAAGGCGATGTTGACCACATTGGTCACCAGCAGGATGCCCAGCGCCACGCGTGCCTTTTGATGGCCGAGAAACCATCCGGCCAAGGCGTAGTTGGCCAGTGCCGCGGGCAGCGCGAACAGACGGATGTGCAGATAGCCGAGCGCCAGTGCATTGAGCGTTTGCGACGGCTTCATGATGTCCAGCACCCACGGCAGCAAAGGCCATCCCGGTAGCAGCATCAACACCGACATCAGCGCCGCCAGCGCAAGCGATTGCAGCAACACCCGACGCAGCATGTCGCCGTCGTCGCGGCCGCTGGCCTGGGCGGCAAAGCCGGTCGTGCTCATGCGCAGGAATCCGCACACCCACACCGGCAGCGTGTACACGGCACTGCCCACGGCGACGGCCGCCAGCTGTTGTGCGTGCGGCAAATGCCCGGCCACGATGCTGTCGACCAGCGTGACCAGCGGCACGCTGAGGTTGGACGCGATCATGGGCGTGGCCAGCGCCCACACACGCCGGTGCGTGGGGCGATGACGCCAGTCGTCGAGCAGGCGCGAAAGCATGCGTGGTGGGTTGCCGGGCGGAAAGGCTGCCCATCATAGACGCGCAGCGGATTTGCATCACGCGCCATACCCTCCTAGCCTTGCACTCTCGTGTCGGCGTTTTTCCGGCAACATTCATGTTTTTTCAGGATTTTTCATGCAAATTGCAGATCGCAGTGTCGCTTCCTTCCATTACACGCTGACCAATGAGGGCGGTGACGTCATCGACAGCTCGCGCGAGCGCAATGAGCCGTTGGCGTACCTGCACGGTGCCGGCAACATCGTGCCGGGGCTGGAAAAGGCCATGGCCGGCCGCGAAGCCGGTGACAGCTTCAAGGTCGAAGTCGCGCCGGCAGAGGGCTACGGCCCGCGCCACGAGGAAATGATGCAGACCGTGCCGCGCAGCTCCTTCCAGGGCGTGCCGGAGGTCAAGCCGGGCATGCAGTTCCAGGCCAACGGTCCGCAGGGCCAGGTGATCGTGACCGTGGTCGAGGCCAATGACGAGGAAGTGAAGGTCGACGGCAACCATCCGCTGGCCGGCGAAACCCTGCATTTCGACGTCGAAGTGACCGAAGTGCGCGAAGCCACCGAGGAAGAGCTCACCCACGGCCACGTGCACGGCGCAGGCGGCGAAGAGGCCTGATCTTCCACCAACGGGAGTCATCCATGGCGCGGATCGAGGATTACGCGGTCATCGGCAATCGTGAAACGATGGCACTGGTGTGCCGCAACGCATCCATCGACTGGTTGTGTCTGCCGCGATTCGATTCCGATGCGTGTTTTGCCGCGCTCCTGGGTGACACCGGCAACGGCCATTGGCAAATTGCACCGGTCGACGCCGAGGCGCACAGCGAGCGCCATTATCGTGACGGCACCCTGGTGCTGGAAACCGAGTTCCGCTGTGCCGAAGGTCGGGTCAAGATCATTGACTGCATGCACGCCTACCCGGGCGAGCAGCTGGATGTGCTGCGTCTGGTCCAGGGCATCGAAGGCAAGGTGCCGATGCACATGCATCTGTGCCTGCGCTTTGGCTACGGTCACGTCATCCCGTGGGTCACGCGGACCGACGACCGGCGTCTGCAGGCGGTAGCCGGGCCCGATCGCGTGGTGCTCGACACACCCGTCAAGTTGCACGGCAAGGAACTCACCACCCAGGCCGATTTCACCGTCGAGGCGGGTGACCAAGTGCCGTTTGCCTTGAGCTGGGTACCCTCGTGGCAGGATGCGCCGCCATCACCGGATGTGGCGGCGGTCATCGACGCGGAAATCCGCGCCGACACCGAGTGGTCGGAGCATTGCCGCGAGGCCGGCCCGTGGACCGATGCGGTGCGACGTTCGCTGGTGACCCTGAAGGCATTGACCCATCGTGATACCGGCGGCATCGTCGCCGCCGGTACCACATCCCTGCCCGAGCAGATCGGCGGCGCGCGCAACTGGGACTATCGCTATTGCTGGTTGCGCGATGCCACGTTGACCTTGTTCGCGCTGATCGAGGGTGGCTATACCGACGAGGCCGCCGCATGGCGCGAGTGGCTGCTGCGCGCGGTTGCCGGGGATCCGTCGCAATTGCGCATCATGTACGGCTTGAGTGGCGAACGCCGCCTGAGCGAGTACGAACTGGACTGGTTGCCCGGTTACGAGTCGAGCGCGCCGGTGCGCGTTGGCAACGCGGCCAGCGGTCAGTTGCAACTGGATGTGTATGGCGAGGTGATGGACGCGCTGCATCATGGCCGCTGTCACGGGCTGGGTGTGGAAAAAACCGGCTGGAGCCTGCAGTGCAAGCTGGTCAAGCACCTGGAGTCGATCTGGGACCAGCCCGACGAAGGCATTTGGGAGATCCGCGGTCCGCGTCGCCATTTCACCTATTCCAAGGTGATGGCCTGGGTTGCGTTCGATCGCATGATCCGCAGTGCCGAGGATTTCGACCTCAAAGGGCCGGTCGAGCATTGGCGCGAGGTGCGTCAGGCCATCCACGACGACGTCTGCAAGCATGCCTTCAACGACAAGATGGGCAGCTTCGTGCAGTACTACGACGCCGACAGGGAGCTTGATGCCAGCCTGTTGCACATTCCCCTCACCGGTTTTCTGCCGATCGACGACGAGCGCGTGCGCGGCACGATCGCCGCGGTCGAAAAGCACCTGACCACGGATGATGGCTACGTGCGTCGCTACGACACGACCTCGGCCGTGGATGGTTTGAGTGGCGAGGAAGGAGCGTTCCTGGCGTGCAGCTTCTGGCTGGTCGATTGCATGATCATGCAGCAGCGTCTGGACGAGGCGCGTACGCTGTTCGAGCGTCTGCTGGCCTTGCGCAACGACGTCGGTTTGTTGTCGGAGGAATACGACGTCAAGGCCAACCGGCAGGTCGGCAATTTCCCGCAGGCGTTTTCGCACATCGCCCTGGTCAACACGGCCTACGACCTCAGCGAGGCCTTGTGGCCGGACACCAACAAGCGTGTCTTCGGACACCGCGGCCGCCGCCGCGCGAGAAAGAAAAAATGACGGAAGGCGGCCTGCGCGCGCGCGTCAGTACCAGCCCAGCAGCGACACGCCCAGACCGAAATACGTGGCCTTGTGGTTGTAGTCGATCAGGCTTTCGCCGTAGCCGTGGAATATCTGCATGTAACCGCGCAGTTTGGCGTGGATCGGGAAGGCCCAGGTGAACTGCACGGCGCCGTGCGAGCGATCGCCGCTGCGCAGCGAGTGGCGCAGCATCAAGCTGAATTCGTTGTGGCCGACCACGTGCACGATGTTGACCGAGCCACGGCCCATGTAATCCTCGATGTCGGGATTGTCGTCCTTGGCGCTTGTCTCGTTGATGCGGATCCATGGCCGGAACATCACGGTCCAGCCCGGTCGCTCGAACCCGATGTCGGCGATGATGCGGTTCCAGCTGCGTGACAACGGCTTGCTGCGCCCGTTGGACTGGTGCGCGATGCCGATACCCAGCAAGTGTCCGGTCCAGCCGGCCACCTGGTAGTCGGTATCGAATATCAGCATCGCCTCGGGCATGTAATCGGTTTCGCGGAACGGGCGCGAGATCCTGTCGTTGTAGACCTGCCAGTGCGAGTCCTGGGTGTAGCCGAACCACAGGTCGCCGGTGTCGCCAAACACGCCCTGCCACAGCTTGGTTTTGAAGCTGATCTGGAACTTGGCCTCCAGCTTGTCCAGCTTTTGCGAAAAATCGGCGGCGTGGTCGGGCGAGGGCGAATGCGGCCGGTTGTTGACGTTGGTGGTGTAGAACACTGGCATCAGGTACACGGGTTTGTAGCCGCGGATATTGAAAGTGCCGAGCTTGGTGTCTTCATCCAGCTCCCAGCGGCTGTCCAGCAACGAGATCGAGTCGGCCGGTTTGGTGCCGGTATCGGATTGCCCGGCGACCGTCGAGCGTGCCCACGCCGGCTTGTCGCGGTTGAACAGGCGCTGGCGCCGGGTGCGGGTCTTGGTCGTCGGCTCGGTCTCGTGGGGCGCGCCCACAGCCGTGTCGGTCGGGCGTCCCATGGCACGGTCGTAACAGGCCAGACGCTGCGAATCGGTCTCGATGCTGACGCAGGCCTTGGCGCCGGGTGGGGGTGGCTGTTGTGCGTGGGCGCTGGCGGCAAAAGCGATTGCCGTCACGGCGAGACTGGCGACCATCCGGTGACTCATGGGCATTCCTTGAGGGGCAACGGCGACAGTGTATCGGGCCATCGGCCGATGAACAGACGGACAATGCGTGCGAGTCAGGCACGCTTCATGCGATTTTCGTCCGTGCGCATGGCATGCTGTGCGTCATGACCTCAGTTTCACGGCCCGTCATCGAACTGACTGTTGCGCAGGCACGCGTGTTGCATCTGGCCGTGCAGGGCTTGTTGCACAAGCCGCGTACACAGCCGTCGCCGGAGGCTGTGATGCAGGCGATCGCACGCACGCAACTGCTGCAGATCGACACCATCCACGTGGTTGCGCGCAGTCCGTATCTGGTGCTGTATTCGCGCTTGGGTGGTTACCCCATGGTGTGGCTGGACGAGTTGCTTGCGAGCGGGCAACTGGCCGAGTGCTGGGCCCACGAAGCGTGTTTTGTATCGGCTACGGACTACCCGTTGCACCGTGCCGCGCGCCCGCTGCGCGAGGGTCACTGGGCGGCGCGGCGTGCGCGACAAATGGCGGCCCAATACCCGCGCGAGATGGACCGCTTGCTGGAGCATGTGCGCGAGCATGGTCCGGTGCGCTCTGCCGATTTCAACCGCCGGCGCAGCGCGGAATCGGGTTGGTGGGACTGGAAGCCCGAAAAGCGCTGGCTGGAGGCCTGGTTCGCGCTGGGTGAGTTGATGGTCGCGCGCCGCGACCGCTTTCAGCGCGTGTACGATCTGGCCGAGCGGGTTCGTGCGCGGCACGCACCGGGAAGCGAGCCGGCATCGCCTGCTGATGCCAGACGTTGCATGTTGGCGCGTTCGATTCAGGCACTGGGCATCGCCAAGGCAGGCTGGATTGCCGACTATTTTCGTCTTGCCAAGGTGGTTCGCGACGAACTTGACGCGTTGTGTGCCGACGGCGAGATCCTGCGCGTGGGTGTGCGTGGCTGGGATCAGCCGGCCTATGTGCATCACACGCACGCCGGCTTGCTCGACCACGTGGCCGATGGGCGCATGCGCGCCACCCACACGACCTTGCTGTCGCCGTTTGATCCGGTGGTCTGGGACCGGCGTCGGGCGCGCGAGTTGTTCGGCTTCGAGTACACGCTGGAGTGTTACCTGCCGGCGCCAAAACGACGTTACGGCTATTTCGTGCTGCCGATCCTGCACCGTGGACGATTGGTCGGCAGGCTGGACGCCAAGGCGCATCGCGGTGACGGCGTGTTCGAGGTGAAGTCGATTCATCTCGAATCGGATGTCGAGTTGTCGGCGACGCTGTTGGCCGCGTTGGCGACGGCGATCAGCTCGTGCGCGCGCTGGCACGATACGCCATGCGTACGCATCGGCGGCACGCAACCGCGCGCGTTGTCGACGCGTCTGCACACGGCGCTGCGACAAACGCGGTCACGGGCTGCTTGAGGCGCTTGCCGGCGTCGGTGGTGTGCATGATTTGCCGTGCAGCGCCTTCTTGAGCAGGTTCGCCAGGGCCACGCAGCGCCCCGCCAGGGCCGAATGCGAGGATCGCCTGCGCGATTCGGTCAGCAGCGTGTCGCGCATCACCCGGTAATGTCTGTCGATGGTCTCGGGCGAGTAGATGCCGGCGGCGCGGTGGCAGGCCTTGTAGCTGGCCAGGTAGTCGTCACAGGCAGGGATGCCGGTCTTGCCCGGTGGTGGCTGGCTGGATGCCGATGATCCCGGCTGTTCGGTTGGTCCCGGTGAAGGAGCAGGGTTGACGTCGGTACCGGCGGGTTTGACCGCCCGCTGCGCGCAGCCGGCGGCAAGCAGCGTGGCGAGCAACGCCGTGGCAAACAGATAGCCGGAGGTTCGGTTCATTGCGCAGTCCTGCCTGGTCGGGCGCTGGTACGGTCATCCCGGATAGCAGACCCCGTTTGCCGCGAAATGTTCCTGCAATCCGGGTTCCTCAGCCGACGATGACGGCGCCGGTGCACATTACTTGCGGCGCCGGATCGATATCGGCGTACGGCGCGAAGGCCTTGATCGCCTTGCCCAGCGTCGCTTGCAGGGTCATGGCCTTGCGCACTTCGCTGCACAGTGCGTGTGCACGCTGTTGCATTTTGTCGCCGGCGGCATCCAGGTCGCTGGTATCGACCGTCGAAGCACCCGAGGCAAGGCCCACGGCTTGCTTGATCGAATGCCCGGCCTTGTGCACGGCCTTGCCGGCCAGGTCGAAGCCGGCCTGCTTGAGCGCCTCGGCATCATCGTGGATGCCGGTCACCCGGTTGTAGTAACGCAACAGCAACTGGCGTTGCGCCGGCGTCACGTCGACGGCCTCGGAGCCGACGCTGAGGCTGCCGCGCGAGGTGATGGTGGCAGCCGGCTCGCCGGAGGTGTGCAGCGTGACGCTGTGACCGTCGAAATGGATGTCCTGCTCCTGGCCACCGCACGCGGCGAGCGTGGTGGCCAGGGCAACCAGCACGGTCAGCGCGATCAGGCGTAGAGATTTGTTCATGATGAAAGTCCTTGCGACGCAGTCCGACAGTCTACAGCTCGGTACGCCAGCGCCGCAGCCATACCGCGATGCCGATCATGATGATGCCGGCGAGCGCGCCCCACAGGAAGTCCGGCGTCAGCAGCAGCTGGTATTGCGAGGCGAGCGTCTGACCGAACAAGTGGTCCATGCCGTGGACCTGCAGGTCCGCGCCCGAGCTCCAGCGCAGGTAGCTCGGATCCCGTGCCTGGTCGCTCAGCGCCCAGCTGCCGGGGAAGACGCTGAAAGCGATGCGCAAGGCGACGTGATGCCAGTACCATCCGCCGATGTCCGAATTCCCGGCCATGGCCGTCAGCCACCAGATGATGGCGCCGAGACCGAACGGCAGCCCCAATGCCCAACGCGCCGTCCGGCCGCGGGTCCACGCCGAGCATAGCATCAGCCAGCCGACCGAGGGCAGCATCCAGACCATGTAGACGGGCAGCAGCCCGATGAACGTGGCGACGACTTGCCCCGGTTGCGGAAGGCCCCACAGGACCTGCCCGAAGTCGATGCCTTGCATCGACGCGGCGATGGCGGCCGTCAGCAGCATGAGCACCGCACCGATGACGCTGACGATGACGGCAATCACCGGCGCCACGACGATCGCGCTGAACGCCTTGGACAGCACCGTCGCCAGGTCCGATACCGGCAGCGATTTCCAGAACAGGATGCTGCGGTCGCTGCGGTCGCTGGACAGATTTTTCATGCAATAGCTGAACAGCACGAAGAACAATCCGATCGACACGACGACGCCGGGCATCATGGCGAGAAAGTTGAGTACGGTGCCGGCGTTGCGCAGGTCTTGCGGCGAGCCGGTGGTCAGTTGATGCCAGACGCTCCAGAATCCGCCGCCGATGATGCCGCCGGCGATCATGCTCAGGATGTTGAGCACGACCACCAGACCGGCGCAGATGAGCGGCGTCCACAGGAATCCGCCGCGGTGCTCCCAGAACTCGCGCTTGACCAGCCAGTAGAACGTCTTCATGCGTAGGTCCCCTTCATGGTGGCGACAAACAGGTCGCTGACCGATGGCCGGCGGATCTCGCCCATGGCTTCCAGTTGCTTGTGCGGCACGCCGTCGAACAGAAACACGCTTTTGCCGAACACCTGGCGCTCATCGAGCGGGTTCAAGGCGCGTGCGGCCTCGCTGTGTTCGGGGCCGACCATGACTTCGGCGAAGCGCTCGCCGAGCGTGTCCATGGACGTGTCCAGCGCCACCTTGCCGTCGCGGATGAAGATCAGGTCGGTCAGGATATGTTCGATTTCCTCGACCTGGTGGGTGGTGACGATGATGGTTTTTTCCTCGTCGAAATAATCTTCCAGCAGGCGCTGGTAGAACTGCTTGCGATAGAGAATGTCCAGGCCCAACGTCGGCTCGTCCAGCACCAGCACGCGCGCGTCGATGGCCATCACCAGCGCCAGGTGCAACTGCACGATCATGCCTTTGGACATTTGCCGCACGCGCAGCTTGGGCGTCAACTTGGTCTGCGCCAGAAACTGCTCGCAGCGTTCGCGGTGAAAGCGCGGGTGGGTGTGGGCGACAAAGTCGATCACTTCGCGCACGCGGATCCAGCGCGGCAGCACGGCCACGTCGGCAATGAAGCACACCTGCTCCATCAGCTTGTTGCGATCGCGGCGCGGGTCCATGCCCAGCACCGACAGTTCGCCCTCGAAGCGGATCAGGCTGAGCATGGCCTTGAGCGCCGTGGTCTTGCCGGCGCCGTTGGGGCCGATCAGGCCGACGATGCGGCCCGCCTCGATGTTCAGGTCGACACCATCCAGTGCCTTGGTGGTCTTGTAGCGCTTGGTCAACCCGCGCGCCTTGATCACGGTACTCATGATGTCTTGTCCTCCGCGCCGGAATCTTCCCTGGCGTGTGTCATCAATGTTTCGAAATCCAGTCCCAGGCGTTGCAGGCGGCGATACAGCGCCGGCCATTCCTCGCGCAGGAAGCGTTCACGCTCGGACTCGAGGAGCGCCTCGGGTGCGCCTTCACTCACGAACATGCCCAATCCCCTCCTTTTTTCGATCAAGCTTTCGTCCACCAGCGTCTGGTATGCCTTGGACACGGTCAGCGGATTGATCTGGTAATCGGCTGCAACCTGTCGCACCGAGGGCAGGGCGTCGCCCTCGACCAAGGCCCCGTCCAGGATCATCGCCACCATGCGATCGCGCAGCTGGCGGTAGATCGGGACGTTGTCTTTCCAGGTGATGGTCATCAAATCAATCCTCGCCGTTGGCCTCGGAACCCGAGCCGAACGAATAGTAAGGCATGCCCAGGTGCGAGTTGGCCACTTGGGTTGCCGCGGTGCTCACCAGTTGGTTGAGCATCCGGGTCTGGCTGATCAACGCGATGCTGCCAGCCTCCTGCGGCCGCGCCAATGCGGCGGTGCGTGATGGATACACCGTGATGCCTGGCAGGTCGGTGACCGGCAGGCCATCAAGCGTATGCGACGGCGGCGCTGGCGTGGACACGCCGGCATAACCGACGGTGAGAGAAACGAACGTACCTGCCGTGATGAGCACGGAGGCACTCAGGGAAAGCAGTGCGCTTGCAAACATGGGGTTGCTCCAGTGTGTTTGTTGATCGGTGTTGTAGTGAACTATAACACCAAGACGAAACTGCGCAAGCATGACTGATGGCAGGGGGGCAAGACATCGATTGCGTCGGCACGCCGGTCGCCGCTTCCGCCGCTTCTACGGTTGCTTCGAACCCACATTGCCGTGGCACGAGGGTCGGAAGGCCCGACCGGTTACGCGAGACGGTACCAACGGCGTCAGCACGGAGGCTGCGTGTGCGATGAACCGGAAAGTCAGCTGGCGAAAACCAGCATCAACACCAGCAGAAGAATGCCGAAAAACGCCGTCATCAAGGCGAAGAAAGCGGCCAGGTACGGGCCATGGTGCGGCGGCAGTCGATGATTGCGCTTCCAGTCTTTGGCATAGGCCACAAAGCGGGCGCCGGTGATCAATGCCATGAAGATGCCCAACACCACCAGGGCCGCGCCAGTCCACATCGACAAGGCGTTGAGCAATTCGTTGGAGTGCAGGTGGGCGTAACGTTTGCCGCCGGGAATGCGGTGCAACAGCAAGCCGAAGCGATCCATGGCGATGCCCAGCACCATCAGCGACATGGCCGTGCGTACCCATACCGACAGCGTGCGTTCGGCGTTGTGGTACGAGCGTGTTTCGGACATCTCCGAGCGGTCGGCGGACATGCGCGAGCGATCGGCCGACATCTGCGAACGTTCTTCGGACATGCGCGAGCGCTCGGCCGACATGCGCGATCGGTCTTCGGACATCTTCGAGCGGTCCGCCGCCATCCGCGTTCGCGACTCGGCCATGCGTGTACGCTGCTCCGACAGCTCGCACTGCCGTTCGGCCAGCGCCAGCATCTGCTTCATGATGGTGATCTGCTGCGGTTCGTCGGTTTCGCTCATGGCAGCATCCTGGCTCTCGCGACTGCGTCAGGAACCAGTTTAGCCAAACGGTGTCCATTCATGTGCCTTGTGGAATTGTGTTTCACGGACCCCTGCCGCTAATCTCCGCGCCATGCATCGACTTCGACGCCATCTGCCGCTTCGCGCACGCGCCATCGTGCTGGCGTTGTGCGCGTTGATGTTGATGGTGCAGCCGGTGTTTGCCGCCGTCGGCGAGTTGCATGAGCTGGCGCATGACCCGTCCGGCAACCATCACGGTCTGCTGTTCGAGCATGGTCATGATCATTCGATCGACGCGGCATCGACCACGCCGGACCACCCGGCCACGCAGGCCGAAACCCTGATTTTGCACGCGCTGCTGGCCAGTGCGCATTGCTGCGGTGCCGGCGCCGCCATGGTGCCGTTGATCGCGCCGGTCGCGCGCGTGCCGCATGCACGGGTCGATCAGCCGCTCGGTTCCGAGCGTTTTCCGCAGCGGCGTCTGCCTGCACCGTTCAGGCCTCCGAGTTTCGTGTGACTTCACCCCGGCCGTCGCGCCGGATCTTGTCACTCGATTGATCGGAGTACGTCCATGCATTGGCGATTCGTGGCGCAAGCCGCGTGCGTCATGGCGCTTGCCATGGCCGCACCGGCGTGGGCCGACAACACCCTGACTCTGGATGACGCCTTCGCGCGCGTCATCGACACCCATCCCGACCTGCGCGTGTACGCGCCTCGCCACGAGGCCATGGCCGCGCGCGTGGACAAGGCCGCGCAAGCCCCGCCGTTGACGCTGGGGGCCGAGATCGAAAATGCCCTGGGAACCGGCGACGTTCGCGGTTTGCACAGCGCCGAGATCACGCTCAGTCTGTCCTCGGTACTCGAGCGCGGCGGCAAGCGCGAGGCACGCCAGTCGCTTGCCCGAACGCGCGTGCTTGCGCTCGATACCGAACGCAACAAGACGCGGCTGGACCTTCTGGCCGAAACCGCGCGCCGTTATCTGGCCGTGGTCGCATCCAGACAGCAAGCGGTCGTGGCGCGCGACGCGGTGGCCTTGCGCCAGCGCGCCGTCGCGGCGGCGGACAAGCGCCATCGCGCCGGCGCGGTGCCGGCATCGGTGGTGTTGAGCGCCGAGGCGGCGCTGGCGCAGGCCGAGCTGGGGCTGGCGCGCGCCGAACAAAGCGGACGCTCGGCGCGGCGTTATCTGGCGGCGTTGTGGGGCGAACATCAAGCGCAGTTCCGGGTGGCTGACGCCGACCTGCGCCAGTTACCGACGCTGGAGCCGTTTGCGGTGCTGGTCGGGTGGCTGGACCGGAATCCGGCCATACGCCGTTTTGCCGACCGCCAACGCATTGCCGAGGCGCGTCTGCAACTGGCACAAACCGAGGCGGTCACCGACATCCAGTGGCAGGTGGGCGTGCGCCGCTTCCAATTGGGCGGTGATGTCGGCGTGGTCGGCAGCGTGTCGATTCCGCTCGGCAGTGCGTCGCGTGCGGCGCCGGATATCCGTATCGCGCGCAATGAGATCGAAGCGTTGTCGATCCAGCGTGAGGCGTCCGGCATGGCGTTGTACGCGACGCTGGCCGATGCGCATGGCCGTTATCAGGTCGCCAGGCTCGAAGTGACGCGTCTGGGTGCCGATGTGCTGCCGCGTCTGGCCGAAGCCGAGCAGGCCGCTGCGCGCGCCTGGCGCGCCGGTGCCGCCACCTATGCCGAGTGGGCGCGTTTGCAATCGCTGCATGTTGAGGCGCGACAGCGCCAGTTGGCCGCCGCTTTGCAGGCGCGCCGCGCATTGATCGAGATCCAGCGGCTGACCGCTCGGTCGTGGGCCATGGCTGCCGATTCGGCAGCAAGCAAACAGGGAGACGCCGCATGAATCGCATGTCCATTCGGGCCGCCATGGTGCCGGCCGTGCTCTTGAGCCTGGCGCTGGCGGCATGCAGCAACGATGCGCCGGTCCCGGCCTCCGGAGCGCATCACGCCGAACCGGCGCGCTCGCACGACGCCGGGATCCGGGCCACGACCATTCCCGCCGAGCAGGCCCGCGCGGCCGGTATCCGCGTGGCACCGGCCGGCGCGGCCACCATTGCCGACGTCCACGAATTGCAGGGACTGCTGACGCCGGTCGCCGGCCACGTGGCCCAGGCCGTGGCCCGGTTTCCCGGACCGGTGCGATCGCTCGACGTGCATGTCGGCGATCGCGTGCGTGCCGGCGAGGTGGTGGCGCGCGTGGAGAGCAACAAAAGCCTCAGCACCTACGCGGTGCGCGCGCCGATCGCGGGCGTGGTCACGGCGCGTCATGCCACGGTCGGTTCCATGGCCGGTGCCGGGCAGGCGCTGCTGGAGATTGCCGACCTGTCGGTGTTGTGGGTCGACCTGCACCTGTTCGGCCGCAATGCCGACCACATCCAGGCGGGCGCGACCATTGAAGTCACGCGCCTCAGTGACGGCAAGACCACGCAGGCGACCGTCGAGCGCGTGCTGCCGGGCTTGGCCAGCGCCAGCCAGAGCACGGTCGCGCGTGCGCTCATCGACAATCGCGATGGCCAGTGGCGTCCCGGCGCCGCGGTCAAGGCGCGCGTGGTGGTCGAGCGCAAAGCCGTCGACGTGGCGGTGCCGCTGGCGGCGCTGCAGCGCATGGACGGCGACGAGGTGGTGTTCGTGCGTCATGGCGACACCTATGCCGCGCGGAAGGTCGAAACCGGCGAGCGCGATGCGCGGCACGTCCAGATCGTCGATGGACTGGCCGCCGGCGAGCAGGTCGTGGTGGCCGAGAGCTATCTGATCAAGGCTGATATCGGCAAAGAGGGCGCGACGCATGAGCACTGACAACCAGGTCGTGCCCCCGTCCGGCGTGCTCGATCGCATCGTGCGCTTTTCCATCGCCCATCGCTGGTTGATGATGGCGCTGACGCTGGGCCTGATCGGCATCGGCATGTGGAGCTTCACGCAGCTGCCGATCAGCGCCAAGCCCGACATCACCAACGTGCAGGTGCAGGTCAACACCGAGGCGCCGGGTTACTCGCCGCTGGAAGTCGAACAGCGCATCACCTGGGTGGTCGAAACCGCGCTGGCCGGCATGCCGGCGCTGGACTACACGCGCTCGTTGTCGCGCTATGGCTTGTCGCAGGTGACGGTGGTGTTCTCCGAGGGCACCGATCTTTATTTCGCCCGCCAGCAAGTCAGCCAGCGCCTGCAGCAGGTCGCATCGGACCTGCCGACGGGCCTGAAGCCTACGTTGGGGCCGATCAGCACGGGCGCGGGCGAGGTCTTCATGTATGCCGTGCAGGCCGATCCGCAGGCACGCACCGATGACGGCAAGCGCTGGACAGCGACCGACCTGCGCACCCTGCAGGAGTGGGTCATCCGCCCGCAGCTGCTGACGGTTCCCGGCGTGACCGAAGTCGACACGCTGGGCGGCTACGAGCGGCAGATCCACATCACGCCGCATGTCGAAAAATTGGTGGCGCTGGACTTCACCCTTGATGACATCGCCGGTGCGGTGCGTGCCAACAACCGCAATACCGGTGCCGGCTACATCGAGCGCCACGGCCAGCAGTATCTGGTGCGCGTGCCGGGCCAGGTCGATGGTGTCCAGGCCATCGGCGATATCGTGCTCGGCCTGCGCCACGGCGTGCCGATCCAGGTAGATGACGTGGCTGAAGTGGGGCAGGGCAAGCCGCTCAGGACCGGCGCGGCCACCATGAACGGGCGCGAAGTGGTGCTCGGCACGGTGGTCATGCTGGTCGGCTCCAACCCGCGCGAGGTCGCCAGTGCGGCGGCGGCCAAACTGGTCGAGATCAATCGCAGCCTGCCCGAGGGCGTGCATGCCCAGGCCGTCTACAACCGCACCGATCTGGTCGACCGCACCATCCACACCGTGGCCAAAAACCTCGTCGAGGGCGCGCTGCTGGTGATCGTGGTGTTGTTCGTGCTGCTCGGCAACGTGCGTGCGGCCTTGATCACCGCGGCGGTGATTCCGCTGGCGATGCTGTTCACGTTGACCGGCATGTTGCAAGGTGACGTGTCGGCGAACTTGATGAGTCTGGGGGCGCTCGATTTCGGCCTGATCGTCGACGGCGCGGTGATCATCATCGAGAATTGCCTGCGCCGGTTCGGTCAGGCACAACATGCCCTGGGACGAACGCTCGATCGCGTCGAGCATGCCGAATTGACCGCCGATGCCACCGTCGAAGTCATCCGTCCCAGCCTGTTCGGCCTGCTCATCATTGCCGCCGTCTACCTGCCGATCTTTTCGCTGTCCGGTGTCGAGGGCAAGATGTTCGAGCCCATGGCGCTGACCGTGATGCTGGCGCTGACCGGTGCCATGGTGCTGGCGCTGACCTTCGTGCCGGCCTCGATTGCGCTGGCCCTGCGCGGTCGCGTGGCCGAAGGCGAGAACCGCCTCATGCAGCGGGTTCGACGTGGCTATGCGCCGTTGCTGCGGTTCTCGTTGCGGCGACGCAAAACCGTCATCGGTGGCGCGGCGGCCCTGGTGGTGGCGTGCGGCTTGTTGCTGCCGTACCTGGGCAGCGAGTTCATCCCCAGCCTGGATGAAGGCGATGTCGCCATGCACGCCATGCGCATTCCCGGTACCGGCATCCAGCAATCGGTGCAGATGCAGAAAGCGGTGGAAAAGGCGGTCATGGAGATCCCCGAAGTGGCACGCGTGTTCAGCAAGATCGGTACCGCGGAGCTTGCCAGCGACCCGATGCCGCCGAGCATCGCCGACACCTTTCTGATCATGGAGCCACGCAGTGCCTGGCCCGATCCCGACAAACCCAAGAACCAGTTGATCGCCGAGATTCGCGCCGCCGTCGACAAGCTGCCCGGCAGCAACTACGAGTTCACCCAGCCGATCGAGATGCGCTTCAACGAGTTGATCTCGGGCGTGCGCGCGGACGTGGCGATCAAGGTGTTCGGTGATGACCTGGACACCCTGGTCGACACCGCCGAGCGCATCGAAGCGGTGGCCCGCGAAGTACCCGGCGCCGCCGACGTGCGCGTGGAGCCGGTGACCGGCTTGCCGATGCTCAGCGTCCAACCGGATCGTGACGCATTGGCACGCTACGGTCTCAACGTGGCCGACCTCCAGCAAGTGGTTTCCACCGCCATTGGCGGCCGGGTGGCGGGGCAACTGTACGTCGGTGATCGTCGCTTCGACATCGTGGTGCGGCTGCCCGAGCGCATGCGCGAGGATCCGGACGCATTGGCCAACTTGCCGATTCCGCTGGGGCCGCGCGTACGTCCGGACGAGTCGGCACGTCAGCCCGAGTGGGGCATCGAACCGCCGGCAACCATTCCGCTCGAAGCAGTAGCCGATATCGGCAAGGTGACCGGTCCCAACCAGATCAATCGCGAGAGCGGCAAGCGCCGCATCGTCATCAGCGCCAACGTGCGCGGACGCGATTTGGGCAGCTTCGTCACCGACCTGCGCCAACGCGTCATCGACCAGGTGGACATCCCGTCCGGCTATTGGGTCGAGTACGGTGGCAGCTTCGAACAGATGATCTCGGCCAGCCGCCGTCTGGCGGTCGTGGTGCCGATCACGCTGCTGCTGATCTTCGGCTTGCTGTACATGAGCTTCGGTTCGGCCCGGGACGCGGCGATCATCTTCAGCGGCGTGCCACTGGCCCTGACCGGCGGCATCATCGCGCTGGCCCTGCGCGGCATCCCGCTGTCGATCAGCGCCGGCGTCGGCTTCATCGCGTTGTCCGGCGTTGCGGTATTGAATGGGCTGGTGATGATCGCCTTCATCCGCAAACTGCGCGAACAAGGTCGACCATTGCGCGAGGCCATCACCGAAGGCGCACTCGGCCGCCTGCGTCCGGTCCTGATGACCGCGCTGGTCGCCTCGCTCGGCTTCATCCCCATGGCCTTCAACGTCGGCACCGGCGCCGAAGTCCAGCGCCCGTTGGCCACCGTCGTCATCGGCGGCATCGTGTCCTCGACGCTGCTGACGCTGTTGGTCCTCCCGGCCTTGTATCGCTGGGCACACCGAAAGGAGGTGCCCGAATATTCATAAGCCATGCGGACGAGGACGTCCGCGGTCCAGGCGGCGAGGACCGCGGACATTCTGTCCGCAACACGAGCAGGTGCACGTGCGGACAACATGTCCGCGGTCCGGCCAAATTCGCATTCGCGCTTTATCATGAAGGCATGACAGCACCCGACGAACTGCATGTTTGCACCGCCTTTGGCTCACTGACCGCACTTGCGTGGGGCCCGGCGGATGCCCCGCCGCTGCTGGCCCTGCACGGCTGGCTCGACAATGCCGCCAGCTATGCCGGCCTCGCGCCGTATCTGATCGACCAACGCCGAGTCATTGCGCTGGACATGCCCGGTCACGGCCACTCCGACCACCTGCCACCGCAGACCCGGCGTTATCACATCGTCGACCAGGTCGATCACGTGCTGGATGTTGCCGATGCGCTGGGCCTCGATCAATTCGACTTGCTGGGTCATTCCCTGGGTGCGGGCATCGCCTCGTTGACCGCTGCGGCTGCGCCCGATCGCATCAAACACCTGTTGTTGATCGAGGGCCTGGGGCCACTCGCCGACGACGGCACCAACACCCTCGACCGTTGGCGCAAGGCCCACCGGCAACGCCAGCGCGCCAACGGCAAGCCGCGTACCTTCGTCAGCATCGACGAAGCCATCAGCGCCCGCATCGCAGTCGACGGCCTGCAGCCGGACGAAGTCCGCCCCATCGTCGAGCGCAACCTGCAAGCCACGGACGGTGGCTTCACCTGGCGCAGCGACTCGCGCCTGCGCCGCCCCACGTTGTTGCGCACCGACGAAACCCAGGTGCGCCGTCTGCTCGTCGGCATCCAGGCGCCCACGTTGCTGATGCTGTCCAAGCCCGCCACGCCATACCTACCACCGGCACAGTTGCGCGAACGTGCCGACCAGGTCCGCGAGATCCGCGTCGAACACATTGACGGACCGCATCACCTGCATCTGCGGCATCCGCGACAGGTGGCTGAATGCGTGTCGGGTTTCATGTGACGCGATCGCGGGGCTGCGCTCGCGGGCGTCCACAACGAGTTGTACGGTGCAACTGGCGAGCACAATGCCTTCAACGAGGCAGGCTTGTGTGATGTCCGGGCAGTGTCGGCGCTGGCAGCAAAATACAGCAAAGCCGGCTCCCGAGTGGGAGCCGGCTTTGCTTTGTATGGTGGAGGTGGCGGGAATCGAACCCGCGTCCGAAGGCGTTTGACGCCCGGTACTACATGTTTAGTCGTCCGTTGGATCTCGTCCCGGGGCAGCACGGCCGACAAAGCGCACCCAAGGACCAGTCTGGTTGTTTTGGCCGGGCTGCGTTCAGACGGCGGCAGACCGGCGATCCCGTGATAATGACCCTACACCGACGAGCACGAGCACAAGTGGGTTCGGGGCTACGCCTTAAGCGGCGAGAGCGTAATTGCTGTCGTTGGCAATTATGAGTTTTGCAGCTGGTTTAACGAGGAAAGCTACCCCCTCGACATGCACCAAGCTATCGCACTACCCCCGTCGAAGCCAGAAACACCCCCGGGGAACGATTTGCTCTTGCCCATTGTATATGGGTTTGCTGCCCGATACATCAAGCCGGTGTCACCCGACCTTGTTGTGCGCGCGCATGATGCGCTGTTTGTCGCGATCCCAGTCGCGTTGTTTTTCCGTATTGCGCTTGTCGTGCGCCTGTTTGCCGCGGGCGAGGGCGATCTCGACCTTGACGTGGTTGCCTTTCCAGTACATGGCAGTGGCGACCAGGGTGTAGCCCTTGCGCTCGACGGCGCCGATCAACTCGACGATCTCGCGGTGCTTGAGCAGCAGCTTGCGGGTGCGGCGGTCGTCGGCGACGACGTGGGTGGAGGCGCTGATCAGTGGCGGGATGGAGGCGCCGAACAGGTAGATCTCGCCGTGCTTGATCAACGCGTAGCTTTCGCTCATGTTGATGCGGCCGGCGCGCAGCGACTTCACCTCCCAGCCCTGCAACGCGATGCCGGCCTCGAAGCGTTCGTCGATGTGGTACTCGTGCCGGACGCGCTTGTTGAGCGCGATGGTGTTGCTGCCCGGCTTCTTTTTGCCCTTGGTTTTTGCCATGTCCGTTAAGATATATGGAGGGAAGCGCCGCGGGGCGCTGGATGATGTCTTGTCGGGGTAACCGTGATCGAAATTCGCCGCAGCGCACTGGTGCGCTTTTCACCCAGCCAGATGTTCGATCTGGTCAATGATGTGGAAGCATACCCAAGTCGCTTTGCCTGGTGTGCCGGGGCGAAAGTGCTCGAGCGCGATGGTGACGCTTTGGTGGCCAAGCTGGATTTGCGCTTTGCCGGCCTGCGCCACAGTTTTACCACCCGCAACGTGGCCCAGGCGCCGGATCGTATCACCGTGGACCTGGTCGAGGGTCCATTCCACTCGCTGGAAGGCCAGTGGAGCTTCACGGCGCTGGGCGACCGCGGTTGCAAGGTGGGCCTGACGCTGGATTTCGATTACGCCGGGCGCTTTGGCGGCATGGCACTCAAGCTGGGTTTCCAGGGGTTGGCCAGTCGCATGGTGGATGATTTCTGCCGTGTGGCCAAGCGTGTGTATGCCTGACCACAACAACCGCATTCGAGTGGAAGTGGTGTACGCCGAACCCGGCCATCTGTGGTCGCGTGAACTGATGCTGGCCGATGGTGCGACCGTTGCCACGGCGGTGGCTGACTCCGGCTTGGCCGCGGATCGACCGGACGTACGCGTGGATGACGATTGCCTGGGCGTATTCGGGCGGCGCGTGAAGCCCGATCAGGTGTTGCGCGACGGCGATCGTGTCGAGGTCTACCGCCCGCTGTTGCTTGACCCGATGGAGGCGCGCCGCCGGCGGGCGCGCTGAGCGTCGGTCAGTTGCTTTCGCCGCTGGGCTTGTCGCTGGCGGCCTTGCCGTTGTCGGTGCCGGCCTTCTGGTACATCTGGGCCTGCTCGAGCATCTCGCTGTTGTTGGCCGCAAACAGGCTGCCTTCGGTGCGTGTCAGCGTGCCGTTGTCGAAAAACAGCTTGAGCGTGCGTACTTTCACGTCGCCGTTTTCGGCGGCGAATTCGTGCACGTAGTTCCAGCGGTCGTGGCTGAACGGCGAGGTCACCGATGGCGTGCCCATCAGCGTGATCACCTGGTGCTGGGTCATGCCGGGCTTCAATTTGGCCACGGTTTCCTTGTCCAGCAGGTTGCCCTGCTGCAGCGGCGGATGATAGACCAGTCCGCAGCCGGCCAGGGCGGTAGCCAGAAGCGTGCAGGTCAGGCTGTGGAGTAGCGTTCGCATGCGGCAAATCCGGTGAATGCAAAGGGAGGGATGATACACTAGGGAAGCTCTGATCGAATCGGACGCAGGCGTCATTCGGTGTGTCTGTCCGCCAGACAAGGCGCATTGGTGAAGGCAGGCTGGTTGCCTGTCGAGACAATGTAACGCAGGATGGCGGACAGGCACAGCGAACCCTGCCGTTTGATTTTAAAATGAGGGGTGATGTCCAGAAAGCCCGCATGCCGCGCCGCGAGGCTTGCACAGGCAGCCAGCCTGCACGGCGCCACGCAGCACGACCTGCGAACTTTCTGGACATCATGCCGCCTACGTCCGATTCGATCATAGCTTCCCCATGTTCCGATCCGTTTTGTCTCGGGCCATATCGACGAGGAATCCCTGTGGACCAGGAATCGCAAGAACTGCGCAAGGCCGGCTTGAAGGTGACGCATCCGCGCATGCGCATCCTGCATTTGTTCGAAGACTCCAAAGAACGCCACCTCACGGCCGAGGACATCTACAAGAAGCTCTTGGTCGGCGAGGAGGAAATCGGCCTGGCCACGGTGTATCGCGTGTTGACCCAGTTCGAGGCGGCGGGCATCGTCGTCAAGCACAATTTCGAAAGCGGACAGGCGGTATACGAGCTCGATCGCGGGCAACATCACGACCACATGATTGATGTAGACACCGGTCACGTCATCGAGTTCGTCAGCGAGGACATCGAGCGCCTGCAGCAGGATGTGGCCGAAAAGCACGGCTACGTGATCGAGGATCACAGTTTGGTGCTGTACGTGCGCAAGAAGCAGCGCGGCTGAGGCTCAAGCCGGCCGTTGCACGGCGAATCCTGAATCGGTTGATCGCGTGGACCGCGGACGTCCCCGTCCGCATGGCGTGTATGCCGAGAGTGCGGACGAGGACGTCCGCGGTCCATGGCACCCAGCGGTGCGCTGAGGTGTTCGAGAGGCAATAAAAGGGCCGCGACAGAGACTTATCCTGTTCTGCCAGCGGCCTGCACGGTTGCGGATTCGCATCATCCGACCCGACGTCGGGCGTATCCAGTACCGGCCAGGAAGCATCCTGCCTCCTGCTCGGGTCGACTGTCCCCACAATCGACCCAGGTCCGCCATCCATGTGGATGGCGACTCCCCCACATCACTGGAACAAAAGCTTAACGGTGTCGCTCAGGTTGCGGTATCAGAAAGATTCCTAGTCGCGACCGGGTCCGGACGAGGAAGGTTGCCGGAAGGGCTTTTCAGCGGGGCGCGCAGCAGGATGTGCAAGCGCGTGCCGCGGGTGTGCGCACGGATGCGGAAAATGCCGCCCAGCGCGGTGATCCGGTCGTGCATGCTTTGCAGGCCACGTCCGCCGCGCTTGGGTGGCCGGCCGTCGGGCAGGCCGATGCCGTCATCGCGGATGTCCAGCAATACGATCCGCTGTGCGTTGCGGTCGGCGACCCGAAGGCGCAGGTGGACGTGGCTGGCATGCGCGTGGCGGACCGCGTTGGTAGCCGCTTCCTGCGCCACGCGATAGATCGCCAGACGGGTGTCTTCATCAAGATGATGCGGGTCGCCGTGCAGATCGAATTCGTAGGCGATACCGGCCGAATGCAGCAGGCTCTGGATGGGACCTTCTTCAAGTGCCCGGGCCAGGCCGAACTCGTCCAGCACGGTCGGGCGCAGGCTGTCCAGCATGCGCCGCACGGCCGCGCGCATGTGACCGATGATTTCGTTGATGGACGCGGACACGTCACTCATGCCTGCCGCGCGCAGCCGTGTCTGTGCCAGCTTGACGCGGGTCTGGATGGCGGTGAGGTTCTGGCCCAGTTCGTCGTGCAGCTCGGCCGCCATGTGGCGGCGTTGCTCTTCTTCTGCGCGCAGGTTGCGGCGCGCGGCGTCGCTGAGGCGTCGCGCAAGATGATCCAGGCGACGGTT
>DASSKC010000077.1:0-8261 GCA_035690885.1 Oleiagrimonas sp. | reverse complement strand
CCCGCAAGTGGCAATGCTTCCACGCCATCGCCAAGCGGAAAGCGTTCAGAGCCCCCATACACGACACGGCGCTGCAGTGGTTGCACGACCTCGCAGGCGGAGTGGAAGCCGCGTCCGAGTTTCGGCGCGAGACCGCGCTTGATTTCGATGGCCCATGGCCGCGCGTCGCCGGGAAGATGCAGCAGCAGGTCGATTTCGGCGCCGGCAGCGGTGCGGTAGAAGTGTGCTTCGGTGCCCTCCGGCGCCGAAGCAATCAGTGATTCGATGGCCAGGCCTTCCCAACTCCCGCCGGCCACGGGATGCGACAGCAAGGCCTCGAGATGGTCGATACCGAGCAATGCATGCACCAGGCCGCTGTCACGAACGTAGATTTTGGGTGACTTGACCAGCCGTTTGCGCACGTTCCCGTGCCATGGCGCAAGTCGCCGCACCAGCAGCAAATCCACGAGCAGATCCAGATATGAAGCCACGGTCTTGCCGTCGACGGCAAGCGAGCGGGCGAGTGCCGCGGCATTGAGCAGCCCGCCTTGTTGATGGGCCAGCATGGTCCAGAAACGGCGCAGGGTTTCCTCGGGAATGCGGGGGCCAAGCTGCGGTATGTCGCGTTCAAGATAGGTGCGGATGAAATCCCTGCGCCAGCGCAGGCTGGCGGCATCGGAAGCGGCGAGCAGGCTATCCGGGAAGCCGCCACGCAACCACAGGGTTTCAAGCTCACTGGAGGCCACCTCGCCAGCATTCAGCGGCGCCAGTTCCAGATAGCGGATGCGCCCGGCCAATGATTCGCTGGACTGTTTAAGCAAATCCAGGGATGCCGAGCCAAGCACCAGGAAACGACCGGTTTTCAAACCACGCCGACGTCCCGAATCAACGAGGCCCCGCAAGCTTCGGAACAGCTGCGGTGTGCGCTGGACTTCGTCCAGGATGACGAGCTTGTCCTCGTGTTGCGACAAGTATTGCTCGGCTTCGGCCAGCTTGGCGCGATCACCTTCCGATTCCAGATCCAGGTAGATCGCTGGCCGAGTCCTGGCGACTTCCAGCGCCAGCGTGGTTTTGCCAGCTTGACGCGGCCCCAGCAGCGCCACTGCAGGGGATTCATCCAGCGCTCTTTCAAGTGCCATCGACAGTTTGCGAGTAATCATCCATGTAATTATGGACTCATGCTCCATGATTGCAACAATAGGCGTAAACGAAGGGCTCTACCCGTTTCCTCGAACGGTTTGAAAACGGATACTTCAAGGACATCTCCAAACGGCTCAATCACTCGTTTCTCCCGCCAGCTTCAGCAACCGTTCGCTGCGCCAGACCCTGACGATGCGCACTTTTTCGGGTTCGCGCTTGTAGACGATGCGAAACGGGGGATGGATCAGCTCGCGCAGGTAAGTTTGGCCAAACTCGGGAACCACCCGGCCCATGTCCGGGTGCGCTTGCAGGGCCTGGACATGCGCGACGATCTCCGCCACCAGGCTCTGCCCCACATCTGGAACGGCCTCACCGGCATACCAGTCGCGAATGCCCTCAAGGTCCCGCAGTGCGGACTCGGCGAACGTGAGGATGGCTTTGGCCACCCTTTTACAAACCCAGCCGCGCTTTGGCTTCCTGCAAGGAAGTCTCCTGCCCGGACTCGAGGTCGTTCAGGCCCGCCAGGACAGCGCGCATGAACGCACGCTCTTCCTCGGCCGCCTCGAAATCGCCGATGGACTGCACCACCGCCACGCCACGACCGCGACTGGTAAGCAACGTCGGACGGTGCGCCGTGGCCACATGCCTGACAACCTTGCCGGGATTGACCTTCAGATCCGTCAGGGGGACAACGTCTTCGGAAAACTTGACCATCGCGGCAGACCCATAGAGCATATTTGATGGACTGACAATAGCACCTGTCATATGGTGCTGTTAAGTGCACACTTCATTCTTCCATCTACAACGGCGGCAAGGGGATTTCCGTGCAACGGCAGCTTCCGGCAGGACCATGAAACAACGATCGCTACAGCGCAAATACCTCTTGCAACGTGCTGCAAACCTTCTCCAGAGTATTGGTCCTGATCATGCCGAGGCGCTTGACCAGCCGCCGCTTGTCCAGCGTACGTACCTGATCCAGCAGCACGAGTCCTCTTTTCCCCTGAAATTGCACGGGTATGCGGTACGGTGCCGGCTGGCTGCCCGTGGTCATCGGCGCCACGATGGCGGTGCGCAAATGCTCATGCATCTCCGCGGGTGAAACCACGATGCAGGGACGCGTTTTGCGGATCTCGCTGCCGAGGGTGGGATCAAGTGCGGCCAACCACACGTCTCCCCGCCTCACCATTGCCACTGTGCGTCCTCGTCATGCTCGAAGTCGGGCCACACCAAACCGTCATCTTCGGCCTCGGCAATTCGCCTGCTCGCTTCGGCCCAACCGGATCGCGGCGCACGGTTTGCCGGGCGCAAGACCAGCGCATGGTCTTCCACCGTCATGATCGCATCACCGTCCAGACCGACTTCGGCCAGCAACGGCTTGGGAATCAGGACACCTTGCGAGTTGCCTATTTTCCGAATGGTGGTTCTCACGACGCACCTCTTTGACTTTCAGTGGTTATAATTATGTTATAACCAACCAACATCAACCGGCAAGCCGCTGATGGCGCCCGAACAACTCCTTCGCACTGATTGGAAGGCCTGAAAACAACGGTGCCGGGGACGAATGGCACTTACTGCAGCCCGCCAGACTGGCCGGGCACGAGTGAGGAATTGGGTGCCCAGTAGGTTGGGTTAGGCCGCAGGCCGTAACCCAACAATCAGCCATCTGCCAGCGGGATGACGGACTTGCCGTGTAGCTCGACACGCTTGAACGTCGGGTTGATGAAGCCAACCCGACCTACACGAGTGCATTTCGTCCCGAGGACATCATCCGCACGCTATTGCAGAAATGACGGCGCGTACCCGCAACCCTTGAGCATGCCGTGGACACTCATCAGGCGCGCAAGATCGATCACGTGATGCACGTCCAGCTTGTCCATCAGGCGCTGCTTGTACGTGGACACGGTCTTGGGGCTGACGCTCAGTTGCTTGCCGATATCGTTCAGGCTCTTGCCGCCGACCAGCATGATGGCCACTTCCAGTTCGCGGTCGGACAGGACGTCCATCGGCGAGGCATCGCCATCCAGCGCCGAGAATGCCACGCTCTCGGCAATGGCCGGCGTGAGATAACGCCGGCCCGCCGCCACCCGGCGAATCGCCCCGACCAGATCGGCCGCCGAACAGGCCTTGGTCAGATAGCCCATGGCGCCGGCATCCATCAGGCGCCGCGGAAAGTGCGCCTGGTCGACCACGGTCACGATCACGATGCGCGTGGCCAGGTGTGCCAGCGCCACGCGCTCGGTCAACTCCAGACCGCTCATGCCGTCCATGTGCACATCCACCAGGGCAACATCGGGCTTTTTCTTGCGAATCAATTGCAGGCCGGCATCGGCACAACCTGCTTCGCCGACCACGGTAATGTCGGCCGTTTCTTCGATGATTTTGCGAAAGCCGACACGCACCAGATCATGGTCGTCGACCAGTACTACGTTGATCATGACAACTCCCTCCATGGGCCGATTCACGAGCACGAGCACGTGGCCCTGCGGCCGACGCCAGCGCATGATGACGCCTGTGCGCCCGTCCAATCCGTGAACCACGTCGCGGATGATGTGTAGGCGAATGCCTGAATTGATGTGCGTATGTGCCTCGGCAAGAGCGGCAGCGGAGACGAATGGCACTGTTTGGCTGTAGCCGGGGTGACGAGGAGGCATTTGTGCGACAATGTGCGTACACACATATGCACCAGCCCGCCTCATGAACCGCCTCACCATCAATCTCAGTGAAAACCGGTATCGTGCGCTGAAAGAAGCCTCGGCACGACGCAACAAGACCATCGGACAGCTGATCGACGAAAGTCTGGAGTTCTATGGCATCAAGACCGAGGGTGATGCCCTCCAGCTGGTGCGCCGGGCGCGCGAAAACAGCGCACTCGCGGCCGATGAAGCGATGACGTTGGCTTTGCGCGAGACACGCGCAGCACGCAAGTCATGACGCTGGTTGCCGTCATCGACACCAACGTGCTGGCGGCCGGCTTGATGACACCACGCGAGGAGGCTCCCACTGCCTGGATTGTCGAGAGCATGGTGACTGCGCGGTTCCCGTTCGCGCTGTCGATTGCATTGCTGGCCGAGTACAGCGACGTGCTGCACCGCAAAGCCTTGCGCAAGCGTCACGGTCTGGCCGATGACGAGATCGAGGTCTTGCTCGCCAGTTTGGCGCGCGATGCGGTGGTACTCGAACCCGCGCACGGCATGGTCGCACCAGACCCCGGCGATCAGCACATATGGGATCTCCTGGCCGCTCACGACGACCTGTGTCTGGTGACGGGCGACAAACTGTTGTTGCGACACCGGCCGCAACCAGCCGCAATGCTGACGCCGGCCGAGTTCAAGCAACGCATGACGGCACCCGGTGTACATGAGTCACGCAGTACACGTGATTGACATCGCACCCCAGAAAATTGCCCCGAGCAGCGTTTGACTTTGGCACGGATCGACAAGGCCGGCCACGGCCATTCAGCGTCGATTCGCCTGCGCACGGTCAGCCTGCCCACGTACCCATTTGATACCAGGAGGTGAATGCCGTGCGACATTGCCTGCCCGTGATCGTGCTGGCTGCCGCGGTGCTGGCTTCAGGCAGCGTGCATGCACAAAGCCTGCTTGACACCTGCCACGCCAGCAGCAGCTACGACGTGACCATCACGGACGATGGCGTGCGATTCGAGCGTGCGCAACCGGCGCCTCGTCGTCTTTATCTGCACGATGGCCGGCTCCGCGTGGACGGCAAGCCGATTGCGCTGGACGCCGAAGACAGCGACCGCGTCACCGTGATCGAGAACATCGTGCGCGACATGGAGCCAAAGGTGAAAACCATCGCGAACCGCGCGGTCGACCTCGCCGCGCAAGCGGTGCGCGAGCAGGCTGCCGTTTCCGCGCCGCAGGCTGCCGCCAATGGCGAGCTGAGCACGCGCCTCGACGCCGTGACCGGCGATCTCAAGGCGCGCATCGCGCGCAGCCACAGCAGCCGGGATTGGCATGGTCCCGCGTTCCGGAAGTACACCCGCCAGCTCGCCGCACGCGTCGTGCCAGTGCTGGCCTCGGACATGCTGCAACAAGCCGTGGCCAAGGCACTTGCCGGCAACCTCGACACCGCCGCGCAGCTGCGCCAGCGCGCCACCCACATGGCCACGGCGCTGCGCACGCGCATCCGCAAGAAGCTGCAGGTTCTGCGCCCGCAGGTGCAGACCTTGTGTCCGTCCGTGCAGCGGATCGACCAGATCGAATCAGGCATCCATACGCCGCTGCCCGGCAATGTGCACATCGATGTGATCGATATGGCAACCGGCAAGCCGCAATGACCAGGATGCCGCGTAGCTCGACAAGCTCGAGCGTCGGGTTGATGAAGCCAACCCGACCTACACGAGCTGGATTTCATGCTTCGAAAGCAATGGATTCCGGCCTTCGCCGGAATGACGGAAAAGGGCTCCAGTCTTAAGCAAGGCCGTTCATTGGCAGCCCTTGCCGGTCAGCGGATCATCAGGCGTTGTCGTCGTCGACCTCGAGCGTGACGTGCGACGGATGCTCGGTGGCCTGCAGTTTTTTGGCCACCTGCTCGACCTTGCTCATCACGCGCAGCACGTTGCGGCCAGCGAGGCCGGCCAGTTGCTCGTTGGTCCAGCCGCGGCGGGCCAGTTCGCGGAACAAGGCCGGGTATTTGTCGACGCCGTCCAGTCCTTCCGGCGTGATGCCGATGCCGTCGAAGTCCGAGCCGATGCCGACGCTCTGGTAGCCGGCGACCTTGGCGATGTGCTCGACGTGATCGGCGACTTGATCAATCGTGACCTTGGGTCGCGGATGCGCTTGCTCCCACTTGGCGATGGCCGCCTTGATGCGTTCGGGCTGGCCGACGTACTGGGTGTGATAACGCTTGGAAATGCCGGCGTGCTTGGCCCACCACACGTTGTCGGCCTGGGACACGAATACCGGGTAGAAGTTGACCATCACCACGCCGCCGTTCTTCTTGACCCTGCGCAGGACGTCATCGGGCACGTCACGCGGATAATCGACCAGCGCGCGTGCGCTGGAATGGGAGAAGATCACCGGTGCCTTGGTGGTGTCGAGCACGTCGCGCATGGTGTCCGGCGACACGTGGCTGATATCGACCATCATGCCGAGCCGGTTCATCTCCAGCACGACGTCGCGACCGAATTGCGTCAAACCGTGATGCTCGGGCTTGTCGGTCGCCGAATCGGCCCAATCGGTGGTCAGCGAATGGGTCAAGGTCATGTAACGCGCGCCAAGGCGATAGAAATCGCGCAGCACGGCCATGGAGTTGTCGATCATCTCGCCGCCCTCGATGCCGATCAGGCAGGCGATCTTGCCGTTGTTCTCGATGCGCTTGATGTCGGCGGCGGTGTAGGCCATGGCAAAGTCCTGCGAATACTTTGCACACATGTTGTGGACCAGATCGATCTGCTGGAGCGCCATCTCGACGGCTTTCGGACCGGTGATCGTGGCCGGAATCCACACCGACCAGAACTGCGCACCCATGTGACCCTCGTGCATGCGCGGGACGTCGGTCATCAGGTGCACTGTTTTGGTCGAGCCGTCATCGGTCTTGACGGTGAGGTCGGCGGTGCTTTTTTCCAGGTTGATACGGCCGACATTGCCGAAGTTGACGCGGATTTCCCACGGCAAGTCGTTGTGCCCGTCGATGACCGGGGTGGTGCTGAGCACGTGTTTGACGCGCGCGGCGATGTCGCTTTCGCTGGCCGAGGATGGCGATCCCTGGGCCATGGCAACACAGGGAATGGCGACGAGAAGCGAGGCGAGAAGTCGAAATTTTTTCATGGTCATTTCCACACGAAAACCGACCGGCAAAGCAGCGCTTTTGCGGTCGGTTGAAAACCTGGGGGAGGGAAGTGAATGGCAATTGCCGCGCCTGCATGGGCCATATGATTCACACGGTATTTCGGAGTGACATGAATGGCGCTCAGGCAAATACGGAACAATCCGGAACAGATGGGAACAACATCACCCATCCACCCGTACACTAATTGTCGATGCGGTTGGTCGCAACAGGGTGGCCGCATCGCGCGAAAATCCCGTGTCGCGACGTGAAACTCGGGCTCCAGCCGCACCGTGCGACATCCTGTATCATGGCTCGGTTAAATCGTGTGCGTTTCGCTTCTGTCGCCGTCGACCGAATTCCACGGACGGCTTCGGCTCTGCAGCGTCGCGTTTTCGTCCCCTGCTTTTTGCCATCAATTCACGAGGAACCATCATGGGTCTGGATCAGGTTTCCGCCGGGCGCGACGTGCCCAACGAAATCAATGTCGTCATCGAAATCCCCAAGGATGCCGAACCGGTCAAGTACGAGGTCGACAAGGCTTCCGGTGCGATTTTCGTCGACCGCGTGCTGTCCACGCCCATGCGCTATCCGTGCAACTACGGCTATGTGCCGCGGACCCTGGGCGGTGACGGTGATCCGCTGGACGCGCTGGTGATCCTGCCGCTGCCGCTGATTGCCGGGTCCGGCATCCGTTGCCATCCGGTCGGCATGCTGAAGATGACCGACGAGTCGGGCACCGACGAGAAGCTGCTGGTCATCCCCTCGCCGAAGATCTTCCCGGCCTACGCGCACATCGAGAACATCGGCCAGGTCTCCGGCCATTGGCTGGAGCGCATCGGCCACTTCTTCGAGCACTACAAGGACCTGGAAGAATCCAAGTGGGTCAAGATCGAGGGCTGGGCCGGCGCGGACGATGCGCGCCAGGTGATCCGCGAAGGCGTGCAACGCTTCAAGGAAAGCAGCGAGTAAACCCGCTGCTGCACCTGCGCGCTGTGGCAGTCGTGCGGGGTGTCAGGGACGAATGGCACTTGCTCAAGCCCACCAGACTGGCCCGGCACGGATGAGGAATCAGGAACCCAGTAGGTTGGGTTAGGCCGCAGGCCGTAACCCGACAATCAGTTATCTGTCAGCGTGATGACGGACTTGCCACGTAGACCGACAAGCTTGAACGTCGGGTTGATGAAGCCAACCCGACCTACATGAGCCGTACGCGCCAAGTCAGTGACAGCGGCCACGCATGAGCTTGAGCAAGTGCCATTCGGCGTTGCGTTGAAACCGTAAAGCCATCGCCCACAGGGTGGGCTCCTACAACAGCCTCGGCCCCAGGATCAGCACCCAGGCCAGCACCAGCA
>DASSKC010000076.1:0-2583 GCA_035690885.1 Oleiagrimonas sp. | reverse complement strand
GGCGAAGGCCTTGTACAGCGGCATGGTCAGGTACAGGCGGCCGATGCGCTTCATGTGCTCGGCTGCGGCCGGCCACACGTCCTTGTCGCCGGCAACGATGGCGCGGCGATACCAGCGCATGCCGATCTCGGCGTTGGGCGTGCCGGTGAGGTGCCAGGCCGCGTCCAGCGCCTTGATGCGGTCGAGATCGGTTTTTTGCGGCAGGCCGTCCAGAAAATACATCCATTCCTGCGTGTTCCAGTCGCCCGCACCCAGCTTGGCGGCGGGCAGGGTGCCGGTAAGAAACGCCTTGCGCTCGCTGTCGATGGCGTCGAAACGCGGCGAATCGGGTACCGGCGCGTCCTTCGGGATGCCCGTGCCGTGCACCCACTGTTCGACTTCGGCCCAGCTCATGGTGCCGGGATACTTGTCGATCAGATGGGTCTTGAGGTAGGCCAGCATTTGCTCAGTGGTGATCGAATGCCACGCGAAATGATTGAAGTAGCTTTTCAGCCAGGCATCGAAATGCTTGCGACCGAAGCGCTTTTCAAGCGTGCGCAGAAACCACGAGCCCTTGGAGTAGGCCAGGCTCGACATCTCGTTGTCGGCTGCACCGTGCGTGTCCAGCGGTTCCGGCACCAGCCGTTGCGCATTGGGTGAGGCGTGCTTGATGTGTTTTTCCAGCGACTGGATCGCCAGCAGGGTTTCCTCGTTGGCCTGGCGCTTGCCGTACAACGCTTCGGTGATGCGCCCCTGCACGTAGGTGGTGAAGCCTTCGTTGAGCCAGAAGTTGCGCCAGTTGGCATTGGTCACCAGGTTCCCCGACCACGAATGGGCCAGCTCGTGCGCGACCAGTGACACCAGCGACTTGTCGCCGACCAGTACGGTCGGCGTGGCAAACGTCATGTTGGGGTTTTCCATGCCGCCATAGGGGAACGACGGCGGCAACACGAGGATGTCGTAGCGGCCCCAACGGTACGGGCCGTAGAGTTTCTCGGCGGTCGCGATCATCTGCTCGGTGTCTTCGAACTCGTGCGCGGCCTTTTCGACCACGCTGGGTTCGGCGTACACGGCGCTGCGCGGGCCGGTTTCGCGCACGGCGATGTCGCCGGCGGCAATCGCCATCAGGTAGGACGGTACCGGATGGGTCTGCTTGAACGTGAAGTTGCCATCGAGCGCGTGCGTGGCGTCATTGGGTGCGCTCATGATGATGCGCAACGCTTTCGGACCGGTCACGTGCGCGCTCCAGGTGAAGCGCACGGACGGCGTGTCCTGCAGCGCGATCCACGAGCGCGCGTGCGTCGATTCGGACTGCGAGAACATGAACGGCTGGGTCTTGTCGGCGGTCTGTTCCGGCGGCAGCCATTGCAGGCCGGCGGCGTTCGGTGCGGTGGCGTAATGGATGCGTACTTGCGACGGATGGCGCGGCGCGACGATGGTCAGCTTGCTGCCCATGTGCGGGACCGGGGCGGCCAGCGTGTAGCGCAATTGGTGCGTGCTGCCGTCGGTGTCGACGGCCTCGACGCCGTCGATCGTCAGCTCGTCCGTGTCCAGAATCAGTTTTTTCGCTGCGGCCTGCTTCCAGTCCAGGGTCAGCGTGGCGTCGCCGGAAAGGCGTTTGTGCGGGAAGTCCAGCGCCAGGTCGAGGTCGACATGCGTGATGACGACCTTGTCCGGCTGCGCGTACGAATGCGGATCATCCGCGTGAGCGGCCAATGGCAGGACGAGGGCGGCCAGCGCGGCAACGGGAAGCAGGCGCATGGGGGACTCCGTGGCGAACAGGGAATCGGAGAGTATGCCACCCATATGGCCGGAGGGAATGTGTCAGTCGGAACGGTGGTCCACGTGGCCACGGCGCAGCACGTACACCAGCGCCAGGCCTGCCGCGATGCCCACGGCAATGCCGATACCGGCGCCCCACACCGCGCCGGTTGCGCCATTCAGCCACCAGCCAAGGCCGGTACCCAGGACAAACAGGACGATGATTGGCAGACAACCCATGGCAGACCGAGTGCGGGACAAGTCCGCGTAGTGGAAACGCTGGCCGGTGGCTTGTCAACCAAGGGGCAAAGCATGGGGCTTGACATGAAATGCAAATGAGATAGATTCGTATTTACTTTATTCGGTGTATTTCACCCTCACCCCTCCATCGGCCCCGCGGGATGGTCCCTTGCTCCTGGTCCATGCCGATTGCCTGTCGACATAGTCATACGGGATTGGCTTGCAGGCTTGTCGGCGTTCCAGGGACTCCCGCGGGTGGCCGGTGGTACCGAGTCCGCCCATGACGCGAGGAACCACCATGCTGCACAACACACCGATGTCCATCCGCTCCGTGCCGCCGGCGCAACTGCATGACACGTGGCGTCAATGGCGCATCAACGAACCCGATTTGCGTGCACGTGATCTGGCCCAGTGCCTGGGTGTGAGCGAAGGCGAGATGGTGGCCTGTCGCGTGGGCGATTCGGTGATGCGGTTGGACGGGCCGTGGGATGACCTGATCCGCGCGTTGCCGAAGCTCGGACCAGTGATGGCTTTGACGCGCAACGAAAGCTGCGTGCATGAAAAGACCGGCGCCTATGATCATGTCGACCTCGGTGCGGCGAC
>DASSKC010000075.1:0-3608 GCA_035690885.1 Oleiagrimonas sp. | reverse complement strand
CCAGCCAGAACGCCGCGTGCCACCAGCGCCGCTGGCGCAAATTGAGCCAGCCGGCCCCGACCAGGAACAGCGCAACCAGCCAGTATGCGTACTCAATCTTCAGCATGATCGACTTGCTCCGATTGACCGGCCTTGTGCCGTACATCGCCACGCAGGCGCTTGCCGAACCACACGATGCGAATGCCGTGGATGACGAACGCGGCGATGGCCGTGGGCAGCGCCCACAAGGCGATTTCCAGTGGTTTGAGTTCGATGCCGTGTTGGGCATAGAAGCCCTGGATCAGCAGCACCGCGCCCAGAGCAATGAACACGTCCTCGCCAAAGAACAGGCCGACGTTGTCGGTGCCGGCACTGAACGCGCGCACGTCGTTGCGCTCGGACTGGCTCAATGGTTTGCCACGCTTCTCGGCGGCCGCTTCAGCCATCGGCGCCAGCAGCGGACGCACCGTCTGCGCCTGACCGGCGACGCTGGTCAGACCCAGCATCGACAGAATCTGACGCAAGCCGAGGTAGGCCACCATCAGGCGCGGAAATGTCAGGCTGCGCAACGAACCGATCCAGCGTCCCGCATGCTCGCGCAACCCGGCGCGTTCGAGCACGCCAATCGCCGGCAAGGTCAATACGAACAGCAACAGGGCGCGCACCGACACGAAGCTGGTACCAAGCAAGGTCAGGATATCGCCCATCGACATGCCCGCAGCCAGTCCGCTGACGATGCCCGCCACGACCACCACCGGTACCGGGTTGAAGCGCAACGCAAACCCGACGATGACCACCAGCACGCCAAGCAGCGGCAGGTAATGCCAGAACACGTCCATTACCGCGCCCCCAGGATCAATTCGTACCCCATTGAACACCGCTCCACTTCGCCGATCACATGGCGAATGAGGGTACATCACGCGCACGCCCGACCGGCATGCGGGAAAGCCTGGCCTGCGGGGCAGCTTCTTGCGGGGTAGTTTGCGTGTGCGGGGGAACCGGGTTCACTTATGGACGCTGGAAACACGCAAGCCCATGGAACGGGCCATCCATAAGTGAACCCGGTTCCCTGGCATAAACCCGGTTCCCTGGCGTATACCCGGCTCCCCGGCATACGCCGACGCCCCCGCCCCCGCTCACACTGCCGACGCGCTGCGCAACTCGCGACGCGCTTCGGACAGGACGGTCACGGCCGATTTCAGGAACAGCAGGGCAATGCCGGCGCCGACGACCACGTCGGGCCAACCGCTGTCGCTGAGCCAAACGCCGACCGCGGCGGCCATCACCGCGACATTGGCGATGATGTCGTTGCGCGAGCACAACCACACCGAACGCATGTTGATGTCGTCGCCGCGCCGGCGCCGCAGCAGCAACAGGCAGGCGCCATTGGCCAGCAGCGCAAGACACGCCACGATGCCGATGGTGGCGGGCACCGGCGCTTCCGGCACCGCCAATCGATAAATCACCTGGCCCAGCGCGAACAGACCGAACACGGCCATGATGCCGCCCTTGAGCATGGCCGACAGCGCCTTGGCGCGCACGCCACGCGCGACCGCATACAGACTGAATCCGTAGACCAGCGCATCGCCCAGCATGTCCAGCGAGTCGGCCAGCAATGACACCGAACCGGACGCCACGCCGGCGGCAAACTCGACCACGAACATCAACGCATTGATGCCCAGCACCACGCGCAACGTGGATGCCTGGCGCCGCTTGAGCACCTCCAGCTCGCATGCCTTGTCGGAACAGCAATCACCCATGGCGGCGATGATATCAGGGGTGCTCGGCAGCCTTGCGCTCGCGCGCATCGGCGGCGTAGCGCTCGGCCTTGCCGATGGCGGCGGCGTGGTTCTCGGTCTTCCACAAGGCGATCTGGCTGCGATGCGCCTTCACGTCGGCATCCCACGTGGCCACCTGCTGGCGCACGTCACGCAGCATGCTTTTGATCTGCGCGCGGTCATACAGCTTGCCGCGCATCACGATCGCATCGATGTCGCGGGTCGCACTGACGTCTTCGAGCGGGTTGCGCGCCAGCAGCAGCAAGTCGGCGGCCTTGCCGACGGCGACGCTGCCATAGCGGTCCAGCTTGCCGAAAAAGCGCGGACCGTTGCGGGTGGCGGCAGCCAGCACCTGGGCCGGCGTCAGGCCCGCCTCGACGTAGGTTTCCATCTCGTCGTGCAGACTGAAGCCGGGGTAGATGAACGAGTTGAGGAAGCCGGCATCGGTCCCGACCAGAATGCGCACACCGGCCTTTTGCAGCATCGGCAGCACTTTCAGTTCGTCCTGGACGTGGCGATGGCGCGCGGCGACCTCGGCAGCGTTGTCGCGCGCGGCACGGGCCACACGCCAGGTCCAGGTCTCGCGCATGCCCGGGCCGATGTAAGCCAGCTCGGGATCGTCGCGATGGGTGTCGGTATCCAGATGCGCGAACACCGTGCCTTCATACGCGGTCGGCGTCACGTACACATCGTGGGCCGCCAGCCAGCGGTACGCCTTCATCGCCGTGGCCGGATCGAAATCGGCGGCAAGACGCTGGCGCGCCTCGGTACTCGTGATGCGTCCGGCACGGTAATCGGCCACGATCGCGGCCTCGTGTTCGGCGCCCATCTTGTAGGCGTAGCCGATATGCTCGATCGAGGTCAGTCCGGCCTTGACCGCCTGCTCGACCGTGAGCCCGAGCGGAATGTGTGCCGAGATACGCATGCCACGCTTGCTGGCCTGCGACACGGCATACAGGAACAACTCCGGCTTCAGCGAGCTGTTGGTGATCTTCACGAAATCGACATGATCGGCCTGCAGCTTGTCCAGCGCCGCATCCACGTCGGCCTTCGAGCCGACCTCCAGCGTGCCCGTCCAGCTCGGATCGATGCCTTCGATCTTCGCACCCGACGAAAACAGCCGCGGACCGAACAGCTTGCCACTGGCGATATCGCCACGCCAGGACAACACGGCCGGCGCGAGATCACCCGAGCAATCGCGCACGGTGGTCACACCATTGGCCACGTACAGCGGCATCAGCGCCTTGTTCTCGGGGATCAGCCCCTGACCACCGAAGTGCACATGCATGTCCCACAAGCCCGGCATCAAGAACCGCCCGCGCGCATCCAGCACCCTGGTCGCCGACCAGTCGGACGCCACGTCATCAGTGGCCCCGACCGCGACGATGTCGTCACCACGAATGACCACCGCCTGATCCGCCACCGTGCGCGCATGCGCGGCGTCGACAATCGTCGCGTGGGTGATCAACAGATCGGCCTTCTGTGCCGCCTGCGCATGCGCCGACCCCGGTGCACACGCCAGCGCCAGCACCGCGCACAGCGACCAACCACGGCACTTGGAAAACAACGACAACACGGACATCGACAACACTCCTGAACGGCATGACTTGCGACTTGCAAATGTAGCGCGCGTGAAGCGGTAGCGCGACCCGACGCGCGCCCTCGTCTTGCGGGGGAACCGGGTCAGGTCAGCTTGCGGAGAACTCGGAGCTGTCAACCCAAAGTAGAGATGTCCCCTTTTCTGCCAAGTAGAAATGTCCCCTTGGCTTTGAATGAGCAAGTCAACGAGCGGCTGCGTTCGATTGGGGCGGAGAAAGTGGAGGTGAGTGGCGCCACGGGTGGTCCGGAGCG
>DASSKC010000074.1:0-61538 GCA_035690885.1 Oleiagrimonas sp. | reverse complement strand
CGGCAGCATCGTGTTGTCGATCGCACAGCCGAAGTGGCTTTTGCTGGTCGTGATGACCACGCCATAGCGGTCGCCGTCCGCGGCAATGCGGGCGCATGCCTCGAAGCCGGTATCGGTGCTGTAGTGGCGCAGCCAGTGGGCCACGTCGACCAGAAAAGCGACCTTGCTCTGCCCAGTCTGGCTGGTCATCGTGTGCAGCTTGCGGACGGTGTAGTTGCCGGCAAAAGCGGGCACGGAAATGGCGGCGAGAAGTGCGAAAACCGCGAACGTTTTACACGCGGTTTTACACACAACGCCTGAAAGTGGCGCCCGAAGCAGGACTCGAACCTGCGACCCCCTGATTAACAGTCAGATGCTCTAACCAGCTGAGCTATTCGGGCTAGCGAGCCCGCAATTCTGGACATCACGGCGGACGATGTCAAGGCATGTGATTGCCACACCGTGCCTGTTGCGCGCTGCTGGCTTGCGCCTCGCGGATGCGGCCGGCGTTGGAGATCACCACCACGCGCGGCTTGCCGCCCTCGCTCGCGTGCGGGCAGATCACCAGCGACAGGTTGGTGCCGGGCGCCGATCCGTCCGGACGGAAGCGCACGTGGTCGCGCCCGGCGCTGCCGACCACGCGCACATGCGGGTCGTGCACGCCACTGGTGAGCAAGGTCGTTTCCGGCTCTCCATCATGATCCTGATCGAGTGCCACGATCCAGCCTTGCTGCCAATCCGGCTCATCGCTGCAGTGCGTGCCGTCGGCGCTGGGGCAGAGCAGGGCATGCGTGTTGTGGGTGATGGCACTGCTGCGTGCCAGCCGTGCCGCCGAGAACAGGGCATCCTCGGTGACGCGGGTCGCCGAGCGCGTCAGCAGCCCGGCCATCGCCGGCACCGCCATGGCCACGACGATGGCGGCAACAGCGAGTGCGACCACCTGTTCGACCAGCGTGAATCCGAGTTGACGATTTGTCGATGAGGATGCGGTATGGCACATGCACGACATGCTGACGTGCGAGTATCACGGACACGAGCGGCAACATGCGACTTGTCAGGTAGTCCGGCAGCTTTCGTTGTTGTGGGCGATATCAACGGCACTGTGTCGGCACGCTCCCGCGGCCCAAGTCCCCGGTTTGCGCAAGGAGGGCACAATGACCGATCCTGACCACGACCCTCACACGCAAGAAGAGCGCATGGACCGACCTACAGGCGTCAACTACTCCTTCAAGCCGGGCCTGCCCCCGCAACCACCACGACTGCCCGGCATCTGGAGTGGATTGGGCATGGTCGCGCTCTACTTCGTGCTGCAGATGGTGGTCGGCGTGGTGTTGGTTTTCGCCTACGGATTGATCCGCGGCCTGTTCGCGCACGGTGCAACGACCGAATCGATCATGCATTCGTTGCAGGCGCCGGACATCAAGGTGGGTTTGGTCGTGGTCACCCTGGTCGTGACGGCCGTGTGCATGCTGTGGCTGGTGCGACGGTTCTGGCCCGCGATGTGGCGTGTCGCCGATCCGCCCGGCTTCGGGTATGTGCGGCCGAACAACCTGCATTTTCTCTGGATTGCCGTGGCGGTCGGCGTGGTCGCGGTGGTGTTCGGCGGGTGGCTGACGCAATTTTTGGCCAACGGCCACGAAATCAGTCAGAACGTGACCGTAATGAGCATGGAAGTCACGCCCGGCATGCGCATCGTGCTGGCGCTGATGGTCGTGTGTGTCGCGCCGGTGGTCGAGGAAACGTTGTTCCGCGGCGTTTTGCTGTCCGGACTGATCCGTTACGTGGGCGTCGGCTGGGGCGTTGCCATCAGTGCCGTCATTTTCGGCGCGGTGCATCTGCCGGACTTCAAGTTCGCGTGGTATCCGGTGCCGGCACTGGCGCTGCTCGGCGCTTTGCTGGCCTGGGTGCGCCTGCATTCGCGTTCGCTGTGGCCGTCGATCATCATGCATGCGACCAACAACCTGGTCGCGGTGATCGGCTGGTTCGTGGTGATGCATGCACCGCATTGACCAATGCGCCGAGCAACGTGCCGAGCTGCCAACCACGGCACAGGGCGGGGCGGCTGCGCTGGTATGATGCCGGTCTGTACCGATATTGCGTGGAGAGGGTGACGTGCTGGATATCCTGATGGCGGGCGGCTGGCCCATGCTGCCCATCCTGCTGTGCTCGGCGATCATGCTGGCCATCGTGCTGGAACGGTTCTGGTCCTTGCGCCACGACGCGGTGTGCCCGCCCGGTCTCGGTGACGAGGTGCGCCAGTGGGCCAAGGCCCGGCGTCTGGACACCGAGCACCTGAAAGCCCTGGCCGATGCCTCGCCGCTGGGCGAGTTGTTTGCCGCCGCGCTGGTGGTGCGTGATCGTCCACGCGAAGTCATCAAGGAGCGCATCGAGGACACCGGGCGTCACGTGGTCCATCGCATGGAACGGTTTCTCAACACACTCGGCACCATCGCCCTGATCGGACCCCTGCTGGGCCTGCTCGGCACCGTGATCGGCCTGATCGAGATGTTCACGACCGTCATGCTCAGTGGCGTCGGCGACCCGGCCAAGATGGCTGGTGGCATCGGCCAGGCGCTGGTGTGCACGGCCACGGGTCTGGTCGTGGCCATCCCGGCGTACATCCTGCACCGTTATTTCCGCTCCCGCGTGACCGGTTACTGCGTGGAGATGGAAAAACAGGTCGCGGTCCTGCTCGATGACCTGTCTGTCGCCGCACCTGCCGCAGCGCCCGCGCCGGCGCGGGCGGCTGCACCGAAGGCAGCGGCCAAGACGACGGCCAAGGCCGCCAAGAGCGCAGCGCCGACGGCCCGCCGTCCGGCCCGCGCCACTACGCGGTGAGGTGAACGATGCGTTTGGGCAACAGCCGCCGCGAAGCGGATTTCGAGATCAACGTGATTCCGTTGATCGATGTCCTGCTGACACTGTTGATGTTTTTCGTCCTGACCACCACATTCATACGCCATGGAGGGATGAAGGTCACGCTGCCGACGGCACATGCCAAGGCCGCGACCGCGCAAACACATCCACTGGTCGTCATGATTGATCGCAACGGACACTTCTACGTAGGCGGACATCAGGTCCTGGGGCAGGACGAAAACGCCTTGCGCCGGGCCATCGTGGCCGTGGCCGGTGACGACCGCGCGCGCGCGGTGACGTTGCAGGCCGACGCGCGGACCACGCACCAGTCGGTGGTGACCGCCATGGACGTGCTGGGTCGGCTCGGGTTCAATCGGTTGTCCATGGCCACGACGCAACCGCACGCGTCGGCTGCGGGTCGGTGACGATGGCTTCCGGCGAGACGAAAGACCGCCGTACCTGGCCCATCTACAGACGTCTGCTCGGCTACACCAAGCCGTACTGGCCGGTGGTCGTGCTGGCACTTCTGGGCATGGTCATCGACGCGGGCGCATTGACCGCGTTTGCCCGTTTCATCAAGCCGATGCTCGACGGCCTGTTCACCGTGCGTGATCCGTCGACCATTTTCTGGATGCCGATCTGGATTGTCGCCATCTTCCTGGTGCGCGGCCTGGGCACGTTTTCAGAGCGTTACGGCACCGCATATGTCGGACGCCACGTGGTCCAGCAGATGCGCATGGACATTTTCAACACCTATCTGCGCCTGGGGTCGTCGTTTTTCGGCGGCGAGGCGTCGGGGCACCAGGTGGCGCGCGTCACCTATACCGCCGAACAGGTGGCGCATGCTTCGACCGACGCGGTGAAGACCGCCGTGACCGACAGCCTGACCATCATCGGCATGGTCAGCGTGATGCTTTACACCAATGCCTACCTGACCCTGGCGCTGATCGTGCTGGTGCCGGTGGTGGCATTGATCGTGACCGTGGTCAGCCGCCGCTACCGCCGCATCAGCCGCCACGTGCAGGGCATGATGGGCTCGGTGACCGGGACCGTGGAAGAAGCCGTCAACGGGCAACGCGAGGTCAAGGTCTACGGCGGTCAACCCTACGAGAGCGAACGTTTCCGCGCCGTGACCCGGCGCACCCGCCAGCTCAACATCAAGGTGGCCACCACCAACGCGATGTCGTCGGCGACCGTGCAGACGGTGGCGGCCATGTCGCTGGCGCTGATCGTGTTCATGGCCACGCGGCCGGGCATCATCGAGCGCATGACCGCCGGCGACTTCACCACCATGATCATCTGCATGGGTGCGATCCTGCCGTCGATGAAGCGTCTGGCCACGGTGCAGGCGAGCATCCAGCGCGGCATGGCTGCCGCCGACGAGGTGTTCCAGGTACTGGATACGCCGCCGGAGCGCGACGAAGGCCGGCGCAGCTTGTCGCGTGCCCGTGGCGATCTGGTCTTCCGCGATGTGTCGATGCGTTATCCGGATGCGGCGACGCAGGCCCTGTGCGGCGTGGACCTGGCCTGTGCCGCTGGCACCATGACGGCTCTGGTTGGCCGTTCCGGTAGTGGCAAGAGCACGCTGGCCAGTCTGCTGCCACGCTTTTACGAACCCTCGTCCGGCGAGATCCTGCTCGATGGCCACGTCATCGACGATTATCGACTGGCCGACCTGCGGCGGCAGTTGGCTTGGGTTGGCCAGACGGTCGTGCTGTTCGACGACACCGTTGCCAACAACATCGCCTACGGCGAACTGGCCGGCGCCAGCGAGGAGCAGATCATCGCTGCGGCCCGCGCGGCCAACGCGATGGAGTTCATCGAACCGTTGCCGCAAGGCATCCACACGCCGATCGGGCAGGGCGGAAGTCTGCTCTCCGGCGGCCAGCGGCAACGCATCGCGATCGCCCGCGCGATCCTGAAGAACGCGCCGATCCTGGTGCTGGACGAGGCCACCTCGGCGCTTGATACCGAGTCCGAGCGCCTGATCCAGGAAGCCTTGTCGCGGCTGATGCGCGATCGCACCTCGTTGGTCATCGCCCATCGCCTGTCCACGATCGAACACGCCGACCAGATCGCCGTACTTGATCAGGGCCGCATCGTCGAGCAGGGCACTCACGCCGACCTGCTGGCACTGGGCGCACAGTACGCCAGCCTGCATCGCATGCAGTTCCACGAATCGGCCGGCGCGTCGGCAGCACCCGCCGGCGATTGACCCGCCCGCACATGACGCCCGCATGAGCCTGACCGATCACATCACGCAACGCTGGTACGACGGCAGTCGGCGGCCCTGGCTGTTGCGTCCGCTGACCTGGCTGTATCGCGGCGTGGTCGGCGCACGTGTCTGGCTGTATCGACACGGCTGGTTGCGCAGTGAACGCCTGTCGGTTCCGGTGTTGGTGGTGGGCAACATTTCGCTGGGTGGCACCGGCAAGACGCCGCTGGTGATTGCCTTGGTCGAGTGGCTGTGCGCACAAGGCTGGCAACCCGGTGTGGTCAGTCGCGGCTATGGCGGCAGCCAGCACGAACCGGCGTTGCTGCCGGATGTCGCCGAGCCGGCGCGTTACGGCGACGAGCCCTGTCTGATCCATGCGCGAACCGGGTGTCCGGTGGCCGTGGGGCGCGATCGCCCGGCCGCGGCAAGACTGTTGCTGCACGATGGTTGCGACGTCGTCATCACGGACGACGGCTTGCAGCATTATCGCCTGCAGCGCGACATCGAGATCTGCGTGCTCGATGGCAAGCGCCGCCTCGGCAACGGCCTGATGCTGCCGTGCGGACCGCTGCGCGAGCCGCCGTCACGCCTGTGCCGCGTCGACTATCGCGTTTGCAACGGCGATTCAGCGCACCACGGTGAGATCGGCATGCACTTGTCGGGTGATCAGGTGCGTGGTGTGAATGATCGCAAGCGTGTGCAACTGCTGGCCGCGTTGACCGGCAAGCGTGTGCACGCCGTTGCCGGCATCGGCCATCCGCAGCGGTTTTTCGACAGTCTGCGTGCGCAGGGGCTGGGCGTGATCGAACATGCTTTTCCCGATCACCATGCGTTCGTGCGTGCGGACATCGATTTTGGCGACGATGCGCCGGTGCTGATGACCGAAAAAGACGCCATCAAATGCATCGAGTTCGCGCATGCCGGTTGCTGGAGCGTGCCGGTACAGGCCACGCTCCCGGAAACCTTCCTGCGCGAACTCGATGCGCGTTTGCGTGCGTTGCGTCAGTGCGTGGAAACTTCGGACTCGACCACCATGTCCAGCACGTAAGCGGTGGACGCAGCGCCGGCTGGCGCATTCTTGACCTTGTACTGCTTGATCCGCAACACGTTGCGCACGCCATCGGTGTGTGTATAGCCGTCGATGGAGTGCGTCAGCGGATGCCACTGGCCGGGTTTGCCGACGGTCAGCCCCTTGTCGTTGAAATGACGCTCGCGCACTTTCAGGCACTGATCGGCGGTGCCCGGCGGATGCTCGCACTCGACGGTCTGGGCGGCCACTTCCAGGAACACGGTCTTGCCCTTGCTGCCGTAGCGCGTGCTGGCGGTCGGCTCGCCGGCAAACACCAGCTTGTCGCCTTTGGCGTCGATCAGCATCAGGCGGGGTTGGTCGCCCGAGGTTTTCAGGGTCATGGTCATCGTGCCTTGCAGGATCTGGCCGACAGCCTTGTCCATGGCCATCAACTTGTCGTTCGCGCAGGCTTTCATGGTTTGCGCCATGGGACCGACGACCTTCAATTTGCCGTTGGCCACCTCGTAGGCACCGTGCATGCCATTGCAGGTGTTGCTGATGTCGAGCTGGCCATGGCGGAAGTCCAGTTGCAGCGGCTTGTCGGGGTTGGCAAAAAGCGCATCGATGCGACTGCCATCGGATGCGGTCGCGGATGTCAGCTGCCAGTGGTATTTGCCCAGCGCGGGCACCGATGCCGCGTGCCTGGGCGTGGTCTTGGCCGTCGTGCCGGCCATGGCGGTCGCGCTGCTGCTGACAGCCGCTGCCGGCGCCGAAGCGGTCGCGGCGGGATTGTCATCGGACGGCGACGACGGTGAACAGGCGGCGAGGGCCAGTGCCGACGCCAACGGCAACAGAAGAGGGACAAAACGTTTCATGCGGATTCTCCTTGTATGTCCTTGAGGGACGGCATGCCGGCAAAACCGGACGACGGCATAGGGTCGCGAAGGAAACTGAACGCCAGCACAGTCCATGGTGCGCGCCATTCCCGGGTCAGGCAAGCGCAGCCCGTATCGCTACGTGTCATCCTCGGGTTCGGGATGTTTGCGCATCAGAAGTGCGAGCACCGGCGGAGTGATCATCGCCGTCAGCAACGACATGGCCACGATGATGGCGTACAGCTGTTGCCCGAACGCGCCCACGGCCAGACCCAGGCTGGCCACTACCACGCCGACTTCGCCGCGCGGCACCATGCCGAAGCCGACGATGGTTGCGCCGCGCTTGCCCATCGACAGCGCCCCCAGAAAACCGCCGGCAAGTTTGGTGATGATGGCGATCACGGTGATCACCAGCAGCATCCACAAGGCATGACTGTCCGCCAGCTGCGCCAACTCGATGCGTGCGCCGATGACGACGAAAAAGAATGGCGTCACCAGCGTCAGCAAGGGTTGAAACTGCTTCTCCAGCGACTTGTGATGGCGCGACTCGCTGGCGATCATGCCTGCCAGGAACGCGCCGATGATCGCCGCCAGACCGAAACGCGTGGCCGCGAACGCCAGCCCCAGACACATCGCCAGCACGATCGCCAGCGGCGAATGGGGGTTGAGAGGAGCATCCAGCCAGCGCGAATCGCGGCGCATCATGCGCGCGCCGCCCCAGCCGACTACCAACACGAAACCGATGGCTCCGACCAGGGTCAGGATCAGGCGCTGCCAGTCCAGAGCGGCGCCCTCGTGCAGCGAGGACACCACGCCGAGCAGCAACATGGCCAGAATGTCGTCGATCACGGCCGCACCCATGATGACCTGGCTTTCGATGCGTTTGAGTACGCCCATCTGCTGCAGCACGCGTGCGGTGATGCCGGCAGAGGTGGCCACCATGGCCGCGGCCACGAACATCGACTCGGTCCACGCATAGCCGCCGCCGTGCGCCCACAAGGCGCCGGCCACGAACGGAAACATGACGCCAAGCACGCCCACCATCATGGCGCTGCGCCCGACCTTCTTGAGGTCGTCCAGCCGTGTTTCCAGCCCCACCGAAAACATCAGGAACACCACGCCCATCTCGGCCAGCACATCGAGCGGCATGCCGGCAGCGATCTGTGCGGGTTGGATCCAGCCCAGCACCGAGGGTCCGATCACGCAGCCGGCGATGATCTCGCCGACTACGCCGGGCAGCTTCAGGCGCTGCGCCACCTCGGCACCGACCTGCGCGGCCACGAACACGATGAACAAGGCAAGCAGAATCTCGCTGGCATGATGCATGTGGGGACTCCTGTTTCGATCAGGCGCCGAACCAGTGCGCCGCCAGCCACAAATGCACGGCAATGCTGGCGGCGTAACCCAGGGCGATCGCCCAGGTCCATTTCAAATGGCTGGCGAACGTGTACATGCCGCGCGAGGCACCCATCAGCGCCACGCCGGCAGCCGAGCCGATCGACAGCAGGCTGCCGCCAACGCCGGCCGTCAGCGTGATCAGCAGCCAATCAGCCTGGTCCATCGGCGGGTTCATATGCAGCACCGCGTACATGATCGGAATATTGTCGACCACCGCCGAAAGCACGCCCATGCCGGTATTGGCAATGGTGTAGCCGAGCGTGCCGTACATGTAGTCGGACGCCATCGCCAGGTAACCCAGCGCCGCCAGCCCGCCCACGCAGGCAAATACGCCGTAGAAAAACAGCAACGTGTCCCACTCGGCATTGGCGATGATGCGGAAAATCGAATAGCGCTCGTGCTCGACACCCCGGGCCAGCGCATAGCGGCGTTGGCGCCGGTCGATGCGCGAGGCCAGCATGTTCAGCAGCGCCAGTCCGGTCAGCATGCCGTAGGCCGCCGGCATGCCCAGCCACTGCTTGCCGATCACGGTGATCAGGATGGTGATGCCGAAGGTCGCGCAAATGGCGATGCCACCCGGCTTGATGCCGGCATCGCCGTCGACCGGGTCGGGATGTCCCTTGGGCAGGGCGAAGAACATGATCGTGGCCGGAATCAGCCAGTTCACCAGTGAGGGGACGAACAGGCGGAAAAAGTCGAAGAATTCGGCCTTGTGTGCTTGCCACACCATCAACGTGGTGATGTCGCCGAACGCACTCCAGGCACCGCCGGCATTGGCCGCCACCACCAGGTTGATCATGGCGATGGTGATGAAACGCACGTTGCCGATGCCGACTGCCAGCACCACCGCCGACATCACCAGCGCGGTGGTCAGGTTGTCCAGCACCGCGGACAGGAAGAACGCGATCACCCCGGTAATCCAGAACAGTTGCCGGTAGCTGAAACCGCGCCCGACCAGTTTGACACGCAGCGCCTCGAACACGCCGCGCTCGCCCATGGCGGTCACGTAGGTCATTGCCACCACGAGGAAAAAGAAGATCTCCGCGTATTCCAGGAACATGGCATCGAACGCATGGCGCACGCCCGGATCGCCCCCGGTCTTCCAGGCAATCAACGCCCAGATCAGCCCCGCCGCCAGCATCACCGGCTTGGACTTGGCGATATGGATGCGCTCTTCGAGGATGACGGCCACATAGGCCAGCACGAACAGGGCCAGCGAAATCCAGCCGATCGGATGCCCGGTCAGGTCGAAAGGTGCAGGAGCGGCCGTGGCCAGGACAGCGATCGAATGCATGCGGTCACGCAAGTTGGGCAAGGGAAGTTTCCAGCCTACCAAAACCCTGTCTGTTGACGTGCATGTCAGGTCTTTGCCGGGCGATTATCATGGGCATCAGTTCCGCGGGATCACCCCATGACCACAGCTCCCACGCCCGATCAGGCCAACCAGCGCGCCGCCGATTTGCGCCGCGAACTCGATGATGCCGGCTACCGTTACTACGTGCTGGATGATCCGCACATTCCGGACGCCGAGTACGACAAACTGATGCGCGAACTGGAGGCGCTGGAGGCCGAACATCCGCAACTGGCCACCGATGATTCGCCCACGCGCCGTGTCGGAGCCCGAGCCGACGGCGGCTTTGCCGAAGTGCGCCACGAGCTGCCCATGCTGTCGCTGGGCAATGCGTTCGAGCAGGAGGGCGATGACGATCGCAGCCGCTTCCATGAAGTGGCCGAATTCGTGCGCCGTATCGAACAGACGCTGGATCGCGACGATCTGACGTTTTCCGTCGAACCCAAACTGGATGGCCTGGCCATCAGCCTGCGCTACGAGCACGGACATTTCGTGCGCGGTGCCACGCGTGGCGACGGCACCACCGGCGAGGATGTCACCGCCAACGTACGCACCATTCGCGCGATCCCGCTCAAGCTGCGTGGCAAGGGTTGGCCCGACGTGCTCGAAGTGCGCGGCGAGGTCATCATGCTGCACAAGGACTTCGAAGCCTTCAACGCGCGCGCATTGAAAGGCGGCAACAAGCCGCTGGCGAACCCGCGCAACGGCGCCGCCGGCTCCCTGCGCCAGCTTGATCCGACGGTCACGGCGCGCCGCAAACTGAGCTTTTTCGCCTATGCGGTCGGCGTGGTCGAAGGTGGCGAGCTACCTTCGACGCATTCGGCCACGCTCGAAGCCCTGCGCGGCTGGGGCCTTCCAGTATCACCCGTGGTCGACACCACGCACGGCTTCGACGGCCTGCTCGCGTATTTCCACCGCATCGGTGAGGCACGCGCCAAGCTGCCTTACGACATCGATGGTGTGGTTTACAAACTGGACGACTACGCCGGCCAGCAAGCCATGGGCTTTGTCGCCCGCGCGCCGCGCTGGGCCATTGCGCACAAGTTTCCGGCCGAGGAACAGGCCACCACGGTCAAGGCCATCGACATCCAGATCGGCCGCACCGGCGCCGCCACGCCCGTGGCCCGGCTGGAACCGGTGCAGGTGGCCGGTGTCACCGTCACCAACGCCACCTTGCACAACGCCGACCAGATCGAGCGCCTGGATGTGCGCGTGGGCGACAGCGTGATCGTGCGCCGTGCCGGTGACGTCATTCCCGAGGTGGTACGCGTCATTCCCGAGCGTCGCCCCGATGGCACCACGCCCTGGCACATGCCGACGGCGTGTCCAGTCTGCGATTCGGCATTGGTGCGCGAAGAGGGCGCCGCCGCATGGCGCTGCTCCGGCGGACTGGTCTGCGCCGCACAGCGCAAGGAGGCATTGATCCATTTCGCCTCGCGCCGCGCCATGGATATCGACGGCTTGGGCACGCGCTACATTGAGGCGCTGGTCGGTTTCGACATGGTGAAGACGCCCGCTGACCTGTACGGGCTGTCACAGGATGATTTCCAGCGCATGAAGCGCCTTGCCGACGAGCGCGACGGGACCACGCCGGAAACCGTCAAGTCCGGCAAGGTGGCCACCAGGTGGGCGGACAACTTGGTGCAGGCGATCAAGGCCAGCAAGCAAACCACGCTGGCCCGTTTCCTGTTTGCGTTGGGCATCAACCATATTGGCGAAAGCACTGCAAAAATATTATGTAAGTGGCTGGGTTCACTTGACTTTATTCGATCCACGCCCGCGCCCGTGTTGCGCGTCCTGCCGGATGTCGGCGGCGAGGTCGCCGAATCCATCGCCAGCTTTTTCGCGCAATCGGGCAATCAGGATGTCGTTGATGCACTGCTGGCGGCCGGAATCACGTTCGGGGATGAAGGTGTGCCGGCTGCGGCACTGCGTGAACGTCTCGATTTCAGCGTGCTGCTCGATACGGCGGACATCGGCAAGCTGGGACCCACCAGTGCCGAACGACTGGCCAAAACGTATGCAACGCTGGATGCCTTGATCGACGCAGGCCCCGCACAGTGGCGCACCGCCGCGGGCCTGTCGCAAGCGGCCACCGCCAATCTCGAGGCATTTCTCGACGACAAGGACTCGCTTGCAGCACTGCGCGGAGCCGAAACAGCCATGCATCGTCTGCTGGATGCCTCGTCGGAATCCGGCACAGCGACGAGCGCATCACCATTGGCCGGGCAAACCGCCGTTCTTACCGGCAGCCTGTCCGCGATGACCCGCGATCAGGCCAGGGAAAAACTGGAGGCCCTCGGCGCCAAGGTTTCCGGCAGTGTGTCCAAAAAGACCAGCTTCGTGGTTGCCGGCGAAGCGGCCGGTTCCAAGCTGGCCAAGGCCGAAACGCTTGGCGTCGAGGTCTGGGACGAAGCGCGTCTGGTGGCGTTCATCGACGAGCACGCCGCATGACCGTGTCCAGGAACGAGGCATTGCGCTTGCGCGCACGCCTGTACACGTTGATCCGCAACTTCTTTGTCGAGCGTGACGTGCTCGAAGTCGAAACCCCGATCCTGTCCGCCGCCGGCAACACCGAACCGAACATCGAAAGTTTCGTCACCCGTTTCAGCGGTCACGTCGACGCTGGTGCGCGCGAGCGCTATCTGCGCACGTCACCGGAATATCCGCTCAAACGTCTGCTCGCCGAAGGCCTCGGCGACTGCTACGAACTGGGTCGCGTGTTCCGCAATGGCGAAGCCGGGGGGCGGCACAATCCCGAGTTCACCATGCTCGAGTGGTACCGCGTGGGCTGGGACCATCGCCGGCTCATCGACGAAACCGTCGAATTGGTGCGAGCGGCGCAGGCCATGATCGGGCAGGTCGGCTCTGTCCGCGTCGCCACTTATCGCGAACTGTTTCATGAGCACCTGGGCATCGACCCGTTTGTCGCCGACATCGAAACCTTGCGCCAGCCGCTGTCGAACTTCGGCATCGATGCGGACGGGCTCACCCGCGACGACTGGCTTGATCTGCTGCTGACCCACCACATACAGCCGCACTTCAAACCCGGCGAGATTATGGTCATTCGTGATTACCCGGCCAGCCAGTGTGCGCTGGCGCGCATCCGACCCGATACGCCGCCCGTGGCCGAGCGCTTCGAGTTGTACCTGGGGCAATACGAACTGGCCAACGGTTATCACGAACTCAACGACGCGACCGAGCAACGAGCGCGCTTCAAGAGTGACAACGAGCGCCGGCGTGAACATGGGCAAGTCGAGTTGCCGGTGGACGAATCGCTGCTCGCCGTATTGGATGCCATGCCCGATTGCGCCGGCGTGGCCCTGGGTATCGAGCGGTTACTGATGTGTCTGGCCGGTACCGATGCCATTGCCGATGTGCTTGCTTACCCTTTCCATTCGGCGTGATGTTCGTGGGTATACCGGCTGAGGTAATATCGACGGACATATCCGGGGAGAAAGCAAGACATGAAATGGGGATCAGGTCAGTTGATTATCGCGCTCGTGGTTGGTGCACTGGCATTGCAGGGTTGCGCATCCAGCGGCGCGGCACGCTCCGGGATGCAGGGTCCGGTCGCGCCGGAAAATCCATCGGTCGCGATACCCGAAGTGGATGGCGATCCGGTCTTCAAGGCCAAATCCAAAGCGGATTTTGACGCCCTGGTTGCCTCGATCCAGGAACAGATGCTGCCCGGCGGGCGTTGGCAACTGACAAGCAAAAAAGAGCGCGCCACCATCAATCAGGCGTTCGACAACATGGCCAAGTTGTACAAGCAATTCGGCACCGTTGCTGCCATGGACAAGCGGGCCAGGGCGAAACTGGCGTCGTATCAGGACACGGTCGATCCCATTTTGTTGAACAAGGATGGGCAGCGACTGGTTTGCGTCAAGCTCATCCCGGTCGGCACGCACCTGCCGGTGCTGCGGTGCCGGACTTATGCCGAGTTGCATGCCAAAGAACTGCAATCGAAACAGCGGGTGCAGGAATTTTACCGGCAGCGCAGCCAAGTCCCCACCATCCATCCGATGGGTGTTGGAGCACCGGGCAGCCATTGATTGCGATAACGGACAGCAAAGCTTGCGCCAGTGGCCCCGAGAGCGTCCTCAGTAGCGTGCGTATACTCAGCCAAAGGATTGTTTTCATTACGTAAAGCGAGACAATTTTACGTGTTCCGTGTACCGTTGACGGGTCGCGGAACGGATCATCTGCAGGTTGCCAGCCAAGGTAGAAACGGCGTTTTTTACTGCATGGGGTCCGAGAATGAAACGATCACGTTTGCGCGCGATGATGCTCGCGTTGTCGCTGGCGTGCGGCGGCGGTATGGCCGCCCACGCGGCATCGTCGGTACCGACCGAGTTTCCACCCAATGCGTTTCCCTCGACGTACGAGCCACTGCCATCGAAAACCACGCTGATCGAGCACGCGACGATCTTCACTGGTACAGGTGAGCGCATCGACGATGGCTCGATCCTGTTGCGTGACGGCAAGATCGCCGCGATCGGCAAGCAGGTTTCCGCCCCCGCCGCTGCCGTCGTCATCGACGCCAGCGGCAAGTTCGTGACGCCGGGCTTGATCGACGTGCACTCGCATCTTGGCGTGTATCCGTCGCCGGCGGTGCGCTCCACGGCCAACGGCAACGAGATGACCAGCCCGACCACCGCCGAGGTGATGGCCGAGCATTCGGTGTGGCCGCAGGACCCGGGGTTCAACACAGCGCGTGCCGGCGGCGTGACCACGCTCGAGATCCTGCCGGGCTCCGGCAACCTGATCGGTGGTCGTGGCGTGGTGCTGAAAAATATTCCCGCGATCACCGTGCAGGCGATGAAGTTTCCCGATGCGCCGTACGGGTTGAAAATGGCCTGCGGCGAAAACCCGATGCGCGTCTACGGCAGCCGCCACCAATTTCCGTCCACGTTGATGGGCAATGTCGCCGGTTACCGCCAGGCGTTTGCCGATGCGCAAGCCTATGACCGCGCGTGGAAAGCATGGGAAGCCAAGGTTGACGCCAAGGGTCGCACCGCCGCCGGGCCACCCCCCAAGCGTGACCTGGCCAAGGAAACGCTGGCGATGGTGTTGAACGGCAAGATCCGCCCGCAGGTGCATTGCTACCGCTCCGACGAGATGGCGGTGATGCTGGACATCGCGCAGGAGTTCGGCTTCCACATTGCCGCCTTCCATCATGCGGTGGAGGCGTACAAGATTCCGAAGATGCTGGCCGAGGCCGGCACCTGCGCGGCTACGTGGGCCGACTGGTGGGGCTTCAAGATGGAGGCCTGGGACGGCATCCGCGCCAATCTGGCGATGGTCGATGCCGGCGGCGCGTGTGCGTTGATCCACTCCGACGATCCCAACGGCATCCAGCGTCTAAATCAGGAGGTGGCCAAGGCCTGGGCGGCCGGCCAGCACGCCGGGCTCGACATCTCCAAGGCGCATGCGGTGATGTGGATGACGCTCAACCCGGCCAGGGTGCTGGGGCTGGCTGACCAGATCGGTTCGCTGGAGCAGGGCAAGAATGCCGACGTGGTGATCTGGGATGGCGACCCGTTCAGCGTCTATACGCACGCCGAGAAGGTGTTCCTGGATGGTGCCGTGGTGTATGACCGCGACAACGCGCAACGCCAGTCCACCTCCGACTTCATGCTCGGTACCTTCATCGAGCCGCGCGCCGATGCCACCACCGCCACGGAGACTGCACAATGAAATATCTGGTCATGCTGATGGCGGTGCTTTGCGTTGCCTGCAGTCCCGTCGACAAGCCGTCCGACGACCCGTCAGCCGACGCTGCAGCCAAGGCCGGTGGCAGTGACGCCAAGACCTGGGCCATTGTCGGCGGCACGGTGCATACGCTGGGTGCGGCCGGCAAGATCGAGAACGGCACCGTACTGATCAAGGGCGACAAGATCATCGCGGTCGGCACCGACGTGGACGTCCCCGATGATGCCGAGCGCATCGACGCCAGCGGCAAGATCGTCACGCCGGGCATCTTCGATCCGGAGAGCCAGTTCGGCGTGGTGGAAGTCGGTTCGGTACGCGAGACCCGCGACGCCTCCGCTGGCGATTCGCGCTTCAGCGCCGCGTTCGACGTGGCCGACGCCATCAACCCGCGCTCGATGCTGATCCCGGTCAACCGCATTGCCGGCGTCACCCGCGCGATGGTTGCGCCCACCGGCAGTGAAGAACACATCATTGCCGGGCAGGGCGCCATCATCGACCTCGGCTCCACCGAGGATTTCATTCATCGCGACCCGGCGGCGATGTTTGCCGCGCTGGGCGAAGCCGGAGCCGCACAGGCCGGCGGTTCACGCGCCGCCGCTTTGTTGATGCTGCGCGAAGCGCTGCAGGATGCCAGCGATTACGCCGACAACCAGAGTGCCTACGCCAGCAACCAGCGCCGCGACTACGCGGTGACGCGGCTGGATCTGAATGCCCTGCAACCGGTGCTCGCCGGCAAGGTGCCGCTGGTGGTGCACGTCAATCGTGCCAGCGACATCGAAGCGGCGCTGCGTCTGGCCCGTGACTTCAAATTGCAGCTGATCATCTCCGGCGGTGCCGAGGCGTGGATGGTCGCCGACCAGCTCGCGGCCGCGCATGTTCCGGTGTTGCTGAACCCGTTGGAAGACCTGCCGGCACATTTCGAAACCCTGGGCTCGACACTCAAGAACGCGGCGCGCCTGCAACAAGCCGGTGTGCTGATCGCCTTCGCCACCGGCGACACCCACAATGCCCGCAACATGACCCAGGCCGCCGGCAATGCCGTCGCCAACGGACTGTCGTGGCTGGATGCGTTGAAGGCGCTGATGCTGAATCCGGCCAAGATCTACGGCATGGACAATCAACTGGGCACGCTGGAAGCGGGCAAAGCCGCCGACGTGGTGATCTGGAACGGCGACCCGCTGGAACTGTCGACCTTCGCCGACCAGGTGTTCATCGCCGGGCGCAAGATTCCGATGGTCAGCCGCCAGACCCTGCTGCGCGACCGCTACTTGCAGGCGATGAAGGACAAGCAGCTGCTGCCGTCGGGGTACATCCACCCCGATGCCCCATGAAGATCATTCACACGTGGTTTCTGTAGGTCGGGTTGGCTTCATCAACCCGACATGCCGTGATGCAATACCGACGTCGGGTTACGCCTTCGGCTCAACCCGACCTACGCCCCTACCACAGCCATTTGCGTTTTCGGCCGGCGACGGTTTCGGCCATCTGGCGGCGTAGCCACGGAATCCGGTGCGAGACGGGAAACGACCAGTCGCGCAGCGTGCCGGCACCGAACATGTTTGATTGGAACAGCGGCGTCAGGAATCGACTCATGCGCTGATAGAAGCGGATGGAACCGCCACGCTCGGATGCGTATGTGTCCCACACCGGATCCCAATCCGAGCTTGCCCGCACGGCCTCGGACACGGCCAGCGCATCAAGCAAGGCCATGTTCGCGCCCTGGCCAAGCTGCGGGCTCATGGCATGCGCCGCATCCCCGATGATGCCCATGCGTCCCGCACCCCAGCGTTTCATGATCACGTCGCGATAGGTCGCGGCGACCAGTTGTGACGGATGCACGATGTCGTCGATCAACGCCGACACGTCCGGCCACAAGGCCGCGATCTCGTCCTTCCACCCCGCCAGGTCCAGCTCGCCGTTTTGCCAGTCCGGCATGTGCGCGATCGGCACGCTCCAGAACAAGCTGGCCAGGCGCGTATCAGGGTCATCCGGAATGCTCCCGGTCGGAAGAATGCCCAGCATGATCGAAGAGTCGATGTACTTTTGTTGCAACAGTGGCTGGTCGAGTGATGCAGGCGCCTTGTGCAGCGGCCGAATCAACCACATCGCTCCCCACGGATATTGGCGGTCGTAACGCACCAGCTCCGGAGGCCGCAAGCGGCTGGCACTGCCATTGGCGACGATGACCGCATCAAACGCCTCGCAATGTCGTGTGTCGTGCTGACAAAAATGGACGAGGGCTTCGTCACCGCGCTGTTGCACCGATTCGACCGCACAGCCAAACCAGCGCCGATGTGCCACCGCAGTCGTCGCCGTGTCCAGCACATGGCACAGCGCGGTTCGATGCACACCCAACCCGAAAACATCCTGCGGCTCTTTCAGGTGCGCGTAACGGACCTTCATCACCTGCCGGCCCGAATGCGTCATGCCGTCCAGTGCATCAATTCGGTGGCCGTAGCGTTGCATGTGCTCAAGGCAGCCGATCGCGGCCAGTACCGCCAACCCGCATGGCTGCAGCAGGATGCCGGCACCTGTGGTGGTCAGCGCCTCGGCGCGCTCCACAAGCGTGACGTCATGGCCCTGCTGGCCGAGCAGAAGGGTCGTGGCAAGCCCGGCCGTTCCCGCGCCGATCACGGCTATCCGTTGTCGTTGCATGTCATTTTGCGTTGGGCAATGGATCGGGGTTGAGCGGAGCGCTCGGTAGCATCGCGTCGCGTGGGCGACAGATTACCGCAAGCGGCGGTCTGGCTCGTACCGGACTGCGAAATTCGTGAAGCGGTTTGATGAACCTATGCAGCATCCAACGGAATGATGCGACCCTGGCCGTGCGTTGCATCGGCGACCAGTTGCCTGAGTGATGCAACCTGCTCGTCCGCAATATCCAGCGTGATCCGCACCCCTCTGGCACCGAAATCCTCGCCGTGGAAGGTTGCCTGCATGGGCTGGATGCGCGCCTTGATCAGCGGCCAGTCCGCGTAGCCACAGGTGAGAGTCAGGCGGGTCTTGGCGATGATCGGCACGGTCTCGGCCCGGCGCATGCATTCGGCGGCGGTACCGCCATAGGCGCGGATAAGGCCGCCGACGCCGAGTTTGATGCCGCCGAACCAACGCGTGACCACGGCCACGACACAGTCCAGTTGTTGCCCGTCGATGGCGGCCAGTATGGGTTTGCCGGCACTGCCGGAGGGTTCGCCGTCGTCGTTGAAACGATAGGCCTGACCGATGCGATAGGCCCAGCAATCGTGGTTGGCGTCGGCGTGGCGAACCTTGTCCACGAATGCCATGGCCGCCTCCGGTGACTCCACCGGGGCGGCCTGGGCGAGAAACCGGCTTTTCCTGATCTCCACCTCGTGGGTGCAAAGGCCGGTCAGCGTGTACAAGGTTTCACTCATGCGTCGCGGATGATCAGCAGGCGTTCCTCGGTCATGTCCTGCATCGCGTACTTGATGCCTTCGCGACCGAGGCCGGAGCGCTTGATGCCACCGTAGGGCATGTTGTCGACGCGGAAGCTGGGAATGTCACCGACCACCACGCCGCCTTGTTCGAGCTGGTCCCACGCCTGCATGGTGTGGGTCAGGTCGTTGGTGAACACGCCGGCTTGCAGGCCGAACTCGGAATCGTTGACGCGCTTCATGGCCTCGTCAAAATTCTTGAACGGCGCCAGCAGGCAGACCGGGCCGAATGCTTCCTGACAGCTCACGGTCGCGTCATCGGCCACGTTTTCGAGCACGGTGGCGTCGAGCATGTTGCCCTTGCGCTTGCCGCCGACCAGGATTTTGGCGCCGTCGGCTTTGGCCTCCTGAACCCAGCCATGCAAACGTTCGGCCGCTTCCTCGTTGATCATGGGGCCGAGGAAGGTGTCTTTCTTCTTGGGGTCGCCGGATTTGAGTTTGCGCGTCTTGGCGACGAGCTTGCGCTTGAGCTTGTCGTACAGCGATTCGTGCACGTAGATGCGCTGCACGCCGATACAGCTCTGGCCGGACTGGTAGAACGCACCGAAGATCAGTCGGTCGACGACGAAATCGAGGCGGTCACCCTGGTCGGCATCGACGATGCACGCGGCGTTGCCGCCGAGCTCCATCACGACCTTCTTGCGACCGGCGCGGGCCTTGAGATCCCAGCCGATCTGGCCACCAGTGAACGACAGCAGCTTCAGACGTTCGTCTTCGACGAAGGGCGAGGAATCCTTGCCCAGTACCGGCAACACCGAGAATGCGCCTTTGGGCAGCTTGGTCTCGGCCAGCACCTCGCCGATGATCAACGCCCCGATGGGGGTTTTCTCCGACGGTTTGAGCACGAACGGGCAGCCGGCGGCAATCGCCGGCGCGACCTTGTGCGCGACCAGGTTGAGCGGAAAATTGAACGGCGTGATGAACGAGCACGCGCCGATCGGTACGCGCTTGGTGAAACCGCGGTAGCCGTTGGCGCGTTTGGCGATCTCCAGATTGATCACCTCGCCACCGGTTTGCGGCGCCAGTTCCGCGGCGATGCGGAAGGTGTCGATCAGGCGCGAGACTTCACCCTGGGCGTCATGGATGGGTTTGCCGGCTTCGACGCACAGGGCCTCGGCCAGTTCCTTGCTGCGCTCGGTCATGCGATCGACACAATGATTCAACACTTCCTGGCGCTGCCACGGCTTGAACTCGCGCATCGGTATTTCCGCCTTGACCGCCGCGCGGATGGCCTTCTCGATCGCCTTGGCATCAGGCATGGCCACGCGCGTGGCGACCTTGCCCGAATACTTGTCCAGCACCTCGAGATCGGTGTTGGGCTGCATGGCCTTGTTGGCCAGGTAATAGGGGTAGCGTTTTTTCAACATGCGATTGTCTCCGATGACTCGTCATTCCAGCGAAAGCTGGAATCCAGCGTCTTCTACGCGTAAAGCCAGCACGAAAGACACTGGATTCCGGCTTTCGCCGGAATGACGGTGAGGGATGGATGTGCGTCAAGGTTTCATGTGACTTTCCGAGTCAGGACGGGTCAAGCAGCTTGGCACTGCGTTTGCTGATTTCCTCGTCGAGCACTTTCTGGTTGACCGAATAGTCGATGGCCAGGTCGATCAAATGCACGCCGCCCTCGTCGAAAGCATGCTCCAGCGTGGGCACGAATTCATCCGCGCTTTCGGGACGATGGCCATGGGCGCCGTGGGCTTCGGCGAAGGCGACGAAGTCGGGGTTGCCATAGTTCATGGCGTATTCCTCGAAACCCATGTCGGCCTGCTTCCAGCGGATCATGCCGAAGCCGTTGTCCTGCAGTACCAGAATGACCAGGTCCATGTTCAGGCGCACGGCGGTTTCCAGCTCCTGCGCGTTCATCATGAAACCGCCGTCGCCGCAGATGGCCATGACCTTGCGCCCGGGATACACCATTTTGGCGCCCATGGCGGAGGGCAGGCCGGCACCCATCGAGGCCAGGGCGTTGTCCAGCAAAATGGTGTTGGACTGGCGCGCCTTGTAGTAGCGGGCGTACCAGATCTTGTACATGCCGTTGTCCAGACAGATGATGCCGTCGTCGGGCATGACCTTGCGCGTGTCGTCGACGATGCGTACCGGATGCATGGGAAAACGGTCGTCGTCGGCATGTTCGCGCAATTGCTCGCGGAACGCCTTGCGCACGGTGTCGAAGAACGAGAAGTCCCAATCCGGTTGCTTGTCCACGGCACTGGTCAGGCGTTCGACGGTGTGCGCGATGTCTCCCACCACTTCGATCTGCGGGAAGTACACCGTGTCCACTTGCGCCGAGGAAAAGTTGATGTGGATGACGGTGCGCTTGCCGCGACGCATGAAAAACGGCGGCTTTTCGACCACGTCGTGGCCGACGTTGATGATGGTGTCGGCGTTGTCGATGGCCCGATGCACGAAGTCACCGTCGGACAACGCGGCATTGCCCAGCCACAGCGGGTGTTCTTCGTCGATGACGCCCTTGCCCATTTGCGTGGTGAAGAATGGAATGGCCAGCTTGTCGACGAAGGCACGCAAGGCGCGGGCAGTGCGTTGGCGGTTGGCGCCGGCACCGATCATCAGGATCGGGTGCTTGGCGCGGCTGATGGCTTCGGCGGCCTGCACCAGTGCGACCTCGTCGGCCGTGGGGCGTCGCGCGTACTCGGTCGGCAGCAGCTTGAGCTCCTCGACCTCGTCGCGGGCGACGTCTTCGGGCAGCTCCAGGTGCACTGCGCCAGGGCGTTCTTCCTCGGCCTGACGGAAAGCTTCACGGACACGTGCCGGAATGGTTTGCGCCGACACGATCTGACGTGTGTACTTGGTCAACGGCTGCATCATGTCGACCACGTCGACCAGCTGGAACAAGCCCTGTTTGTGCAGGCGGATGGGCTTCTGGCCGGTGATCATCATCATCGGCATGGCACCAAGTTGCGCGTAGGCGGCGGCGGTCACGAGATTGGTCGCGCCGGGACCCAGGGTCGACATCGCCACGCCGGCGGTGCCGGTCAGACGCCCCCAGGTGGCAGCCATGAAACCGGCAGCCTGTTCGTGGCGGGTGACTACCAGTCGAATGGACGAATGGCGCAGCGACTCGACCATGTCGAGGTTTTCCTCGCCGGGAACACCGAAGATGTTTTTGACACCCTCGGCTTCCAGGGCTTTGACGAATACGTCCGAGGCTTTCATGGATTCTCCTTGCGGATGTGCGTTCTGGGTTTGGATTCCATTGCCGTCATTCCAGCTTTCGCCGGAATGACGAAGGTGTGGTCGTATGCGCGATGACTCATGGCTCGTCGATCCGTTGCAAGCGCATGCTGCCGTCGGCGAGGCGTGCGGTGAGTTGGTCGCCGCTGGCGACGTTGGCGCTTGAGCGCACGACGTTGCCGTCGGCATCGAACACGATGGCGTAGCCGCGCTCCAGCGTCGCCAGCGGGCTGACCGCGTGCAGGGCGCGGCGGGTCGATGCCAAGGTGGAACGGTGGCGTTCGAGTTGCTGCATCATGGCGTTGTGGAGGCGGCGGTGGTGTTCTTCAAGCGCGTGTTGATGCATGGGCAGGCGTTGACGCGGATGTTGCGCGTTCAATCGCAGCTGCAGCTGGGCCAGCCGGGTGCGGCGGTCGTCGGTCACGCGGCGCATGTGGTTTGCCAGGTTCGCGTGCAGATGCTGCAGGCGTTCGCGGCCTTGTGCCAGTCGTGCCTGCGGGCGTCGTGACTGCAGCCTCGCAAGCAGGTGATCGAGATGCTGACTGGATGCCTCGCCTCGCTGCGTGATCAAGCGCGCGAGTCGATCGCGGCGTTGCGCGAGATGACGCGATAAATCATCGCCATCAGGTACCAGCAGTTCGGCGGCGGCCGACGGCGTGGGCGCGCGCAGGTCGGCGACAAAATCGCTGATGCTGAAGTCGACCTCGTGGCCGACCGCCGACACCACCGGAATCGTGCTGGCATGAATGGCGCGTGCCACGGTTTCGTCATTGAAGCCCATCAAATCTTCCAGCGAGCCGCCACCACGCGTCACCAGCAGCACGTCATGACAGGCCGCGCGGTTGGCTTTTTGCAACATCGCGACAATGGCCGGCGGCGACTCCTTGCCCTGTACCGGCACCGGCAGCACATCGACTTGCGCCAGCGCAAAGCGGCGACCCATGACGCTCAATACGTCGCGGATGGCGGCGCCGCTAGGTGAGGTGATCACGCCGATGCGCCGAGCGAAGCGGGGCAGGGGGCGTTTGTGTGTCTCGTCGAACAGGCCTTCGGCCTTGAGGCGTGCCTTGAGTTCCTCGAACTGGCGCTGCAGCGCGCCTTCGCCGGCTTCTTCCATGTGCTCGACGATGAGCTGGTAGTCGCCGCGTGCTTCGTACAGACCGACGCGCGCGCGCACCAATACCTGCATGCCGGCACCGGGCTGAAACTTCAGCCAGGTGCTTTTGGGCTTGAACATCGCGCAGCGGATCTGGGCGCGCGCATCCTTGAGCGTGAAGTAGATGTGTCCGGACGCCGGCCGTGCCACGTTCGACAACTCGCCTTCCACCCACACCTGGGGCAGAGCGTCACCCAGCAAGTCGCGCACCAGGCGATTCAGTGCCGAAGGCGTGAGGATGCGAGTGTCGGGCGGTGTGCTCATCAAGATGGATCTCGCGTGGAATCGGCATCGCGGGACCGGCGGCGCAACACCCACCAGCGTGCGCCGAGGTTGATGGCCGTCCACAACACGATCGCTGCCATCGGCAGACCAAGCACGGCAGGCCACCACACCGTCAGCAGTCCCAGGGCCAACAACAATAGCGCGCCAACCAGCAGCGGTGTTGACTCGGTACGCCTGAGCACGCGGCGATCGGTCAGCGCCGCACCGACGGTATTGGCCAGACGCAAGGCCCCGGCCGCATAGCGACCGCTGCTGCCACGACCATGCGCGTGCGGTCCGGGGTGCTTGCCGCCGTGCACGCGTGTACCGCGTCGATGCCGTCGTGGTGCCAACACGACCTCGGTCGCGTGGGCAAGGTCGTTCTCGTAATGCGCCTGCATCAGTTTGGCAAAATCCGCATCTTCGATGGCCGCGTCCAGCTCGCGGTTGCCCAGCCAGCTGGCCAGGTTCAGGTTGGACGAGCCCACGCGTGCCCACTGGCCATCGGCGACCGCGGTCTTGGCATGCAGCATCGACCCGTTCCACTCGAACACGCGTACACCAGCCTCCAGCAACGGGCGGTAACCGGCACGCGACAGGCCGGCGACCATCGGGATGTCGCTGCTGCCGGGGACCAGCAGGCGCACGTCAACGCCGTCGCGAGCCGCCGAGGCCAGTGCCTGCACATATGGCGCCACGCCGACAAAGTAGGCATCGGTGAGCCACAGCGTGTGCCGTGCCATGGATGCGATCAACTGCTCCAGACGGTACACGCCGGCACTGTTGGGCTGGGTGGCAATCAGGCGCAGGGCCACGTCGCCGGCCGATTCCAGTGTTTGTGGATCGGCCACCGCGTCGTCCGGCAAGGGCGGTCCCAGACCGGCCCAGCTGTCGGCAAAACTCTGTTGCAGATCCGCCAGCGCCGGGCCGCGCAGTGCCACGCCGGTATCACGCCATGGCTCGACGTTGCGCTCGGGCCGGCCCAGCCATTGTGCGCTGATGCATACGCCGGAAAGAAAGCCGACACTGTCGTCGACGGCCAGCATCTTGCGGTGGTCGCGGCTGGCGAACGTCAACGGACGCAACAGGCGTGGCGGACCGTGCACGCGTGCTTCACCGCCGGCATCAAGCAAGGGTTTCCAGAACGCACGCCGCGACAGGCCCAGGCAGCCGAGCCAGTCGCGGATGACGTGCACGTGCACGCCGGCCCGCGCGCGTTCGACCAGGGCATCCCGGAACGCGCGACCGACGCGGTCGTCGCGAACGATGTAGTTTTCCAGCAGGATTTGCCTCTCGGCGCCGTTGATGGCTTCCAGCCAGGCCTCGAAATGCGACTCGGCATCAATCAGCAAATCGACTCGATTACCGCCCACCAGCGGCGCGCCGGCGGCACGGCTGAAAGCACGTTCGGCCAGCAGACGCGGCGCAAGGCTGAAAGACGACTGGGACGGCATGGTCGTGCCAGTCTAACCGTTGGGGTGGGCACTTGGTTGCCGTGTTGCGGTGGCGCCATGCCGGCATGCCATCGTACGTTCATGTTCGAGTGCGTCCGCGTAAAACAGCCTGCGGCATTTCTCCGTAGGGTGGGCACTGCCCGCCAAAAGACCTTCATGATTGCATGCGGCTGGTTGTCGGGCGGTGCCCGACCTGTGCGATTTTGCTTCTCGGTGTCGGCCTCGCGCGTTACGCGGCACCGGCGCCTTCCATGAACGCGGCCACGGGCAGCGGGTCATCGAGCCGGAACGCCCCTGCATCGGGCTGCGCGGAGGCCAGCAAGGCCAGCTGATCCAGGAATGCGTCGCGGGACATGTCCATGGCACCCATGCGATACAAATGTCCGTTGCCGACCTGGGCATCCAGCAAGGGCATGTTCCAGCGTTGCAACAATGCCGCCAGGCACACCAGCGCCGCTTTGGAACCGCCACTGACTTCGCTGAACATGGATTCGCCACAAAACAGGCGACCCACGGCCACGCCATACAGCCCGCCCACCATTCGCTTGCCGTCCCAAACCTCGATGCTGTGCGCATGGCCCTGACGATGCAGCGTGGTGTAAGCATCGAGCATGTCATCGACAATCCAGGTGCCGCCACCCTGACCGGCACGCGGTGCGGCACAGCGTTGCATCACCTCGGTGAATGCCTGGTCGATGGTCACGGTCCATGCGCATTGCCGCAGCTGTCGGCGCAGGCGGCGGCTGACATGCACGGCATCGGTATGAAACACGCAGCGTGGGTCCGGCGACCACCACAAAATGGGTTCTTCGGGTCCGTACCACGGAAAAATGCCGTGGCGATAGGCGGCCAGCAGGCGTGGCGGCGCCAGGTCGCCACCCAGCGCCAGCAGTCCGTCAGGTTCGCGCAAGGCCTGTGCCGGCGGAGGAAATCGCGGCACCGAACCGGGACGTATCCATGCAATGGGTATGTCGGTCATGCGCGACGACCTGCTGCGGAGTACGGCGAATGCGACTTGAGTTCGCGGCCCCAGGCGTCCAGCGCCGCCGCTTCGTCGAACAGCGACGCGGCCACTGCTTCGCGGAACGCGGGATGCGCGAGATAGTGACGCGAGCGCGTGCGCACCGGGACAAAGCCCCGCGCCAGTTTGTGTTGTCCCTGAGCGCCGGGTTCGAACCGGGCCAGGGCATGGGTGATTGCGTAGTCGATGCCCCGGTAATAACACAACTCGAAGTGCAGTGACGGCACGTGCTCGCGAGCGCCCCAGTAGCGGCCATACAAGGTGTCGTCGCCGCGCACGAACAAGGCCATGGCGACGATGTCGCCATCACGCCGTGCAAGGGCCAACACCACGGCATCGCCGAGCGTCCTGGCGAGGTGGCGAAAGAATGCCGACGTCAATGTGGCCTGGTTGCCCTTGCTGTCGAAAGTGTGGCGATACAACGCATGCACCTGCCGCCATTCGTCATCGGTCAATTCGTTGCCATGCTGTACGCGGCACTCAAGGTTGCTTGTGGCCACCTGGGCACGTTCACGGCGGATATTCTTGCGTTTCTTGTGGCGTAGCGCGGCAAGAAAGTCGTCGAAGTCGCGGTAGTCGCGATTGTGCCAGTGGTACTGCCAATCGAAGCGTGACAGCCACGGTTCGCCAAACGCGTCGGCATCGCGTTCGGTCAGGAAGTTGGCATGCACTGACGACAGGCCCAGCCGGCGCGCCTCATCGTGCATGGCCGTCACCAGTGCCACGCGTCGCTCGTGAGCGTGCGTGTCGTGCCCGACCAGCAGGCGTGGCCCGGTCACCGGCGAGTAGGGCACGGCATTGAGCAACTTCGGATAATAGTCACCGCCAGCACGTTCCCAGGCCCCGGCCCAACCCCAGTCGAACACGTACTCGCCGTGCGAGTTGCCCTTGAGATAAAGCGGCGCGACCGCGACCAGCCGATCGCCGTCGTGAAGGGTCAGATGATGCGGCATCCAACCCCATTCGCGCCGGATACAGCCAGTACGCTCCAGACCGTCCAGGAACGCGTGACGCACAAACGGGTTGGCATCGGGAATCAGGCCGTCCCAGGTGGTCGCATCGATGTCATCAAGTGAATCGTGGAAGCGCGCCGTCAACATATGACCATTGTAGGAGCGGCGGAAGCCGCGATTGGGTATGCCGCAAGGTAGCCCGCATGCAGGCGCAACCAATCGCGGCTTCTGCCGCTCCTACCAGCCGCTTCGAATGGACGTTTCGTGCGCGGGAGGGCCGAGGTCTCAGCCGGTGAGGTTCTGCTGATCCAGCCACTTCTCCGCATCCAGTGCGGCCATGCACCCGAATCCGGCCGAGGTGACGGCCTGACGGTAAACCTGGTCGGCCACGTCGCCGGCGGCAAACACGCCGGGCACGCTGGTCATGGTGGCCATGCCCGAAAGGCCGCTCTTGATCTGGATGTAGCCGTTCTTCATGTCGATCTGGCCGTCGAAGATGCCGGTGTTGGGCGTGTGGCCGATGGCGACGAAAAAGCCGGTCACGGCCAGGTCACGCGTGCTCTCGTCGCGCGTGCTCTTGACGCGCACGCCGGTCACGCCGCTGTCATCACCCAGCACTTCGTCGACCACGTGATTCCAGACCGGTTCGATCTTGCCTTCGTCGATCTTGGCGAACAGCTTGTCCTGCATGATTTTTTCCGCGCGCAGCGCATCGCGGCGATGGATCAGGTACACCTTGGAGCAGATGTTGGCCAGGTACAGCGCTTCCTCGACGGCGGTGTTGCCGCCGCCGACCACGGCCACTTCCTGGTCGCGGAAGAAGAATCCGTCACAGGTGGCGCAGGCGGACACGCCCTTGCCCTTGAAGTGTTCTTCCGAGGCGATGCCCAGGTACTTGGCCGTCGCGCCGGTGCTGATGACCAGCGCATCGCAGGTGTACTCGCCGCTGTCGCCCTTGAGCCGGAACGGGCGCTCGCCGAGCTCGGCGGTGTGGATGTGGTCGAAGATCATCTCGGTCTTGAAGCGCTCGGCGTGTTCGGCCATGCGCTGCATCAGTTCCGGACCCTGCACGCCGTTCTGGTCACCCGGCCAGTTGTCCACGTCGGTGGTGGTCATCAGCTGGCCGCCCTGTTCCAGGCCGGTGACCATCACCGGCTTGAGGTTGGCACGCGCGGCATATACCGCTGCGCTGTAGCCGGCGGGGCCGGAACCGAGGATGAGAAGGCGGCTGTGCTTGGGAGTGGTCATGTATAATTGCCCGATTGATTTGATGGTTTTTGCCGGCGCCATGCCAGCGCCTCCCGCTGACGCTCGCCTTCCTGGTCCGCACGGACGAGGCGAGTGGCGGCAAGCCAAAAGAATGGGGAAGGCAGAGCGTCGAATCAAGGGACATAAAAACACAATCGGGCAACGGAAGCCTTCCCCATCACTGTCAAATGCGAGGATTCGACGTCCATGCGTATTGGTATTCCTTCTGAAACAAAGATCCTGGAGGGCCGCGTAGCCCTCGTTCCGGCTGCAGCCGGAGACTTGGTGCGGCGTGGTCACGAGGTGTTCGTGCAGGCCGGTGCCGGCCAGTTCAGCGGCTTTTCCGACGCGGCCTACACGGCCCAGGGCGTCACCGTGGTTCCCGATGCCGCGGCGCTGTACGAGAAAGGCGAGTTGATCGTCAAGGTCAAGGAGCCGATCGCCGGCGACCTGGAGCACCTGAAGAAGCATCATCAGTTGTTTTGCTATCTGCATCTGGCCGCAGAGCCCGAACTGACCAAACGTCTGCTGGACATCGGCCTGATGGCCGTGGCCTTCGAGTCGGTGGCCGAAAACGGCGCGCTGCCGCTGCTGGCTCCGATGTCCGTGATCGCCGGGCGTCTGGCCGGACAAGTCGGCACTAATCTGCTGCATCGCCCCAATGGCGGCAAGGGCAAGTTGCTGGGCGGCATGGCGGCTGCGCCGCGCGGCAAGGTGGTCGTGCTGGGTGCGGGCATTGCCGGTGGTGCAGCAGCCTCGCAGGTGGCCTCCACCGGTGCCAACGTGGTGGTGTTCGATCTGCTGCCCTCGCGCATGGACGACATGCGTGCGCTGGGTCCGAACGTGACCGGCCTGTATTCCTACGCCTCCTCGGTGGCCGAGGAAGTGGCCACGGCTGATCTGGTCGTCGGCGCGGTGCTGGTGCCCAGCGCCAAGGCGCCACAGGTGCTCAGCCGCGAGATGGTCAAGTCGATGGAGCCGGGCAGTGTAGTGGTCGATATCGCCATCGATCAGGGCGGCTGCTTCGAAACGTCCAGGCCGACCAGCTGGGAAGATCCGACCTACGACGTGGACGGCGTCACGCATTTTTGCGTCACCAACATGCCCGGTTCCGTGCCGCAGACCTCGACGCTGGCGATCTCGGCGGCGATCCTGCCGTACGTGCAGCGCATGGCCGCCGGCAACAGCTGGCGTGATTTCGCGCCGTTGCGCGAGGGCATCAACGTCGACAACGGCGAACTGGTGCATCCGGCGCTGAAAACCGCCTGAGCCCGCAGTTTTTCATTGCGAGCTGAAACAACGGCCCTGCCTCCGGGCAGGGCCGTTGGCGTGATATAACCACGGATATCGATGGCACGGGGCCATCATCCAAGGACATACGGGACACTACGTGGCACGCAACGCCAAGCTCAAAACCAGCACCGGCAAGTCCGCAGGCAAGCGCGGCAAGGGTCGCGCCGACAGCGGCAAGACCGCGGGCGGGGACAAGCCGATGCTCAGCGACGAGATGAAACGCCGGTTGCGCGAAGCCGGCGTGTTGATGCTGGTGCCGCTGGCCGTGTATCTGCTGGTGTGCCTGTTCAGCTACGATCCGCTGGACCCGAGCTGGTCGCATGCGGCCGGCGATGCCCACGTGCACAACCTGGGCGGCACGGTGGGTGCCTGGGTGGCTGATCTGCTGCGTTATCTGTTCGGCATCATCGCCTACTTTTTCCCGTTGCTGCTGCTGGCCCTGGGCCTGAAGGTGCTGCGCCGCGACATCGACATGCGCGTGCCCTCGTCGTGGGAACCGGCCTTGCGTCTGGTCGGTTTCGTGATGTTTTTCACCGTCGGGCCGGCGCTGGCGTGGCTGGCATTTCCGGCGGCCGACATCGCCCCGGAAGGAGCTGGTGGCGTGCTCGGTCACGTGATCGGCGCCGGCGTGTCGTATGCCTTCGGTGCCAAGGGCGCGCCATTGCTGTTGCTGGCCTTGTTTTTGGTCGCCATCACCTGGGCCACCAGCTTGTCCTGGTTCCGGATCATGGACTGGTTGGGTCGGCGTCTGCTGATGCTGGTGGCGTGGGCCAGCGGCAAGATGCGTCAGGCGCCCGAAGCGATGGCGGCACGCTCGGCGCGCGCCGAACGCGAGGCGGCCAAGAAAACCGATGCCAAGGCGCGGGCCAAGCGCGAACCGATCCGCATCGAGCGCGTCACGCCCAAGGTCGAGAAAAGCGCACGGGCCACGCGTGAAACCCAGATTCCGCTGTTCACCGGTGCCTCGTCGGACGGCGAGCTGCCGCCGCTGTCACTGCTTGACGAACCGGCGGAGCAGGGTCCGGGTTACAGCGAGGAAACGCTGGAAATACTCTCGCGACAGGTGGAAACCAAACTCAAGGACTTCCGCATCGAGGTCAAGGTGGTCGGTGTGTATCCCGGCCCCGTGATCACGCGCTTCGAGCTCGAACCGGCACCCGGCGTGCGCGGTTCGCAGGTGTCCAACCTGGACAAGGACATCGCCCGCGGCCTGTCCGTGGTCAGCGTGCGCGTGGTCGACGTGATTCCGGGCAAGAACGTGATCGGCCTGGAAATTCCCAACGTCAATCGCGAGATCGTCTATTTGTCGGAAATCCTGCGTTCGAAGGAATACGACGCGTCCAAATCGGTCCTGACGCTGGCACTGGGCAAAGGCATCGGGGGGCGCCCGGTGATGGCCGACCTGGCCAAGATGCCGCATTTGCTGGTCGCCGGTACCACCGGTTCGGGCAAGTCCGTGGCTGTCAATGCCATGGTGGCGTCACTGCTGTACAAGGCCGGCCCGCAAGACGTGCGCCTGATCATGATCGACCCCAAGATGCTGGAGCTGTCGGTCTACGAAGGCATTCCGCATCTGTTGGCACCGGTGGTCACGGACATGAAGGAAGCGGCCAATGCGTTGCGCTGGTGCGTGGCCGAGATGGAGCGCCGCTACAAGCTGATGGCGGGTGTCGGCGTGCGCAACCTGGCCGGCTTCAACAAGAAGGTGCGCGAAGCGCAGGCTTCCGGCCAGCCATTGCTTGATCCGTTGTTCAAGCCCGACCCGGAAAATCCGGAGCAGGGCCCGGAACCGCTGGTGCCGTTGCCCAACATCGTGGTCATCATCGACGAGTTCGCCGACATGATGATGATCGTCGGCAAGAAGGTCGAAGAGCTGATCGCGCGTCTGGCGCAAAAGGCGCGCGCGGCCGGCATCCATTTGATTCTGGCCACGCAGCGTCCGTCGGTCGACGTGATCACCGGCCTGATCAAGGCCAACATCCCCACACGCATCGCCTTCCAGGTATCTTCGCGCGTGGATTCGCGCACCATTCTCGACCAGTCCGGGGCCGAGACCCTGCTCGGCCACGGCGACATGCTGTACCTGCCGCCCGGCACCGCGACGCCGGAACGCGTGCATGGCGCCTTCGTCGACGATCACGAGGTGCACAACGTGGTCGAATGGCTGAAATCGCAGGGCGAACCGGACTACATCGAGGGCGTGCTGGAAGAAACGCAGACCATGGGTGACGGCCGCGTCATCAACGAATCGGGCATTCCGCAGGATGCCAGCGAAGGCGGCAACACCGATGCGGCGTTGTACGACAAGGCCGTGGCCGTGGTCACGCAGACCCGGCGCGCGTCGATTTCGGGCGTGCAACGCCACCTGCGCATCGGCTACAACCGTGCCGCGCGCCTGATCGAACAGATGGAAGCCGACGGCGTGGTCAGCGCGCCCCAGCACAACGGCACGCGCGAGGTGCTGGCACCGCCGCCACCGCGCGATTGACCACACGAGCGCCCCCTGTGCGCGATGGCCGCAAATCTGAATGAGATCTGAGTCCATCGCGCACCCGTTGCGCTCCTGCAGAACGTTCGGACGTTATAGGGTGTCTGCCATTTGATGCATCATTTGCCAACGGAATCCCCATGAAACGATTTGCTATCGCCGGTCTCACGCTGTCCCTGTGCTTGTTTGCAGCCACCGCGCTGGCCGCCGACACCAGCGCGCGCGCGCAGCTGCAGGCCTTCGCTTCGGGTCTGCACTCGTTGTCGGGGCAGTTCGAGCAAACGCTGACCAATGCCAATGGCCAGCGCATCAAGACCAGCCGCGGCAAGGTCGCGTTGAAGGCGCCGCGCCAGTTCCGCTGGCAAACCACCGCGCCCTACAAGCAACTGATCGTGGCCGACGGCGCTCATGTCTGGATGTACGAGCCGGACCTGGAGCAGGTCACGGTACGCAAGCAAAGCACGGCCGAGGCGCACAGTCCGCTGACGGTGCTGACCGACATCGATCGCCTCGGTACCGACTTCAAGAGCACCGAGCTCGGCACGCGCGACGGCCTGGACTGGTTGCGCCTGACGCCGAAGGACAAACAGGCGCATTTTGCCTACGCCGAGCTCGGTTTCAGCGACGGCAGCCTGCGCGCGATGCGCTTCAAGGACCAGCTTGGCAACGTGACGCGCATCCGTTTTTCGCACTGGCAACGCAACCGCGATCTGCCTGCATCGACGTTCAATTTCACGCCGCCGAAGGGAGCGGACGTCATCGGCGACACATCATCGGTACCGAGCGTCAAGCCGCTGCAGCACTGACCGCTTGCCGGCATGGCGGCGTTCTGGCAATCTTTAGTGATAATCATTATTGATTGACAGGGAGCCGCTGCATGTCCACCAAACCGATGTCGCGCTATCGCCCCGTCCAGCGCTGGTTGCACTGGGTGATGTTCGCCCTGGTGGTGACCGTTTACGTGCTCATCAATCTGCATCACTCGACGCCGCGCGAGTCGCCGTGGCACGAGGTGACCGAACACGCGCACATGGTCGCGGGTGTATTGGTCCTGTTGCTCATCCTGCCGCGCCTGTGGGCCCGCCACAAATACGGTGCGCCACCGGCAGAGCCGGGCTTGGCGCGCGCGGTACGCTGGTTTGCGCGCATCACGCACTGGGCGCTTTACGCGTTCCTTCTGATCCAGCCGCTGCTGGGCCTGATCACGGTGCAAGTGGCCGGCGGTAGCGTCGAGCTGTTCGGTGTCACCCTGATCCCGGCGCTGGTGTCCGAGCCCAATCGTGATCTCGCCGGCGCGATATTCCAGTACCACGCGCTGATCGGCACCACGTTCTACTGGATTATCGGCCTGCATATCGTGGCGGCGCTGTGGCACCACTTCCTGCGTCGTGACGACACCTTGCGGCGCATGGTCGGGGCCGCCTGACGCCACACGTCGAGCCATGCCGCGTATCATGCCGGCATGGCTCGCAATACCCCGAACCCCGCATCCTCCGGCAGCCTGTTTGCCGAACCCGAAAACCTGAAACCGCTGGCCGAGCGCATGCGTCCGCGCACGCTCGACGACATCGTCGGCCAGACGCGGTTGCTCGGCGAGGGCAAGGCGCTGCGCCGCGCATTGGAAGCCGGAAGCGTGCACTCGATGGTGCTGTGGGGGCCACCGGGTTGCGGCAAGACCACGTTGGCATTGCTCATCGCCCGCTATGCCGATGCGGACTTTCGGGCCATCTCCGCCGTGTTGTCCGGCTTGCCGGATGTGCGCAAGGCGTTGGCCGAGGCCGAAGGCAACTTCGCGCAGGGCCGGCGTACGGTGCTGTTCGTCGACGAGGTGCACCGCTTCAACAAGGCCCAGCAGGATGCGTTCCTGCCGCACATCGAAAAGGGCACCATCCTGTTTGTCGGTGCCACCACCGAGAACCCGTCGTTCGAGCTCAATTCGGCCTTGTTGTCACGCTGTCGCGTGCACGTCATCGAGTCGGTCGGTGAAGACGCCATTGTCGATGTGCTCAAGCGCGCCCTGACCGACAGCGAACACGGCTTGGGCGGGCAGGGCTTGAGCGTGGACGACGCATCATTGCAGTTGATCGCCCAGGCCGCCGACGGCGATGTCCGTCGCAGCCTGACCCTGCTGGAGATCGCCGCCGAACTGGCCGAGAACGGCCATATCGACGAAACCACGCTGACCCAGGTCCTGGCCGACCGCACACGTCGTTTCGACAAGGGCGGTGAGCAGTTCTACGATCAGATTTCGGCGTTGCACAAATCCGTGCGCAGCTCCGATCCCGACGCTGCGCTGTACTGGTTGACGCGCATGCTCGACGGCGGCTGCGATCGCGCCTACCTGTCGCGCCGTCTGCTGCGCATGGCCATCGAGGATGTCGGCCTGGCTGACCCGCGCGCCTGGCAAATGGCCATCGACGCGTGGGAAACCTACGATCGTCTGGGGTCGCCGGAAGGTGAGTTGGGGTTGGCCCAATTGGCGATCTATCTGGCATCCGCACCCAAGAGCAATGCCGCCTATGCCGCCTACAACGAGGCCAAGCGAACGGTGCGCCAGACCGGCACGCTGGACGTCCCCATGCACTTGCGCAATGCCCCGACCAAACTCATGAAAGGTCTCGGCTACGGCAAGAACTACCAATACGACCACGATGCCGAGGGCGGCGTCGCGCTGGACCAGCAATGCCTGCCCGACAAGCTGGTCGATCACGTGTTCTACCACCCCGTCGAGCGCGGTTTGGAAATCAAGCTCAAGGACAAGCTGGACGCACTGCGCGCAGCGCGAAGCAAAGCCCGCAACAGCTGATGGACCGCGGCGTTTGCGTGGTTTTGTCCTGAACCGCGATAATGGCGGCTTCCGGATTCACTCTCCCAGGACAGACCATGCTCGACCCGGCATTGCTGCGCACGCAACTGGCAGACACCGCTGCGCGCTTGAAGCGACGCGGCTTCGACCTCGATACCGACGCCGTGGAGGCGCTGGAAGCCGAGCGCAAGCGCCTGTCCACCGAAACCCAGGACCTGCAGGCCGAACGCAACACCCGTTCCAAGGCCATCGGCAAGACCAAGGCCCAAGGCGGCGATGTTACGCCGCTGCTGGCCGAAGTGGCCGGTCTGGGCGACAAGCTCAAGGCCAACGAGCAGGCGCTGGCCGAGGCCAAGGACGCGCTGGCCGCATTGACCATGGGCATCCCCAACTTGCCGGACGACTCGGTTCCGCAGGGCAAGAACGAAGACGACAACCAGGAGTTGTCGCGCTGGGGTACGCCGCGCACGTTCGATTTCGAGGTCAAGGATCACGTCGAGCTGGGTGAGCGTGACGGTTGGCTGGACGGCGAGACCGGGGTCAAGTTGTCCGGCGCGCGCTTCACCGTGATGCGCGGGCAACTGGCGCGGCTGCACCGTGCGCTGGCGCAGTTCATGCTGGACCTGCACACCAATGAACACGGCTACCTCGAATGCAACGTGCCGATGCTGGTCAATACCGAGTCCATGCTCGGCACCGGTCAGCTGCCGAAGTTCGAGGACGACCTGTTTGCCACCCAAGTCGGTGACTCCACACGCTACCTGATTCCGACCGGTGAAGTCCCTTTGACCAACCTGGTACGCGATACCATCCTCGACGCGGGCGACCTGCCGCTGCGCCTGACCGCGCACACGGCATGCTTTCGTGCCGAAGCCGGCAGCTACGGTCGCGACGTGCGCGGCATGATTCGCCAGCACCAGTTCGAAAAGGTCGAAATGGTCCAGGTCGTGCGTGCCGAAAATTCGTTCGACCAGCTCGAGGAAATGGTCGGTCACGCCGAAACCGTGCTGCAAAAACTCGACCTGCCATACCGCAAGATGTTGCTGTGCACCGGCGACATGGGTTTCACCGCCACCCGCACCTACGACCTGGAAGTCTGGCTGCCCTCGCAAAAGACCTATCGCGAGATCAGCTCGTGCTCCAACTGTCTCGATTTCCAGGCCCGCCGCATGCACGCGCGCGTGCGCAATCCGGACACCAACAAACCCGAACTGGTCCACACCCTCAATGGTTCCGGCCTCGCCGTCGGTCGTTGCCTGATCGCGGTAATGGAAAACAACCAGAACGCGGACGGCTCGATCACGGTCCCCGAGGTGCTGCGTCCCTACATGGGCGGAATCGATCAATTGAAGTAAACGCCGTCTTGCCGATTCGTCGCAACCGGTTACAATCTGCGCGCTCCGTCGTATGGTCGACAAATGCCGGACACAGCGTGCGCAGCACGCCTGCTGAAAGTTGCAGGAGAGATGGCTGAGTGGTCGACGAATTCGTCGGGAACGAATTCGGACAGCCGAAGGCTGGCCCCGAACGGAGAGAGGGGTGAGTCTCATGGATGAGACGAACAAGGCAGCGGTCTTGACGCGGAGGCAGGATGCCGAAGCGAACATCGGCGCAGCCGATGGCCCGAAGGGCGGAGGGCAGGAGCCCGGAGTCAAACCGCCGAGGGGCGTGCGCAGCACGCCTGTTGAAAGTTGCAGGAGAGATGGCTGAGTGGTCGAAGGCAGCGGTCTTGAAAACCGCCGAGGGTGCAAGCCCTCCGTGGGTTCGAATCCCACTCTCTCCGCCAGATGCACAAGGCGCCCCGCAAGGGGCGTTTTGTGTATCTGATGGTGGGAGTGGTGTGGACAAACCCACTGGTTCGACAATTTTGTCAGGAACAAAATTGGACCGCCAACGGCGGGCCCCGCAGCGCAGCGAAGGGGTGAGGTCCAGGGACGGGCCGAACAATCCCACTCCCCACTACACACATCACCTGCAAAGAGCGTTTTGCATTTCCCGATTGGACAGATCATTCCGATGGATGCAAGATTCCGCCTGATCGTTCGCCACAGGAAACGCCCATGCAACCCATGACCGGGGCCATGCAGGATCTGAACGACCTGTACTTTTTTGCCGCCGTGGTCGAGAACGGCGGATTTTCCGCGGCGGGCAGGGCGCTGGGCTTGCCCAAGTCACGCTTGAGCAAGCGCGTGGCGCGTCTGGAGGAACGCCTGGGTGTGCGCCTTCTGCAACGCACCACGCGCCAGTTCGTGGTCACCGAGACGGGCGAACGCTTCTACGCTCATTGTCGGGCCATGCTTGAAGAAGCCCAGGCCGCGCAGGACGCCATCGACACGTTGCGCTCGGAACCGCACGGCACCGTGCGCATCAGCTGTCCGGTGGCGCTGGCACGGACCACGATCGCCCCGATCCTGCCGGACTTTCTCGCGCAATACCCCAAGGTGCGGGTGCGCCTGTTGGCCAGCGATCGGCGTGTCGACCTGATCGGCGAAGGTTTCGACATCGCCGTCCGCGTGCGCTCACGCCTGGACTCCGACGCCACGCTGATCGTGCGTGAATTCGGCCGCTCCAGCATGGTGCCGGTGGCCAGCCCCGACTTTCTCCGCGACCGCGGCCGCCCCGATTCGCCAGCCGAGTTGGCAACCATGCCGACACTGTCGATATACGAACACAATGGCGCGCACGTCTGGAGTCTGGTGAACGAGAAGGGCGATGCGCAGGAAGTGGAGGTTCAGCCACGTCTGGTCAGTGGCGAGTTTGCGGTCTTGCTGGAAGCCGCGTATCAAGGTGCCGGCATCGCATTGCTGCCCGAGTCGGCATGCACGCTCGCGTTGACCGAAGGTCGCCTGGAACGCGTGCTGCCGGAGTGGAACGGCCCGCTGGGCAGGATGCATTTCGTGTATCCAAGCCGACGTGGTTTATTGCCGGGGGTCCGCGCCATGGTTGATTTTCTGGCCGAGCGCCTGCCGCAATAAATGGCGGGCGCAGAGAGCGTTCAATCAGGCTGCGGTGTGCTGTCAGCCGAACAATCCGTGACCGCTTCCAGAAAATGCGTCAGCGCCGGCGAATGGTTCTGCTTGCGTCGAGCCACCGCCAGCAGCAGCTCGGCATTGTCGTCATCGAGATTGACCATGCTCACCTCCGGCAGATGCACGGCACGCAGCGACGCGGGTACCACGGCCATGCCGACGCCGGCAGCCACCAGGGCCAGTGTTCCGGTGACCTGCTGCACCTCCTGGCGGATGGTGGGCCGAAAACCCGCCGCGGACGCCATCTGTACCAGCGTGTCGTACAACGTGGTGCTGTAGGCGCGCGGCTGGATCACGAATGACTCGGACGCCACTTCGTGCAAACCGATGTGCTTGCGTCCGGCCAACGGGTGGGACGCGGGCAGCGCCAGCAGCAACGGTTCGTGATCGATGATGTCGACCGTCACCTGTGTGGCAATGCTGCGTTCCTTGGGCACGGCACGCACGAAACCGACATCGATCTGTCCGGCCACCAGTGCCGCGTATTGGGTTTCCGTGTACATTTCGTGCAATTCAACTCGAACTCCCTGATTTTTCGACGAAAAGCGCAACAAAGTCTGCGGCAAGGCTCGATGGAAGGAAAGCGACGCCGGGTAGGCCAGGCGCAACCGTCCCCTGTGCCCGGCAGCGGCCTCGGTGGCCGTGATGCGGGCCGCATCCACCTGCGAGAGGATCTTGCGTGCTTCATCCAGAAACAGGCGTCCCGGCTCGGTCAGGGCGACGTGGCGTCGATTGCGATCAAACAGGCGTACGCCAAGATCGTCCTCCAGCGCCCGGATCTGTTGCGACAACGGTGGTTGCGACAAGTGCAACCGTTGCGCCGCACGCGTGAAGCTCAAGGTCTCGGCGACGGCGACGAAGTAGCGGAGTTGACGCAGATCGAACATATTTGTAGGTCAAATAACTGACGGTCGAAAAATGTATTGGATTCTATGACATGTGTCACGTATCGTCACTCCTGTCCGTCGCATCCCCTCCCCCTGGGCGACGGACCACGCGCCCCGCGGGCAGCACATCCAAAGCGGCACCGACTTCTCCCCTCCGAATCGGTCTCCGCCGTGCTTGCCCCGCGGGGCGTTTTATTTGCCTGACCGTCAACATCGATCGGTGACGTCAATGGCCGGTCGCGAAACGCGTCACCGGTCCGGTTCCGGTTTCGACACACGTGGCACGTACCGCATCGCGACATCGCAGCGCTCGTAGTCGGCGCCGTACCTGGCCATGATCTGCGCGTCATGCTGAAAGCCGAGCTTGTCGTACAAGTGTACGGCGGCGGCGCAGTGTTTGTTGGTCAGCAGATACAGCGGATCGGCCTGCAGCGACATGGCGCGCTGGATGATCGCCGCGAGCAGGAACTCGCCGGCCTTCAAGCCGCGTGCGTTTTCACGCACGCCCATCTTGGTCAGCTCGAACGCGTTGCCGGGTCCGGTCTTCTTGAGCGCACCGGTGCCCACGATGCCGAGCCCGCGAGCCTCGACGAACAAAATCATGCCGCCGGCGTCGATGATTTTTTCACGCGGATGCTCCAGCACTTCCTTGTCGACGGCCTCCAGATGAAACATGTCGTTGATCCACTCGACGTTGATGTCGTGGAACGTCGTCGCGAGTGTATCGTCGTATTCAAGGATCGTCAGCGCCGACGGGCTGGCCGGCGCGGCAAGAACGTCCAGCGGCGTACGTGCCAGTGCGGCCTCCACGCGATCAATTTGCGCCATGAACGCATTCATCTGATCGTCCAGCAACGCGCGCACGCCATCTTCCACGGCGGGGATGACGTGGACACGGGCGCGGGCGAGGGCGGTCACGCCCGCGGGAGTCAGCGAGATGACGCGCTTGCGTTGATCCGAGCCCGGCGACGATTGAACCAGGCCGAGCTTGACCAGCTGACCGACGCCGCGGGTGATGCCGGGCTGGCTCGATCCCACCGTTTGAGTCAGTTCGCCGACCGTCATGGTTTGTCCATCCAGCGCCGCGAGCAAAGGCATGTGGCTGGGTTGCATGGGCAGGCACGCAAGGGCGTTGATGCGCGCGGTTCCCGCTTGCATCCGCTCGCCCAGACGGCGCAGGCGACTACCGAGATAGGCGGGACCCAAGTCCCGTAGAATGTCTGTTGTCATGCTGATGTATACGTTTTTATATAACACGTAATACAATACGCCGCAAATTGCCTTTGCACAACCAAGCGAGCTGTTTCTCATGCCAACTTCCGCGAATCTTCATCTCGGCCATGCCGGTGAGCCCTGTCCGGACGCGTTCTACGTGCGCCTTGCCGAAGACCGATTGGTTTCCACCTTGCATTCCCAGGGGGCGTGGCAGCCCGGCGAGCAGCATCTGGCACCGGCGTCGGGCCTGGTGCTGGCGGAGATCGAGCGGCGTCTGCCGAGTGCCAAGCTGGTGTCGCGGGTGTCGTTCGACGTGCTGGGAGTCATCCATTCGGGCGAGTTCACCATCGATGTCAGGGTGGTGCGGCCGGGACGCTCGATCGAGCTGATTGAAGCGGAGATGCGTCACGGCGACCGCACCAGCATTCGGGCGCGGGTCTGGCGTCTCGCGGCGACCGACACGTCAAAGGTGCAGGGCATCGAATTGCCGCGCCTGCCGGCTCCGGAAACCATGCGTCCGCTGCCGTTTTCCGAGGTCTGGGCTGGCGGGTTCATCGACGCACTGGAGGCGCGCCAGACCGAGGACGCCCGGCCCGGTCGCGGACACAGTTGGTTGCGTACCCGTTACCCGCTGGTGGACGGCGAGACCGATCCGCCGGTCGCCGGCTTCGTGAAACTGATTGATACGGCCAATGGTCTGGTCGTGCGCGAAAAGCCGGGGACGGTGTTCTTCGCCAATGTGGATCTCACCGTGCATTTTCTGCGTCAGCCCGAAGCGGGCTGGGTTGGCTTCGATACCCACGTCAGCTTCGGCCCGACCGGACTTGGCGAAACAGCCTCGGTCCTGAGCGATATCCACGGCCCGGTGGGTACGGCCGCGCAAAGCCTCACCGTGCGCACCGGCGAGCATGTACCCGATCACTCGCGGTAACCGCATCCAATCGCGTTGCCGCGTCGCTACCAGGGTGCCGACACCAATACATCCATCGGCACATCGTCGAGCAGCCGCGACAGCAGGATGCGGCCGTTGCCGGTGCCCGCGAACTTGCCCGAGCCGAGTGCGGAAAAGCGATCCATGCCCACGTCCTCGGGCATGATGACTGCCGTGTCGTCCCAGCGTCGCGCGGCAATGCAAGGCACCGATCGGCGCCCCAGCAGGCGCAACGGACAACGCGGGACCACCACCAGTATCCGTTGATGCTCATGGCAACGCATGAAGGCAATCACGTTGCGTGCGTGCGCGCCAGTCACCGCGACAGGTACATGTGTGCCGTGTTCGAACAGCGCTCCGTACCGTTGCCGCAGGCGCAGCAACCGTACCAGCCATGCCTGCTTGATGCGTCCGTCGTGCCAGGTTCGCACCAGTGGCGCGATGGACGCGTCGGCATCGAACGAGGCTTCGAGCGCGGAGAATGCCACCGCGCGGCGGTTGTCGGGATCGACCATGGAAAAGTCCCATCGTTCGCGTCCCTGGTACAGGTCCGGAACCCCCGGCGTGGTGCAACGCAAGGTCATTTGCGTCAGGCTGGAGATCGCTCCGGAGGCGGCAATGGAGTAGACGAAGCGATGCACATCGGCAAGAAACCGTGCATCGTCGAACATCGCATCCAGACAGTGCGCCGCCGCCGACTCGTAGGATTGATCGGGGCATTGCCAGTCACTGTGCCGGCCCGATTCGCGCAATGCCTTGGTCAGCCAGGCATGCATGCGTTGCGCCAGCGCGTCCTTCACGTCGAGATCGTCCGGGGCCATGCCCAGCGGCCACGTGGCCACCATCATCTGCATCATCATGTAGGCATCGCACGAATCGGGACCACTGCATTCGAAACCCGACCAGCGCGCCGTCCAGCGCCGTGCATGGGCCGCCCAGCGTTGCGGGCACTCGCTGAGTGCCGCCAGGCGCATGCGCGCATCCTCTCCCAGCTTGTGATCGTGCGACGCCGTGGCCAGCATCGCGGTGGGCCAGTGTTCGCGACGGTGGCGGCAGGCGGCGTGAAATGCCTCGACAGGCTTGCCGATGACGGCCGGATTGCCGCCGACTTCATTGCGCGACAACAGGCGCGGGTAGCGGTAATACGCGGTGTCTTCGACCGCCTTCGCCGCGACCGGTGCGGTCAGCTGCTCGAAACGCGCGGTCGCCGCACGCGACGCGGGTGTGGCGTGCGGATTCCCAAGCGTGCCGGTCAGGAAATCCAGGGCGGCATGGTCGCTGCGTGACAATGTCGAGCGCGCCCGCGGCAGCGCGTCATCGAGTGCATCCGTGCATGCATCACCCAGGTAGCTGCGATAGACGCTGAACGCCTGCACCAGTGCAGCCAGCGCGCGGCGCAGACTGGCGAAAGAAAGATCGCGGCTTGATTCACCGTGCCGGGCCAGGTCGTGGAACCGCCGGCACGTCTGGTCGAGATCGCACACGAACAGGGTCCGAAGCATTTCCGCGCGGGCGTGCTTCTCGTGTGTCGCGAAGTCGTGCAAATCGCCACTGAGCTGTTGGTACAGGCTCGTCAACCCCTCGGCGCCCGAGGCATCATGCAAAACGGCACCGACCTCGTTCATGAAATCGTATCCGGTCGTGCCGTCCACCTGCCACGAGGTAGGCAGCGTTTCGTCATCGCCGAGGATTTTTTCGACTACCAGATATGTCGGTCGGCCATCGGCTTGTCGCATCAGTTGCGCATGCAAGCGCTGGCAATAGCGTGCCGGCGCGGCCAGACCATCCACATGGTCGATACGCAGCCCGTCGATGACGCGGTCAGCGTGCAAACGCAATATCGTGGCGTGTACCGCGCACCATGTTTCATCACGCTCGATGCGCAGTCCGGCCAAACCGTTGATGTTGAAGAAGCGGCGCCAATTCAAGGCATCATCGGCACAACGCCAGTGCGCGAGGCGGTAGGGCTGTGCCGCCAATACACGGTCGATTTGCGTGTGTTCATGGCGGCGCCACTGCTGCCAGCAACCGGACAATGCGGTCTGAAGCGCCGGATCGGCGAGCGCGAGCCGTACCGCATTGCGGGCCTCGTCGCTGCCTGCCGGGTAGCGGTCCAACGCCTGCTCGACGCGCACCGCGGCAGCACCTGCCGCCGCCTCCCGCAGCAGCGCCGGAAGCGTTGCCGGTGCCAGCGGATAATGCTGATCGCGAAAGCGCACGAACGGCTCGTTGTTGCGCCAACACAATCTGAAGTGTCCATCGGCCAGCGCCACGCCGTAGTCACGATCGAGCACCGGCAACAGCAGCGGTCTCGGTTCGCCCCCGGGGGTACGCCACTGGATGTCGAAATGGTCGGCATGTTGGCTGCTGCGTCCCCAGCGCTGCACATCCTGCCACCACGCATTGTCTTCGCCGACGCCCATGTGATTGGGCACGAAATCCACGATCAGGCCCATGTCGCGTTGATGCGCCGCATCCGCCAGTCGGCGCAGACCCGTCTCGCCACCCAGGGCGGGGTCGACGCTGTCGTAATCGATGGTGTCGTAACCGTGGGTGGACCCGGCGTGCGCACGCAGGATCGGCGACAGGTACAGGTGACTGATGCCGAGCGCGGCATGATAGTCGAGCGTGGCACGCACGGCATCGAAGTCCACACCGTTGCGCAGTTGCAGGCGAACGGTGGCGCGCGGCAGGTCCATCAGGTGTGCTCCCGTGTCAGCAGGTCTTCCATGGATACCAGCAGCAAGGGCTCCGGTGCGGTCTTCAAGTGCAGTGCAGATTGCATCCGTAAAGGGGACGGGGTGATGCGCTGGTGGGGAAGGTTGCAGCGACGGACGCGTGCGTGACTGGCGGTCGTGGCCATGGCGCCACGACGTCGTTTTTCTGACTGGGATGACATACCGTTCCAAAAGCCGCATGTCATCCTGGACTCCGTGACCCACACTAGACTGCGTGACCTGAGGATGGCCTGACGTTTGCGCGTGCTGGCGCGGGTGGTTTCCCGTCAATTCACAAACCGGAAGCCAGCATGACTGCGACCCTGCCATGCCATGCAAGCTCCGAGTGTTTTTCACGCCGGCTCACATATCGTGCCGTGGGTATCCGACATCCGGCACTTCTCTCGTGACCGGTCGAACGAGCCGGGCCTGACGTTGCACTTCGTGGTTGAACTCGCCAGTATGCAAGCGTCGTCCTTGTGACTATTGCTGACGTGTCCACCTCGGGAGGCCAAACGTGGCAAAGACAGTCCAGTTGAATGTAAACGGCCGGCCGCATGATGTTTCGGTCGAACCCGGCACCCGCTTGCTCTACGTGTTGCGCGACAACCTCGGCCTGCACGGCCCGAAGTTCGGCTGCGGCCTGTCGCAGTGCGGCGCGTGCACGGTGCACCTGGACGGGCAGCCGATCCGATCGTGCATCCTGCCGGTGGAAGCGGCCGAGGACCATGTCGTCACCACGCTTGAGGGGCTGGGTACGATCGACAACCCGGACCCGCTGCAGCAGGCATTCATCGACGAGCAGGCCGTGCAGTGCGGTTACTGCATCAACGGCATGATCATGACCGCCAAGGCGTTGCTGAAAACAAACCCGCAGCCGACGCGCGAGGACATCAAGCAGGCGCTGGACGGCAACCTGTGCCGTTGCGGCACGCACATGCGCATCGTCCGCGCCATCGAACGGGCCGCCAAGGCGGGAGAAGCGGCATGAATACGCGACGTCGTGACGTGACCGATGCGAACGAACTGACCGACATCGGCGCCAGCCGCCGTGCGTTCCTGAAAACATCCGGCGGACTGGTGCTGGGCTTCAGCTTGCTGGGTCCGACGGCCGCCATGGCCATGCGCGAACTGCCACTGGACACGACCACGGACGAACTCAAGGACAAGGGTCCGTTCCCGTCGGTGGACCCGGCCAAGCTGGACGCCTGGATCGCGATCCATCCGGACAACACCGCCACGCTGTTCACCGGCAAGGTGGAGCAGGGCAATGGTTCACCCAATGCGCTGCTGCAAATGGCTGCCGACGAACTGGATTTTCCGTTCGACGATTTTTTTGTCGTGATGGGTTCGACCACGGAAACCGTCGATCAGGGACCGACCTACGGCAGCATGGCGGTGCGTTACGCCGGTCCGCAGATCCAGCACGCGGCAGCGGCCGGTCGTCAGGTGTTGTTGACCATGGCCGGCAAACACTTTGGTGTACCGGTAGACAAGCTGACCGCGAACGCGGGTGTCATCTGCGTCACTGGCGCTTCGGACAAGTCCATTACCTACGGCAAGCTTGTGGGCGGCCAGCGTCTGGACGTGACCATTGGCGCCAGCGGCGAGACCTTCGGCATGAAGGTGGCGCCAAACGCCAAACTCAAGGACCCGTCCAAATACACGGTGATCGGGACATCGGTGCCGCGCAAGGACATTCCCGGCAAGACGACCGGCCAGTTCACGTATGTGCAGGATGTAAAGGTGCCCGGCATGTTGCACGGGCGCGTGGTGCGTCCCTACGGCATCCAGTCACAACTGTTGCAGGTCGATGAAAGCGGCCTCAAGGATATTCCCGGCTTCGTCCAGATCGTGCGCGAGGGCAACTTCCTCGGTGTGGTGGCCGAAACCGAGTGGGGCGCCATCCAGGCAGCACAGCGGCTGGGCTCCAAACTCCATCGCAAGGGGCCGAATGACGGGCTGGCCAAATGGTCGGACTGGCATGACCTGGCCGCGACCGACGAAGTCTGGAACGCGGTACGCAATGCACCCGGCAAGGCGCAGTCCGTGGCCAGCCGCGGAAATGTCGACAACGCTCTCAAAACGGCCGCACACACACTCAAAGCGACATACCTCACGCCATTCGAAACCCACGGTTCGATCGGCCCGGAATGCGCCATTGCAGATGTCGGCAAGGACAAGGCCATCGTCTGGGGCGGCACGCAGATGCCGCACCAGGCACAGCGCGATCTGGCCGAGTTGCTGGACTTTCCGGAAAACAATGTCGAGGTGCGCTGGGTCGAAGCCGCCGGTCAATACGGCCGCAACGGCCTGGAACACGTGATGGCCGATGCCGTCATCATGTCGCGCGCGGTGGGCCGGCCCGTGCGCGTGCAGTGGATGCGCTGGGATTCGCACGGCTGGGATCCGAAAGAACCGGCGATCGTGCAGGAACTGGAGGGCGGGCTGGACGAGAACGGCAAGGTCACGGCATGGCGGCACCACATGTGGGTGCCGACGATGTCCGACACCCGCCTGCTGCCATCGGAACTGATCGGCAAGCCGGTCGGCAAGAAAAATCTCGGTCACGCCGCGATCGGTTACGAGTACACATTCGACAACGCGGATGTGTCGTCGCACAACGAGAGCCGCGTCGGCGTGATCACGGCATGGATGCGCGCACCGGGGCAGTACGAGACCACCTTCGCGATGGAGGCCTTCATCGACGAGATGGCCGCCGCGGCCAAACAAGACCCGCTGGAGTTCCGCCTCAAGTACTTGAAGGAACCGCGCACCATCGGAGTCCTCAAGGCCGCCGCAAAACACTACGGGTGGAAACCGCGCGTGGCGTTCAGCGCCGGCAAGCAAGGCGGACGCAAGGCCAAAGGCCGCGGCATCGCGTGGGTCAATCGCGACGACAGCCTGGTGGCCACCATCATGGATGTCGAGGTCGATCAGCAGACCGGCGAAATCCTGGTCAAGCGCGTCGTCGTCGCGCATGACAACGGCCTGGTCATCAGCCCCGACGGCATGCGCAACCAGATCGAGGGCAACATCATCCAGTCCATGAGTCGTACCCTGCACGAGGAGATCACCTTCAACCACGCGCACGTCACCAGCCGCGACTGGGCGGGCTATCCGATCTTGCGCTTTCACGAGATCCCGGACAGCATCGAGATGGTGTTCGTGAACAACAGCCCGGCGCACAAATCCACCGGTGGCGGCGAGCCGTCAACCTGTCCGACGGCTGCCGTCATCAGCAATGCCGTCTACGACGCGGTTGGCGTGCGCCTGCGCCAGAAGCCGTTCCGGCCCGAGCGCGTCAAGGCCGCCATGGACAAGGCCTCATGATCGACGCTTGCCGCAAGAGGGCTTCGCGCTGAGTTCCGCGCACGAGCTGTCCACGCTGGTCCACGCCATGCGCGATGCCGCACGGAGCGGGCAGGGTGCCGCGCTGGCAACGATCACCGCGACCCGCGGCGCCACCTTCCGCCGCGCCGGCGCACGCATGCTGGTACATGCCGATTGCCGTGTGGTCTGCGAGTTGTCCGGCGGCTGCCCGCAACGCGACATCGTGCAGCGCGCGCTGCGCGTGATCGAAAATGGCGAACCGGAGCTGGCGCGCTACAACGCCGAATCGGGCCTGGATGTACTGCTGGAAATGGGCTGCGGCGGCGAACTGGATGTGCTGATCGAGCCGCTGGCCGATGCCCGGGCCAACACGTTCTTCGATGCGTTGACGCACGCGCTCGGAAGCCGTAGCAGTGTGGTCGCCGCGACCGTTTTTGCGCGAGATGACCAAGCCGTGCCGCCGCGTCGCGCGCTGTGGTGCGATGGTGCATCGAGTCTCAACGAGCTCGGCGACACAGGCTTGCATGACGCCGTCACGCACGCGGCCACAACCTGCGACACGCCCCACACCACGACCTTGCACCTGCCCGCAGGCGATGCCATGGCCGAGGTGTTGATCGAACGCATCGACCCGCCGCATGCGTTGTTCGCCATCGGCAGCAGCGTGACCGCTTGCGCATTGCTGGCGACCGGCCACGCACTCGGCTGGCAAACCACCTTGGTCGATGCCAATCCCGACCATCTGCGCGACGCACCCTTGCCACCCGGTGCACGCGCCGTGCATGCGACACCGCAAACACTGTCCGACGTGTTGACCCTCGACCGCCACAGCTCGGTGGTCGTGATGACCCACAACCTCGAACACGACCTCGCCTGGCTCGCCGCGCTGCGCGATACGTCGACAGCCTATGTGGGCGCAATCGGATCGCGCGCACGCACGCAACGCATGCGCGAAGCGCTGTCACCACCGATCGCCGACCTGCATGCTCCGGCCGGACTCGACATCGGATCGGAAACGCCGGCGGAAATCGCCCTGGCCATCGCCGCCGAAATCATCGCCACCCTCAACGATCGCAGAGGCGGAGCATTGCGCGACGGCGACGGCCGCTTGCACCCATGAGCACGCCTCAGGTGCCCATCGTGTTGCTTGCCGCCGGCGCGGGAAAGCGCTTCGGCGACATCAAGCAACTGGCACTCATCGACGGCGAACCCATGCTGCGGCGTGTCGCGCGCAATCTTCTGGACATCGGTTCACCCGTCATCGTCGTCACCGGCGCTCACGCGCAGCAGGTCGAAACCGCACTCGCCGACCTGCCGCTGCACATCACACGCCACGCCGACTGGGCTGACGGCATGGGCAGCTCACTGGCGGCAGGTCTTCGCTGTGTCGTCACCGACTTCCCCGACGCAACCGGCGCGCTGCTGTGTCTCGCCGACCAACCACTTCTGGATGCGGCCGTGCTGCAACGCATGCTGGCACGGCACGTCGAAAAGGCAGAATCGGTCCTCGTCACCACCCAGTGCGGCATCGACGGCCCGCCGGTGCTGTTCCCACGCGATTGCTTCGAGGCACTGACCAACTGGTCCGGCCCGCGCGGCGCGCACGCACTGCTCGATCGCAACGCGCACCGCGTCGAGCGCTTCGTCACATCCGAACGCATCGACGTCGACACGCCCGAAGATCTTCGGCGCGTACGTGGCTTGTTGGCGGCCCGTGGAAGCAGCGAGTAGGTCGGGTTGGCTTCACCAACCCGACACACCCCGTGTGGTCTTCGTCAGCCTGGCAGGTTGGATCAGGCCACAAACCGTAACCCGACAATCACTCTCTGTCGGCTTGATGAGCATGCTTTATGCACGCCTCACCGCGCATCAATGTCGGGTTGATGGAGCCAACCCGACCTACGAATTTCGCGGAGCAGCCTGGGCGAGAGCATTCATCATGTCAGATGTTGGAGTCTTCCGGCGGCAAACCGCTGCCAGTTATCGCATCGTCGTGTGCCGCGCGCTCAACCTTCGGGCAGGGCGCACCCGCCACGAAGCAGGTCATCGACAGCGAGCCGTAGGTGTAACCGTCGATGAGTACCTTGAGTCGCTCGCCGATCTCGGCCCCGAAGCCGGCGACATACACGAAAGGCAGGAAATGCTCGGGCGTCGGGGCGGCCTTGGCAAATTCCGCATCGCGCACGAGCGCCGGCACCTGGTCGGGTGTCGATGTTGCCATCTCGATGGCCTTGTCGTTGAAGCGCCGCGCCCAATCAAAACCCGCGTCCTTTGCCTGCCAGTCCATCGCACGCAAGTTGTGCACGACGTTTCCGCTGCCGATGACCAGCACGCCGCGTTCACGCAGCGCCGCCAGTTTCGCACCCATTCGCAGGTGATAGTCGACCGGGCGCGCGGCATTGATCGACAACTGCACCACCGGCACATCCGCGTCCGGAAACGCGTGGCGCAACACCGACCACGCACCGTGGTCCAGACCCCAACTGTCATGATCGGCGCCCACATGATCCGGTTGCACGGCATCGGCCACTTCCTCGGCCAGCTCCGGCAGCCCGGGGGCAGGGTATTGCACATCGAACAGCGGCTGCGGAAACCCGTAAAAGTCATGGATCGTCTCCGGACGCGCCATCGCCGTCACCACCGTGGCATTGACGTACCAGTGCGCCGACACCACCAGGATCGCACGCGGCCGTGGCAGGTTGCCCCCGACCGCCTGCCAGGCGCGGGTGTAGCGATTGGTTTCCAGCGCATTCATCGGGCTGCCGTGGCCGAGGAAGATGGCGGGCAACGAGGGAGGGGTGTCGGTCGTCATGACGTGTATCCTTGATGCGATGGCTCGGCAGCGCTTGCGCGCAAGTTATTCGAGAGTGCCAGCAAATACCCCGTGCATCGCGCTCTCACCTCCGACGTGGACATCAAAACCCGGGCTGCGTGACAGCTGCTGAACACGTGCCGCTCACGACGACCCGCAAAATACATCGGCGTGATCTTGCACAAAGCATGTCAGTGATGTCGGGCGCTGCCCGGTCAGCGTTTCGAAATCCGGCGAAGGATCAAGGTCGCCAGCCGTGTAGGCGGACACGATGTGCGCAAGGTCAAAGGCGCGCCAATCGGGAATGCCGGCGGCGATCAGGCGGTGTTCGAAATCCTCTGGTGGCACGGCTTCATAGGTCACCGTCCGATTCACGACAGCCGACAGTGCCGTGGCGACATCCGCATAGCTGCAAGTCTCCGGCCCGGTCAGGCGATAGGTCTTGCTCGCGTGCGCAGCCGGGTCTTGCAATACCGTGGCGGCCGCCAAGCCAACATCTCGTGTATCAACCAACGGAATGCGGGTGTTCCCCATGGGCGCTGACAGCCGACCCTCGTTGTGGACCGGCTCCGCGGAGCGCAGCAGATTCTGCATGTACAAATGCGGTTGCAGCAGCGTCCAATCGATCGTGCTGCCTGCGCGCAGGATCTCATCCACCGCGTGATGATCGCGCATCAACGAAATCGGCGAATCAGCCTGCGCACCAATCGCGGACAACAGGACCACATGCTTGACCGTGCTTCGTTCGGCATGCTCCAGGACGCGATTTTGCAGGGACACCGCATCCGGGCTGTCGCGGCCAGTCAGCAGCATGGCATCGATGCCATCGAGGGCTGCATCCAGCGAAGCGCCATCTTCGAAACTACCTATGGCAATCTCGGCATCCGCAAGGCCGGTCGCGCGGACCGGATCTCGCACCAATGCGCGAATCCGTACGCCGGCGCGCATGAGATGATGGGCGGCCGCGCCACCGATTTGGCCGGTGGCACCGGTAATCAGGATGTTCATGGCCATGCGCTCCATGGGGGTGTGGCAGGAATTCGGGAGTGAACGGAACACGTCTCCTTTGGCACCCGTTCCAAGGCAGCCTACGCCCCGTGAAAGAACATGGCCTGAAGCGCGGCGCGGGTCCTTTTGTCAAGTGAATGCGCCTCGGTTTTGACGTTGCCAGAGATGCGTCTCAAAGCTCCTGCGCGGTGGGGCGGAACAGGATTTCGTTGATGTCGACGTCTTGCGGCTGGCTCATGGCGAACAACACGCAACGGGCGAAGCTGTCGGCCGGGATCGCGTTGTGTTCGTAAAAATCGGCGATGGCCTCATTGACGCCCGGGGCCTTCACGGAGGCGGGTAATTCGCTTTCGACCGCACCGGGCGAAAGCACGGTGGTGCGGATGTTGTAGGGCTTGACCTCCTTGCGCAGCGCCTCGGAAATCACGCGCACCGAGTACTTGGTGGCCGAGTAGATCGCGCCGCCGGCACCGATGGTGTGGCCGGCAACTGACGACACGTTGATGAACTGTCCGCTCTTTTGTTCCTTGAAATGGGGCAGGGCGGCGGCAATGCCCCACAACACGCCCTTGATGTTCACATCAATGCACTGGTCCCATTCGTCGAAGCGCAACATTTCCAGCGGCGCCAGCGGCATCAGGCCGGCATTGTTGATCATCACGTCGATGTGACCGTGGAGTTGTACCGCTCGATCGACCAGAGCCTTGACCTGCTCGCGATCGGTGACGTCGGTTTTGACGACGGCTTGCTTGTCGATACCGAGTTCATCGGCCAGTGCCTCCAGCCGTTGCAGACGCCGCGCGCCGAGCACGACCTTGGCGCCGGCTCGTGACAGATGACGCGCCGTTTCCGCGCCCAGACCGCTGCTGGCCCCGGTGATGACGACGACTTTGTTTTCGATGACTTGCGACATGGACCTTTCCTCGTTGGAGTTTTCGGTGATGGTCTTGGCTCAGCGGCCGGCCATCAGTTGCATTTGTTCGGGATAGCGCTCGCCGTGCACGGTGATGGCCGACAACGCGCTTTCGATCTCGGCGAGATCGCCGGTGGTCAGTTCAACCTGTGGTGCACCGAGGTTTTCTTCAAGGCGATGCCGTTTGGTGGTCCCGGGAATCGGTACGATCCATGGCTTCTGCGCCAGCAGCCAGACTTCGTCGTTGAGGAACGGGCCGTAGGCTTCGGCGGTGTCGAAAAACGTCACGCTGCTCTCGCGTGTTTGCATGTCGAATACTCCGCTCATTCAAGATGATGATCCGGTTGATGATGCCGCGTGGTACATCACGCCTCGGGGATGGTCTTTCCGTAGTTTTCGAGCGTGACGCTGTCGGGTTCGGGGCCGCCGCGCACGCCGGTGTCGAGCGCATCAATCGCGGCCAGCTGCTGATCGCTGAGTTCGAAGTCGAGGACATCGAAGTTCTCGGCGATGCGTGCCGGCCGGGTCGATTTCGGAATCGCCGAACGTCCTTGTTGCAGATGCCAGCGCAACATCACCTGGGCCGCCGACTTGCCGTGCTCACGGGCGATCTGCTGCAACGTGGAATCATCGAATGTGCTTTTCCCGCTGCCTTGGTAGGACGTGATTCCGCCGATGGGTGACCACGTCTGGGTCAGGATTTGATGCTTGGCGTGCAGGCTTTGCAGCGCCTTCTGCTGGAAATACGGATGCACTTCGATCTGGTTGACCGCAGGCATCACCGACGTTTCCGCCAGCAGGCGTTCCAGCACGTCCGGCATGAAATTGCTGACGCCAATGGCGCGTACCTTGCCGTCGGCGCGCAATTTCTCCAGCGCCCGGTAGGCATCGAGAGTCAACTCGAAGCGGTTGCTCAGCGGCTGGTGCAACAGCAACAAATCGATGTGCTCGACGCCCAGTTTGCGGGCGCTCTTGTCGAAGGCGTGCAGGGCGGCATCATGGCCATAGTCGCTGATCCATACCTTGGTTTCGATGAACACGTCGTCGCGATCAAGGCCGGATCGGCGAATGCCTTCGCCGACCTCGCGTTCGTTGCCATAGGCCGCGGCCGTGTCGACCAGGCGATAGCCCACGCGCATGGCCTCCTCGACCGAGGCGGCCGTCACATCGGGCGGCGTTTGGAACACACCAAGCCCCAGTACGGGTATCTGGATTCCATTATTCAAAGTGGATGTTTGCATGGCGTTTTTTTCGTCAATGGTGAGGTTGTCGAAATCATCGTCAGCCGAGATATTGCTCGTCACTGACCGGCTCTAACCACTCCACGGCGGTGCCGTGTTCGTCGCGCTCGGCGATGGCAATGTGTGACATGGGCGTGGTGGACGTGGCGCCGTGCCAATGCCGTTTTCCGGGTACGCAAGTAATCACGTCACCCGGTCGGATTTCCTCTTTCGCTTCGCCTTCGCATTGGTGCCAACCCAAGCCGGAAGTGACGATCAGGGTCTGGCCGAGCGGATGGGTATGCCAGTTGCTGCGTGCACCAGGCTCGAACGTGACCAGTGCGCCGCCGGCGCGTGCCCGTCCATCCATCTGGAACGGGGCGTCAATGCGTACATGGCCGGTGAAATACTTGTCTGGACCGTATACCGATGGCTCTGATCCGTTGCGTTGAATGGTGCTCATGATGCGGCTCCGGTTTCTGTGAAAATATTTATCGCGATCGTGACCCAGTGGCGATCACGTTGTGGCGAGGCACGCCAGACATCACTTCGTCAGTGTCATCCCCCCGTGCTGGCGCCATGTCGCTTAACGCTTTGCGCGCCATGTTGGATGCGGGCGAGGCTCTTTGGTGTGTCGTGTGGTGCGATGGAAGCCACTGTACTGTCGAAACTTGCATTCGATAAGATGCTAAAATCCGCATGTACATATGAATATAATTCATCAATGCCGCGCGAAAACCTCAACGACCTCAATGCCTTTCTCGCCGTGGCGCGCGAGCGCAGTTTTACCAAGGCTGCCGCCAAGCTGGGGGTGTCGTCGTCGGCGCTAAGCCATGCCATGCGCGGGTTGGAATCACGCTTGGGTGTACGTTTGCTCAACCGAACCACCCGCAGCGTGGCCCCGACCGACGCCGGTGAACGCCTGCAGCGCACGGTAGGCCCGCACCTGGAGGAAATCGCGGCCGAGCTCGGGGCGTTGGGCGAACTGCGTACCAAGCCTGCGGGATCGATCCGCATATCGGCCACCGACTACGCGGCCAAGGCGATTCTCCTCCCCAGGCTCGCCGACTTTCTGCCGCGCTATCCGGACATCAAGGTCGAAATCATCGTCGACGACAAGCTGGTGGATATCGTCGCCGAGGGTTTCGATGCCGGTGTGCGTGATGGTGAACAAGTGGCAAGGGACATGATTGCGGTGCGCATCGGTCCATCACAACGCATGGCAGTGGTCGGCACGCCGACGTATTTCGCCAAACACGCGCCGCCGAAGAAGCCGCAAGACTTGACCGATCACAACTGCATCAACTTGCGTCTGCCCACGCGCGGCGGGCTGTATGCGTGGGAGTTCCAGAAGGGCAAGCGCGTATTGAACGTGCACCTGGAAGGGCAACTCATCAGCAACCGTGCGGACGCGCTGCTGCACGCCGCGCTGAACGGGATGGGCCTGGCCTACGTGCTGGCAGATGTTGCGCAACCGTATCTCGATGACGGCCGCCTCGAATGGGTGCTGCAGGACTGGTGCCCGCCGTTTCCGGGCTATCACCTGTATTACCCGAATCGCCGCCAGGCATCACCGGCGTTTGCGCTGTTGCTCGAGGCACTACGCTACCAACCGCAGTAACCAGGCAAGCGTGCGCGGTCGGTTCAGGCCGAAACGGATGCGGACGCGGTATCGACGCCGCCGGCCTGCGGCATGGTCTGAATGCTGCGCCTGGTTGGCGCACCAAACCGAACTTGAATTCACGGAGAGCATCATGAGACGAACAATGACAACAGTCTGCGTCGCCGGTGCCAGCGGCCTGGTCGGCTCGCACATCGTCAAGGTCTGTCTGGCCGCCGGCTACCGGGTCAACGGTACGTTGCGCGATGCCGCAGACGTCGCCAAGGCACCCTATCTGCAATCACTTCCCGGCGCGGCGGAGCGTCTGACTCTTTACTCCGCGGACATGAGCGATACGTACGCCTTTGACGCGGCGCTCGAGGATGCCGATGCCGTGTTCATTGCCTGCCTGACACCGCTTTATCACGGTGTCGACGGCACCCCTGCGACCGAGATGGACGATGCGCAAGGCTGGACCGAGATCATCCGGCCGATAGAGCAGGGCTGTCTCAACATCATGCGCGCGGCTGGCCGTCAGAACGTGCGCAACATCATCATCTGCAGCAGTACAAGCAGCACCAATCCGCCCACGCCCGTCGACGTCAAGAACGAGATCGACCACATCTCCGATGTGGAAGATCAGTGTCGCCACAAAAAGTACACCGCGGCCGAAAAAACCGTCATGGAAGCCGCGGCCCGCGCCTTCGCGGACGAACACGACCAGCGGCTTTGCATTCTTCTGCCGACCATGATGCTGGGCCCGGTGATTCTCCCCGGGCATCTTGAACGCGGCGTTCACAAGCGGATGGTGGATCTGCTCGCAGGCCAGCAAGGCTGGCACCCGCAGGTGCCTGCAGGCTCGATGTCAGTCTCGCATCTCGACGATGTGGCGGCGTTGTTTCTGGCCGCCTATGAAACCCCCGAGGCCAGGGGGCGTTACTTCGCGGTTCGTGACAGCTGGCCCTGGCGCGATCTCTATGCGGAGATCGCCAAACATGTGCCTGCTTCGGCCCTGCCGGTGCCGCTGGAAGGCGAGCCCGAGACACCGACGCGCTTCGACTTTGCGCGTCGCGACAGTCTGGGGGTGGTCATGCGTGACATTCCGACCACGTTCGCGGAGACCTTCTCCTGGCTGGGTACCAGACCGTTCGCATGAAACGCACCGACGAGCGTGCTGCAGGTTGGGTCAGACCACAGGCCGTAACCCAACCTGCAGCATCCTGCCAGTTCAGTCTCGACTTTCGGCGACCACGTTGCCATTGTCCGGGTCGACCAGCAGGTCGACATTGAATCCCTGGGCGGTTCGGGCATCCGCGCTCCATAGCCCTTCTTCGAACTCGACGTTGTGGACGTCATGGTAATCGGCTGCGACCAGCGCGGCCTGGATTTCCTCGGCGTTGAGCTTCGACGGTGCATCTTCCGGGTAGACCTTTCCGGTCACCGGATCGACCACCAGATCCACCCAGTGTTTGTTGCCGCCACGAGCCTCGGTGCGCCAGACGCCATCGTCGAATTCCAGGCCTTTGACCATCTTGTAGCCGGCCTCGGCAATGGACGTCTTGATCGCCTCTTCGCTGAGTGCATTCTTGCGCGCCGGCACCGTGCCCAGCGTCGTGGTCCGGGCACCCGCAGACGCCGCAGTTGCGGGCGCGGCGGCGGGTGGCGTCATCTGGGCCAACGCGGGAACGGCAAACGCAGCGGCAATCACGGTAGCCAATATCGTTTTGCTCATGGTGCACCTCGTGTTCTGGTCCAAGCTCGCACCTTGTGGGACGCTGGGGCAATGCGCCCTGAACAACACAAACCACGGTCAGTACAGGTTCACCCTGAGGTCGCAACACACGGGGCGCATGGTTCAACGTGGTTCGCGGGCCGGGCTCCATGGCGGGATGTCGGTGATGGCCGTGTCGTCGATACGCGCTTGTGCCGGGCTGCCTTCGACAGCCTGATCGGCGGCTGCGTAGATCAGGTCTTCTTCTTTCGGGTTGCGCGCACCTGCAGCAGCTCGAACAATGTGCGGCAGTCTCGACGGATATCGACGGTGGCGGCTTCGTGACTGCGACACGCATTGGTCAGGCCATCCAGGTAGCGCCACATCTGCCGGTGCTCGTGGTGCATGGTGGCCGCGCTGAAACAAGCCGGAACGGATCCTGATGCTGGATGCTTGTCACGGTATCAGCATGCGTCGTGGCCCGTGCGGCGTGCGTCATTGGACCGTCAATGTGTCTGTCCATCTCCAGACGACGGCCAGTAATGGGAGTCGGGCAGGGGACGCGCACCGAAGATGGCTTGTCCGACACGCACGACAGTCGCGCCTTCCTCGACCGCGATTTCGTAGTCGCCGGACATCCCCATCGACAGTTCATCCAGCTCGATGCCGTCGGGAGCGTCCTGGCGCAGCCGGTCGCGCAAGCGGCGCAACAGCACGAAGCACTCGCGCACCCGTTCCGCTTCGGCCGAGAACAACGCCAGTGTCATCAGGCCCCGTACCCGCAGCGCCGAAAACGCCGTCAATTCACGCAGCAGGGCAGCCGCGCTGTCCGGCGACAGTCCGTACTTGCTCACTTCACCCGACGTGTTGATCTGCACGAACACATCCAACCCGCGCCCTTCGATTTGCAGGCGTCGTTCCAGTGCTTCGGCCACGCGCAGGCTGTCGAGGGCCTGGAACTCGGTGGCAAAGCGCGCCACCAGCTTGGCCTTGTTGGTCTGCAAATGGCCGATCACCGACCAACGCAAGTCGACCAAGTCTTTCATCGCCTCCCATTTGCGGCAAGCTTCCTGCGGTTTGTTCTCGCCCAGCATACGGCAGCCCGCCGCGTAGGCCAGGCGCAGATTGGCCTCGGGTTTGGTCTTGCTGACAGGCAGCAGGCGCACACCGGCCAGGTCGCGACCGACACGCTGGCAGGCGTCGTCAATGCGCGCATGAACCGCAGCCAGGTTGCGACGAAAATCCTCCACCGATTCCGCCTGCGGCCAACGGCCATGCTGGTCGTGCCGGGTCGACGTGTCCGCGTGTACATCGGTGTTCACAAGCTAGACCTCTTCACTGGAAGCTCGCACGAGCGGCTGACGGATGCGGGCGCGATCAGCCATGCGATCATCCAACCATAGCACCGCGAAGAAGCGTCACCGGCGAGCGACGAAGCTTGGACGCGGAGCGTGGTGAACGTCGTGTTGTCGTCCTAACGAGGTGCGTCTCAACGACGTTATTCTTTATTTGACATAATATACAGTGTCGGGCTTTTATGGGCCGAAAAATACCCGCTTGCCTGCGTCGCGGTGCCCGCCTGGACGGGGTAGAACGCGCCGACTGCCAGTGTGATCGCAGCGGCGTACCCGAGCCGCTTCGCGAGGTTGAGCCATTCCTTCCGCTCCTTCGGTGAGTTGGTTTTCTCGGCTTGTACTGCAGCCATCCATGCGCCTTTGTCCTCGCCGATGTTGTCGGCCATTTTCGCGATCAAGTGCGCTTCGGCGTTCCGGCCTGATTTCCACAGGCTCGCCGTGCCTCGGCTTATACCGAGTGCTAAGGCTCCCTTGTAGTCGCTGCTGATTCCGTTGTGCTTTTTCCACTCTTGGAATAGCTCATAGGTGGCGCTCATGTTCAGACCCTCTTGACACGTTCGTCTATACCCACTATACATGTGCTCAATGTCTATAGGGTCTAGACGTCAAGGGGTGCTGTTCATGTTGTTCGTTCTCTGGTTTTCCGCCGCCGCGCTGCTTTTTTCCGCTGCTGGCGCTGTGTTCATCGTCCTGCGCCTTCGCGCGCTCGATGCCCGTTTGTCGGTTGCTCTGGCGGGGGTGCGCTCATGAGTGTGATGTCGTCGCAGCTCGATTTGTTCTCGCCCGATCCTGAGCGCGCGGCCCTGGAATCGAAGATTGTCGAATTGGCGTGTCGTGCCGAAGCTGGACGTCGCACGCTCTGGCGTTTGGCTCACTCGGCTGCCTATACGCTGGAACGTCGCAACCGTTCGCGCTGGATGCGTTCGCGTGTGCGTCGCGTAGCTGAGGCGAGTTCGCGCGAGGCATTCGAGATTTCCGCCCGGCTTGTGCGTGTCCGCTCATGACTGCCTCGGACCGTGATTTCGTCGCCATGCTCGCGCACTACTGCGAGTCGTCATTGATCGAGGCGGACCGTTTCCGCGCTGCTGGCGATCCGGTATCAGCCCGTGATTGTGAAGCCGACGCCCACGCGTTCGCCTCTCGTGCTTTGGTCACTTGCGTGGAGTGCTCTCAATGAGTTTTTGCCCCGAATGTCATGCACGGGTTGACCAGCTTGAAGACGGTTGGACTTGCTTCAACTGCAACCAGGACAACCCGGATTTCTCCGACGAATGCCAGACGTGCGGCTTGAGTCGTGACGCTTCGGACCACTGGCAGGAGAACGGTGAAGACATCGACCGGGGGGACTGGTTCTGATGTTCTGTGTTGATCGCGCTTCGTTCGTCTACTCGTTCGCCGGCTCCATGGCTCCGGTGATCGTCGCCGCCATCGTGCTGGCGGTTGGCATCGTCATGATTCTGAGGGCACGCCGATGATCTCGTTTTTCGTCGTTGTTCGTTTTGTCGAGCTGCTCATGGGGTGTTTGTCATGAGCATGCATGCGTCTTCTTCGACCCGGCCCGCGTTCCCCGCGTGCACGCCCCTTGCCGTGGCGGTCCGGGTCGCTCTTTTTTTCGGTGTGCTGGCATGACCGGCGCAAGCGCAAAGGTCCCGTCGGCTAACAGGGGACCTACTAACCTGAACGGCTCAACCTCGGTTTCTGCTATTGTCGATTTCCTTCGCTTCACTGCGCCTCAAGCTCTCATCGGCATCGGTGACGATATGGACTCGGTGCATGCGGAGTGCCGGCAGTTTCTGGACGTGCTTGCCCCTGATTCTGGTCTTGTCCTCGAGGAAGGCGTAAAGGCAGGCCGTCGCGGCTACATGCATCACGTGCAGATTCTGACGCCTACCGGCTCGGCTTGCGGGGATATTTGTTGGGGTGGTGACCGCCAGCGTGGCACGGTTTCGGTTGAATGGACCGGTGCAGCCTGTGCTCGCGTGTGCGCGGTGCGGCCCTTCGCGCCAGCGTGGGGCCACGTCCGCGCGATGCTCGATACGGTGGGCGCAAAGATCACTCGCCTGGACATTGCACACGACGACTATGCGGGCAAGCGTGGTTTGTCCGATGCCGTCGCCATGTACGAGGGCGGTTCGTTTGATGGCGCGTTTAAGCGTCCGGCAATGCAGCGTGTGGGTTGGAACGACGGTTCCGGGTGCTCGGTGTACATCGGCAAGCAAACGTCAACGCGTCAGCTCGTGGTCTATGAAAAGGGCCGGGAGCAGGGCGCGCGGGACGGCGATCCGCTCGCCTCGTGGGTTCGCTGGGAAGCACGCTTCTACGGGCGTAACCGCGTCGTCCCGGTGGCCGCTCTGGAGGCTCCGTGGGAGTACATGGTCGGCGAGTATCCGGCGCTCGATTGGATCAGTGCGGTGATGTCCGTCATGCGCTCGGCGAAGGCTCGTGCAACCGCGAACTTTCAGGGCGCGATGCGCCATTGCAAACGACAATACGGCGGCTTGCTCGGCTTCCTTGCCAGCGTCGCCGATGATCTGACAGACCTGGGCGATTTGGTTTCGTCCTTCTTGGCCAAGCGCGGGGCGCGTCCCCGTTGGCTGCTCGAGAATCCGCACGGGTGGGCCGTGCGTGGGCAGATCGTGCCCTCTTTGCGTTCGGCTGCGCTTTCAGCCGTTTAGACGTCCAAATGGGAGTCAATGTTATGAGTGACCAGCAGATCGTACGCGTGACCGATGAGGTGCGCATCGTCAGTGGCAAGAAGAACCCGAACGCCCGCTATGGGTTCCAGACCTGCGGCCTGTCCGCTGGCGGCGGCATGTTCAAGATGTTTGACCGCATGTTTTCGCCCGATCGCGGCGAAACGCAGATGCCGGCGGGTGATTACTTGCTGACGCCCAAGCCGGGTTACATCGACGGCAAGGGTAATCTGCGTATCGGGTATGACCTCGTGCCGGCGAAAGCCGCCACCAAGGCCGCGTAACCGTGCCGGCTGCGTCCGCCTACGTCCGGGCATGTGCCTCTGTCGATCTGAACATGCAGACCGGCACCTGCGCGCATCCGTACTGGGTAGCTCAGCCGCAAACCCTCGTTCTACCTTCGCTTTCCGCTGCCGATGGGGCAGCGATCGGGGTCGCCGTCCTTGCCGTGTGGGCCGTCGGCTTCGGAATCAAATGCATGCGGCGTGTGTTGTGAGGATGAAAAAATGATGATCAAGCGTTTCGCCCAGGTGGGCACGGGTGCCGGTGGCATGGCCATCGGCGCGGCGGCTTTCGCTCAGACGACCATCGACACCACCAGCGTGACCACGGCGATTACCAATGCCGGCGCGGCTGTCGCCGTGATCGGTGCCGCGGTCTTGGTGCTGTTGGTGGGCGTCAAGGTCTGGAAGTGGCTCGCTCGCGCTCTGTGAGCCAATGACACGGGGCAGGGTAATCCTGCCCCGTCGTCTTACGGGGAATCGTCATGGTCGGTTATCTGGTAATCATTGCGTTGTTGGGGGCGGGATGGCTCGTTTTCTCGGATTAATTATTCTTTTTTGGCTTTTGGTTTTTTCTTCGTGTTCTGCTGAGATTACGCGAGGTCCGTATGCTGGTCCGTTTCAGGCTTCTACGGCCTGTGATGCGGAGCAGGGCGGGTTCCCTTATTATGCATCTCATGCGGTGAGACCTCCGGATTATCATTGTGATGGTCCATTTTATGATACTGACGATGGAGAGGGATATTACAAGGGTTTCGTGATGCTCTATCCCGAGTGGGGTGGCGATTATGTTTATGCGGCTAGATATGTTTGGCCCGGTCCGTCTTCTTGCTCTTCAAACGTTAATTTTCCTATCGTGCTGTATGGCGTTTCAGGTCTAGGCCCTATGTATTCGTCTACGCCCTCGGGGTGTCGCTGTGTGTTTGTGAAGCGGTTTGGGTATGGTGATGGTCTGGTACAGGGCGATTGCTATACGGATGGTCATCCGTTCGGTGATTCTGATTCTTCGCCATCTGGAAATCCTGTAGTGCCTTTGGAGGATGCTCCCGATCCGTGTGGTGGCGGGTCGTGTTATGACGCGGAGACTAATCAGTTCTGTGCCGTGGAT
>DASSKC010000073.1:0-24994 GCA_035690885.1 Oleiagrimonas sp. | reverse complement strand
ACGGCACAAGGCCGGTCAATCGGAGCAAGTCGATCATGCTGAAGATTGAGTACGCATACTGGCTGGTTGCGCTGTTCCTGGTCGGGGCCGGCTGGCTCAATTTGCGCCAGCGGCGCTGGTGGCACGCGGCGTTCTGGCTGGTGCTGGCTGCGCTGATCGCCGGCGGCACGCCGATACTGGAAGCGGCCAAGGCGCACAATGACCTGCCGGCGCAGTTGGCCGGTGTCGGCGTGATCGTGCTGGCCTTGCTGTCGCCGCGCATGAAACGTGGTCATCTGGTCGAACGCGATGCGGCCGAGCGCGATGCCGATGCCCTGCGCCTGGGTCACAAGCTGTTCGGTCCGGCCCTGTTGATTCCGTTCGTGACCCTGGTGGTCGCGGTCGTTGGTGGCTATATCTGGATCGGCGGCGAGCGCCTGTTTGCCGATTACCGGATGACCCTGATGGGCCTGGCGCTGGCTTGCATCGTGGCGTTGATCGCGGCGCTGGTGGTCACGCGCGCCAAGCCGGCAGCCGGCATCGCCGAAGGCCGGCGTTTGCTGGACACGCTGGGCTGGGCGGCGCTGCTGCCATTGACACTGGCGGCGCTGGGCGGCGTGTTCGCGCATACGGGTGTGGGCATTGCCGTCGCGGATCTGGTGCGCATGGCGATCCCGGTCCAGAGCGCGTTGGCCTGCGTGCTCGCGTTTTGCGCCGGCATGGTGATTTTTACCGTGATCATGGGCAATGCGTTTGCCGCGTTTCCCGTGTTGACGGCCGGCGTCGGCATTCCGCTGCTGGTCAACCTGCATGGCGCCAACCCGGCCATCCTCGGCTCGCTGGGCATGCTGGCCGGCTACTGCGGTACGCTGTTCACACCGATGGCCGCCAACTTCAACATCGTGCCGGTGGCGTTGCTCGAATTGCCCAATCAGGGCGATGTCATCCGTGCGCAATGGAAGACCGGCGCCTGGCTGCTGCTGGTGACCACGGCGCTGATGTACTTTCTGGTGTTCCGATTTTGAACGTATCCTCATCTCTTCCCGCCGTGCTGCTGACCGGGTTCGACCCGTTCGGCGGCGAGTCCGTCAATCCGTCGTGGCAAGCCGTGCAGGCGCTGGATGGCCGCGTCATCGAAGGCCATCGCGTGGTGGCGGTGCAGTTGCCGACGGCATTCAAGGCATCGCTGGAAACCTTGTCTGCGGCACTGGACAAGCATCAGCCGCGCGTGGTGATTGCCGTCGGTCAGGCCGGCGGGCGCGAGGGCATCTCGCTGGAACGCGTGGGCATCAACCTGATCGACGCGCGCATTCCCGACAACGACGGCGACCAGCCCGTCGACGTGCCGGTGATTGCCGACGGCCCGGCCGCGTACTTCACCGGCTTGCCGATCAAGACCGCGCTGCAGGCACTGACGCGCGAGGGCATTGCCGCTCACGTGTCACACACCGCCGGCACCTATGTGTGCAACCATGTTTTTTACGGTCTGATGCACGTGTTGCGGGACAGGCCCGACATCCGTGCCGGCTTCGTGCACGTCCCGTGGTCGCCCGAGCAGGCGGCGCAACACGAGCAGCCAGGCATGGCGCTGGACGATGTCGAGCGCGCGCTGTCGATCATCGTGGCTACCGCGCTGACCGCGCGCGAGGATGCACGTTTTGCCGCAGGGATCGAATGCTGATCATGGCGCGACAGTGTGTCAGACGCATGGCCTCGGCAGTGCGGCGATGGCCAGCGAGCGGGTACGCCGCAAGGCCTCGCCTATGGCTGGTCCGCGCAGGCCTTGTTCGACGAAGACGGTAGCGGTGACGGCTGCAGCTGCTTTGCAGGCCGCTCGCAGGTAATCGGCTTGCGGGTAGCGGTCGTCGGCGTGATGCAGGCGGCCGCGCTTGTCCGCTTCGCACACGAGCAGGAACGTGTCCAGGCGTTGCGGTCGACGCAGTGCGTCCAGTGATTCGAGCAGCTTCAGCACCGTGGCCGGCTTGAGTTCGAGTGCGCGGTGGGCATTGAGGTGCTGGCGGCAGGTCAGCACGGCCAGCGCCTTGTACTCGGTGGGTACCTTGAGGCGTGCGCACAGCGCTTCGACCGGCCGGGCGCCGCGCTGCTCGTGCATGATGTGGCGAGGCAGCACATCTTGTGGCGTGAGTGCCTTGCCCAGATCATGGGTGAGGGCGCAAAAGCCGACCAGATCGTTGCCGGGGGCGAGCTCGGCGGCCTTGTCCAGTACCATCTCGACGTGCACGCCGGTGTCGACTTCCGGGTGATGCTGGGCCGATTGCGGTACGCCGTAAAGCGCATCGACTTCGGGCAGCAACACGCGCAGCGCGCCACATGCGCGCAGTGTTTGCACAAATGCCGATGGCCGCGGTTCGGCCAATGCCTTGCGCGTTTCGGTCCAGACCCGCTCGGCGACCAGATGGTCGACTTCGCCGTCCGTGACCATGCGCTGCATCAAGCTCATGGTGTCGTCGGCCACGCGGAATCCGAGCGGGGCATAGCGCGCGGCGAAACGGGCCACGCGAAGGATGCGTACCGGGTCTTCGGCAAAGGCCGGCGAGACGTGACGCAACAGGCGCGCGTCCAGATCGGCACGACCATCGAACGGGTCGATCAGCTTGCCGTGTTCGTCTTCGGCCATCGCGTTGATGGTCAGGTCGCGGCGTACCAGATCCTGTTCCAGCGTCACGTTCGGTTCGGCGTGAAAGACGAAACCGTGGTAGCCGTGGCCACTCTTGCGCTCGGTACGTGCCAGCGCGTACTCCTCGCCGGTATCCGGATGCAGAAAGACCGGAAAATCCTTGCCCACGGGCTTGTAGCCGCGCGCCATCAACTCGTCGGGGCGAGCGCCGACCACCACGTAATCGCAGTCGAAGGCCGTGCGGCCCAGCAGTTTGTCGCGGACGGCGCCGCCGACCAGGTAAATGCGCATGATGTGATTGTGCCATGCGAGGCGGCGGCAACCCGACCGGATCGGACCGCGGGCATCCTGTCCGCATGCGGGCGGGGACGCCCGCGGTCCACGCAGCGCGTCAGCCTGCTCGAGCCGGGCACACGACCTTTTTGCGCGGGGTGTCCGCATCCGGCGGCGTGTAGGCCTTGCCGTAGCGCGGCATGCGTTCGCCCAGGGCCACGGCATTGCCATGCAGCAGCCAGTCGTAGATGACGCTGTAGGCAAGCACGCGCGCCACATAGCTGCGCGTCTCGTGGAACGGGATGGTGGCCACGAACATGTCTGGCGGCAGCTGGCCGCGTTCGGACAGCCAGTCGTCAACGCGGCCGGGTCCGGCGTTGTAGGCGGCGGTGGCCAGATACGGCGCGCCGCCGTAGCGCGCGGCCATGTGCGCCAGATAATGCGTGCCGAGCTCGATGTTGGTGCGCGGATCGTACAGGTTGCCGTCGAAAGCGATGTTCTGGCGGCGCGAAACCAGGCGTGCGGTGGACGGCAACAGTTGCATCAGTCCACGTGCGTCGGCACCGGAACGGGCGTCGGGCATCCATGCGCTTTCGGCGCGGATGATGGCGTAGGCCCAGGCCGGGTCGATGCCGGCGTCGTCGGCTTGCGCGCTCACACCGTCCTGTCGGGCCAGCGGAAAGCGTTGTTGATACAGGTGCTTGAGCTGGCCGTAGCTGAAGGTGCGGATGGCACGGTCGTACCAGCCACGCTTCCATGCAACGTGTGCGGCCAGTTGGCGGTCGCGCGTGCTTTGGCCGTCCAGCGCACGGTTCCAGACGCGGCGTGCATCGTGCAGCATGCCCACGGCGAACAGTTCGAACGCGCGTTGCAGGCCGGGCTGGTGCAGCAGCGCCTTCGCCTTGGTGTTGTCGGCATCGAACCGGTGCGGGCAGATTTCGTAAGGCAGGTCGGCGCGATCGGCGGCGAGAAAACCGTAATAGGTTGCTTGACGCGCCTGCTTTGCGTACAGCGCTTGTGCGGCCTTGTGGTGGCCCAGTTTGTCCAGCGCGCGTGCGCGCCAGTAACGCCACTCACCCTGTTTTTTTTGCTCGGGGCTGAGTGCATCGAGCGCCTGCATCGCGGCCGGCCAATCCTGGCGTGCCAGGGCCACGCGCACGCGCCAGGCACGCGTGGAGTCGGTTTGTGCGGCCGTCGGCAGCGAGGCCAGACGATGCAGCGCGTCGCTGCTGAAATCGGTGGCCACGTACAAGGCCATGGCGGCACGGATGCGGTGGGTCTGGTCGTCACTGAACGTGAAGTGCTTGTCCAGTTCGGGCCACAGGTGGTCGGCGCGAGTGCTGTTGGCGCGCGCGACCTGAACCATGGCCAGCGTGGCCGCTTCGCGGTTGCGTGCGTTGTCGGCCCAATCCGATGCGGCCTTGGCCGCGGTCGTCGGATGGCGCAGCGCTTGCGCAAGATGCTGCGCCTGGGTCTGGTCGCTGCCGTGCAGCCAACGCGTCAGCCACGCCACGGTGCCGCCGCGACCATCGGCGACCGCCGCGTTGATGCGCTGCCACAGGCGCTTGGTGGTCAGCAGACCATGTGCGTGCGCCCATTTCTGGATCGGCGTGCACGAGTTGGGCAGCCACGCGTGTTTCCACAGCGAGTCGATGTCTTTCCACTGCAGCGTGTCGCCCTGCGCCAGGCGCGCCTGCAACGCGTAGCAGCTCAGATTGGTGCTCAAGCCGGGGCGGTACAGCTTCTGGAAATCGGACCAGTCCTTGCGTCGGACCAGCTCCAGCAGAAAATGCCGACGCAGGTCGTAGGCCGGCAGCAGCCCGTCGTAACGTTTGAGGTAACGCTGAACGCGCGCGGTGTGCAGATTATCCAGATCGTGTTCCATCGCCGCGGCCGGCAGCCACGCATACAAGGGGTAGAACTTCAGCCGGGCGGCCATGTCATGCCAGGACACATCGCCGTGCCTGGCGGCGGCATAGGCCTTCTTGAACGTGTCGCGTTGCGCCTTGAGCGATGCGTCGGTAGCGGCGTGCGCGGAGCCGACGCAAGCGAGAAGGCCGCAGGTCAGCAGGGCGAGACGCGCAACGGGGCGCAGTGAAAACAGGCGGCGCAGCATGGCAACTCCATCATGTATGCGTCCCCTGCACACCGATTGTAGGCGAATTCCAAGGTTTGTGTGGAGCCGGGATGACACGCACACACGGCCATTCCCTACCGTCATCGCGGGCGCGTGCTGATGGCTTTGCATGCCTGGTTCATGCTCCGGTCTGAAACGTGAACGAGTTGGCGTTTCATGTAAACCGGGTGGATTTCTCCCTGAGGGGGGGGGGTAGCTTCCTCGCCCTGAACGCATCCTCGTGTGTGCGATGCATGGACACGGACAAGGTGCCGCGAGGGGCGGTGTCACAGTAAGGGGGAACACGCGAATGGAGACGGAACAAGGCTTGTTCCGAACCGAAGCCATGGATGCCCGCCGGGGGCAGTGGCTGGGCGTTATTCAGATTTCGACACCACTGTCACGCTGGATCTGGACGGCCCTGGGCGTGGCTCTGGCAGCCGCCATCGTCGCTTTCCTTGTCTTCGGCTACTATACGCGCCGTGACCGCGTCAGCGGCCAGCTTGTTCCCAGTGCCGGGCTTCTGGGTGTCACGGCTGTCCACGGTGGAACCGTTACCCATGTCTTCGTCCATGGCGGTGAAAGTGTTCAGCAAGGCGAGCCGCTACTGGAAATTTCTGGCGAGACGAGCAGTGCCGCCTTGGGTGGCATGCGCGCCGACATCAGTCGGCAACTGCGCAGCCAGCGCCAACGCCTGCAGGACGATTTGGGTCTGCAAAGGCGCAACAGCCAGACACAGGCCAAAGCGCTCAAGGTGAAGCTTCACTTGTTGACCGCGCAGCAACGGCAAATTGTCTCTCAGTTGCGCCTGCAAAAGCAGCAGGCCGAGGGCGCGCAAGCCCTGCTCAAACGCATCCAGCCCCTTGGCAAGAAGGGTTATGTCTCGGCCCTGCAGATCCAGCAACAGCATGTCGCCGCATTGCGGGCGCGCGCGCAGCTGAAGGTTCTGCGCCGCAAGCAGTTGTCCACACGTCAGCAGATCAACGCCACAAAAAAGCGGTTGGCCCAGTTGCCGCTGAATCTCGCCAAGCAGATTCACGCCACGGCGAACAAGATCGACGACATAGACCAGCAACTGGCCCGGAACGAAGCCGCACGCGCTGTTTTGCTGCGCGCCCCGCAAGATGGTGTGGTGGCGACCTTGCTGGCCCAACTTGGTCAGCATGTCACCGACGGGCAGTCGCTGGCCTCGATCGTGCCGACGGGTTCAACGCTGCAGGCACAGTTGCTGGTACCCAGTCGCGCCGTGGGTTTCATCGAGCCAGGTAGTCGCGTCGTGCTGCGCTATCAGGCCTATCCTTATCAAAAGTTCGGCCAGCAGTACGGCCATGTGACGAACATCTCCAGGAGTGCGCTCGACCCGGAAGAAGTGGTGGCCCTGACTGGGCGCAATCGGCAACAACCCGTCTACCGTATCCGTGTGGCCCTGGATCATCAGTCGATCGTGGCATATGGCGAGGCGCAGGCGCTGAAACCGGGCATGGCGCTGTCCGCCGATATCCTGATGGATCGCCGCACTCTGCTCGAATGGGTGTTCGAGCCGTTGTACGGCATGGGTCGCCGTTTGCTGGGGCCGGCGAGTGTCAGTCATGGCTGATGGCAACGCCCGCACCACGTGGAATTCGCTTGACGGCTTGCAACGGGGTTGGCGCCGTCGGTTGCCAGTGACGCTGCAAACCGAAGCCGCCGAATGCGGTCTGGCCTGTCTGGCCATGATTGCGAGCTACCACGGGCACGACGTTGACCTGCCGGGCTTGCGCCGACGTTTCTCCACCTCACTCAAGGGTGCAAACCTGTTGCGCATCATGGACATGGCGACGCAGCTGGATTTCGTCACCCGGCCGTTGCGGCTTGAGCTCGATGAACTGGATCAGCTGACAACCCCGTGCATTCTGCATTGGGATCTCAATCACTTCGTGGTACTGAAGCGTGTCACGCCACGCCAAGCCATCGTGCATGATCCGGCGCGCGGCGAATGCAAGCTGTCGCTGCAAGAAATATCGGACCACTTCACGGGTGTAGCGCTGGAGTTGAGTCCGTCGGCCGACTTCAGACCGGTTGAAGCGAGACAGGCAATTTCCCTCAAGGCCTTGACCGGTCGGGTGCGCGGTCTGATGCCGGCCATGGTGCAGATTCTGCTGCTGGCCTTGGCACTGGAAGTATTCTTCCTGGCAGGGCCGTTCTACATGCAGTGGGTGCTGGACCAGGCACTGGTCTCGGCTGATCGCAGTTTGTTGACCCTGCTGGGTATCGGGTTTCTCGGCATCACGGTTTTCCAGGCACTGATCACCGCTGCCCGCAGTTGGGCCGTGACTTGCCTTGGAGCCGCCCTCAACGCGCAATGGGTCAACAACGTGTTCGGACACGTACTGAAGTTGCCGTTGAGCTGGTTCGAGACGCGGCACATCGGCGACGTGGTGTCACGGTTCGGGTCGATCCATCAAATTCAGCGCACCTTGACCACGCAGTTCATCGGCTCGTTGCTGGATGGGTTGATGTCCGTCATCACCCTGGTGTTGCTTTGTTTCTACAGCATCCCGCTGACGTTGCTGGTGGGAGGCGCTTTCGCGCTCTACGGCCTGCTGCGCTGGCTGTTCTTCCGCCCTTTGTATCGTGCCCATGAAGACCACATGGTTTACGCCGCGCGTCAGCAAAGCGAGTTGCTCGAATCGATCCGCGGAGTCATGCCGATCAAGTTGGCCAACAAGCAGACCGAGCGTCGTGCGCGCTATGCCAACGTCACCGTCGAAACGATCAATCGCAACATCGGCATCCAGCGCCTTTCCATCACATTTCGGACACTGAACCAGCTGGTGTTCGGTATCGGTCGTGTCGCGGTGATCTGGGTCGCTGCCGTGCTGGCACTGGGTGGCCAGTTCACCGTCGGCATGTTGGTCGCCTTCGTCGCGTATGCCGATCAATTCCACGCCCGTGGTGCGGGTCTGATCGACAAACTGGTCGAGTTTCGCATGCTCAAGCTCCACGCCCGGCGCTTGGCCGATATTGCCCTCAGTGAACCGGAACCACGGAGCGCCGTGGTGTACGACGGTCTTTTGGCCGATGCCAGCGTGGAGATATGCAACGTCAGTTTCCGCTATGCCGATGGCGAGCCGTGGATTCTGGATAACTGCTCGTTCAGTATCAAGTCGGGTGAGTCCGTAGCCATCGTCGGCCCGTCCGGTGGCGGCAAAACGACGCTGGCCAAGCTGATTCTCGGTCTGCTTGAACCCACAGAGGGCGTTATACGTTTTGGCGGCGTCGATATCCGCAAGATCGGCTCGGCTGCCTATCGGCGAGCCATTGGCGCCGTCATGCAAGATGATCAGCTGTTCGCCGGCTCCATTGCCGACAACATCAGCTTTTTCGACCCACAGGCAACCCAGGCCAGGATCGAAGCGGCTGCATGCATGGCGGCGATCGACGAAGACATCACCGCGATGCCCATGAGCTACCAGAGCCTGGTGGGGGATATGGGGTCAAGTTTGTCTGGGGGTCAAAAACAGCGCGTCATTCTGGCGCGTGTTCTGTATCGGATGCCGAAGCTGCTCGTGCTGGATGAAGCAACCAGTCATTTGGACATGGAGCGTGAGCGGGAAGTAAATGCCGCTGTGCGACAACTCGACCTGACGCGCATCGTGATCGCGCATCGACCAGAAACGGTGGCCAGTGCGGATCGGGTCATTTCAATCGTGAATGGTGCGTCGGAATGAATTTCGCTGTAGCCGCTGAATGCGGGTGCGGCGCAGTAGCCGAAACCGGACGGCTTGTTTTCCGGCACTTGACGAGGATATGTCATGAAAACTCTTGATACAGAAGTCTTGGAGCTTGTTGTTGGCGGTGGTCAAACGGAGCCAAAACAGAATCCGGACGGCTCTCTTAGTTGCCCGACAGGGTCTTGGCCGGCACAGCTTCCTAGCGGAAAGGTGGTTTGCACGTCACCTGATGACGGCGGCTAACACGCTACTCGATTGCAAATATCCAACATTTGTTTAGAAAAAAGCCGCGGCATAAAATTTTATGCCGCGGCCACAAATGGAACCTGTAATGAATTTCAGATCATTGTTCATGTGTGTGTTATGTGTGTCGCTCTCGTTGATATCACTGCATTGCGTTGCGGGTGAATTAAACAGGGTAGGCATATTGGACGGCGCGAAGGTAGCCTTTTCGTCTTGCGATGGGCTGCAGGGCGTTCATGTGGTAAAAAACGGGAAGGTTGTTTGTCTTCGTGGCAAGATAACCTCGAAAATGTTTGTCACCCTTGTCAAGAAAAGGAGTGAGATAAAACAACATCCTTATGTGGTTGTTTCGGGGATTGGTGGATACCCGGATTCAAGTATCTACATTGTGAGAATGATGAACTCGTATGAGCCCGTCGCTGTCGTTGGCGATATGTGTGCCTCGGCATGTGCACAATTCTTGTTTTTCATGGGTAAGCGCAGGGTGCTTCTGCATTGTGCTGATCTTGTAATGCATGGAGGGCCGGGAACCATAGATGAGGTGCTGTCATGGGATAACGATTATAATCGTACGCAACGCATAATTGCCGATATGTCACGGATGAAACGGTTTTATAAAGACAGAGGCATCAGCATGGACATGATTACAAAACCGCCTCCGGATGTTCAGAAAATGCTGAATGCCGGGAAAATTGTATTTTGGCCCTGGAGTATCAACAAGCTGCGTTCTTTCGGCGTAAGGGGAATAATCAGCAACAACAATCCTGATGAAGTAGTCCCGAAGGATTACGAAGAAAAATGCTTGGCCGGTTGACCGTATTTTGATGGGCTTTTGTTGTGTGGCGGATGTTTTGGCCCCCGCATGTGCCGCGGGCTCAGGCCGACAGGCGCTGCGCCACGCCGATGGCCGGTGGCAGGTGGATCTCGGCGGCCAGCGGCAGGTGGTCGGAGAATACCGAAGCCAGGGTCCATACCCGCTCCAGCCGCAGGTCGTCGGAAATCAGGATGTGGTCGAGTGCGCGTTGCGGGTGCCAGCTGGGGAACGTCGGCGTCGAATGCGATGGCGGCTGCAGGCGCGTGTGGCCGAACAGGTGGTGCATTTCCGTGCTGGTGGCATCGGTGTTGAGGTCGCCCATCAGGATCGCGTGCGGATAGTCCGACAGCAGCTCGGCGATGAAGCCGAGCTGATGCCGGCGTGCCTGGGTGCCCAGTGACAAGTGCGCCACGGCCACGGCCAGGGTTTCGCTGCCGTGTTCGAAGCACGCCAGCATCACGCCGCGGCCGGGAATGCGGCCCGGCAACGGGTAATCGAACACTTCCAGTGGCTGGATGCGGCTGACCAGGCCGTTGGCGGTATGCGCCAGGCGTCCGATCGGCCGATTGGGCTGGTAGCTCCAGTACGGCATGCCGGCGGCTTCGGCCAGATAGCGGGTCTGGTTGCGAAAGCCCGAGCGCAGGCTGCCGGCGTCGGCTTCCTGCAGGCCGATCACGTCGAACGGTCCGAACAGGCGTGCCAGGCGGTCGAGGTTGTCCTGCTTGGCGCGCGTGGGCAGGACGCTGGCCCAGCTGCGCGTGAAATACTCGCTGTAACGCTGCACCCGCGCGCCGGCGAGGATGTTGCAGCTGAGCACGTTGAGCGTGCCGTGCGGGGATGGGGAGGTCGGATGGGTCATGGTCGTGCCTGGGTCGTGGTGCCCGGCGAATGCCTCCCATCATAGCCCGCCGGGGCATGCGTGTTCAGTGCGGTGTGTGGCAGGTGTTCAGTGTTGCTTGGCTTTCAGCTCGCGTTGCACCAGCCACTTGGTCATCGCCACCAGCTGCTCGAAATTCTCGATGTGTGCGCTGCGATACTTGCCGTCGACCACGATGGCTGGCGTGCCCATGATTTTCCATTGCTGGATCAGGCGGTTGTTTCTGGCCAGTTGCTGATCGGTCCTGGCCGAGTGCGCCGCCTTCAGGAAGGCGTCGGGATCGACGCCGTGGCGGGCGTAAAAGTTCGCGAAGTCCTGCAGCGAGTTCATCGGGTACTTCTCGTCGAATTTGGCCTTGAATACGGCCAAGTGCGTGCTCTTGACCACGCCCAGCTGCTTGGCGGCATAAAAGGCGCGCGCATAGGGCTCCCACTGCCGGTTGAAATCGGCCGGGATGTAGTGCACGGCCACGTCATCGGGCAGCGATTGGCGCAGCTTTTCCATGTATGGCGCAAAGTGCGCGCAGTGGATGCAGCCGTAGGAGAACACCTCGACCACTTCCACTTTGCCCTGGTCCGAGTAGCGCTGCGGCGAGCTGATGGTGACGTACTGGTCGCCGTTGGTGTACGGCGGGTTCGGCTGGTTGGCGCTTTGCGCCGAGCACGCCGTGGTCAGCAGCAGCGCGGCCATGGCGACAAGTGTGCGTTTGAAATGCATGATGCGGGCTCTCGTGTCGTGCCGTCGATTACTTGGCGGCGGCCGCCTGGCTGGTCAGGCGCTTGGCTTCCTTGGCCACCAACCACTTGGCCAGTGCGATGCCTTGCGCGTAGCCGCCGGCGCTCTGGAAGCCGAAGCGGTATTTGCCGTCGATGACCAGGGTCGGCGTGCCGAGTACGCCGTAGCTCTTGACCAGCTTGTCGGCGCGCTTGACCTTGGTGTCGATCGCGAACGAGTTGGCGATGGCCTTGAATTTCTTTACCGGCACGCCGTACTTGTCGTGGTAGAACTTGGCCACGTCGTCCAGGTCGGCCCATTTCGATTTCGGGTTCAGGCGACCGGTGCCCAGGTTGTAGCTGGCGGTTTCGCCGGTCTTCCAGGTGGCCGTGAACATGGCGTCATAGGACTTGTCGGCCAGACCCAGGGCCTTGGCGGTCAGGTAGGTGCGCTGGTACAGCACCCAGTTCTCGTCGGGGCGGAAGCCGGCCGGCAGGTAGGTCATGGTGGCGTAGGACGGCAGTTCGGCCTTGAGCTTGTCCATCATCTTGTGCGCGGCGTTGCAGGCCGGGCAGCCCCAGTTGAATACCTCGACCACTTCCACCTTGGGGGTGTTGGTGACCTTCGGCTGCTGCGGCTGGATCAGGAAGTAGTGCTTGCCCTCGACCCATTTGCCGGTATCGGTGAACTGGCTGGCGGCCTTGGCCATGGCCGCGCGGGTGGCGGCGCTCATGCCGGTCGACGCAGCGGTTGCGCTGTCGGCGTTGGTGCTGGCAGCAGTGGCCGGCGCGGCCGTCGCATGGGTGGCAGCAGCGGTCGCGCTGCTGGCCGGTCGGGCCGGCGCGGCCGGCGCAGCCTGGCTTGCGCTGGCGGCAGCGGTCGGGGTGGTCGGCGTGTTGCCGCCACCGGAGGAGCCGCAGGCGGCCAGTGCGAGCGCCAGTGGCGCGACAAACAGAAGACGTGGGGACATGGGGGAAACTCTCTGGTGCGTCGGGATACCGGCGACACGTGTCAGCGGTGATGGACGAATCTCATTGCGAGGCGATGGCGCCCTGATTGGTATGCAGGCCCTGAATGTAACTGGCCACGGCCATGATGTCCTTCTTGGTCAGCTTTTTGGCGATCGACGGCATGATCATGGCGTGCTTGCCTTTGCCCCAGGTCTTGCCATCGTGCCAGGCCGTCAGCACCTGGCGCACATACTGCGCGTGCTGGCCGGCCAGCTGCGGATACGGTGCACCGGGATTGCCGTGCCCATCCGGGCCGTGGCAGGACATGCAGGCGGGGATGTCGCGCTCGGCATCGCCCTCGCGGAACAGCTCGCCGCCCGCCTTGACCAGGGTCTCGTCGGCCACGCCGGCCTTGACGGTCTGCTGGGCGTAATAGGCGCCGATGTCGTGCATGTCCTTGATGCTGAGCGGCGCGGCCATGCCCATCATGATCGGGTTGGCGCGCGTGCCGCTCTTGAAGTGCTTCAGCTGCTCGACGATGTAGTGCTCGTTCTGGCCGGCCAGCTTGGGGTACATCGGCATGGTCGAGTTGCCGTCGATGCCGTGGCAGGCGCCGCAGACCGCGGCCTTGGCCTTGCCGGCCTCGGCGTCGCCCGACAACGGACCCATGGCGGCGGCCACCGCTTTGGCCGAGCTGCTGGCCGCGGCCGCAGTCGAGCTGGCAGCAGATGCCGGGGTCGAACTGGCCGTGGCCGTCGAGGCGCTCTTGGCCGGTGCACTGCTGGCGGCCGTAGCCGGAGCCGATGCCGTGGGTGCCGGTGGGGCGTCCTGCGCCATGGCTACGCCGGCGCCCAGCGCCGCGGCGAAAACTACAACACGCCGAAAACTCATACACTGTCTCCCGGGAACAAATGCTGCTTATGCGGCGAAACCTTGAAACCGTCAAATTATTACCGTCCATCCGCAGGCGGTCAAACCCGCGGGGAGCCCTTCATGCCGTCCAATTCCTTGCAGCAGGCCAGCTTTCTGCTGGCTGCGCACGAGCTCAAACAGCTCCCGCCCGACCGTGGCGTCGAGGTCGCTTTTGCCGGCCGCTCCAACGCCGGCAAGTCCAGCGCACTGAATGCGTTGACCGGCCGCAAGGCACTCGCGCGGACCTCCAGAACGCCCGGCCGCACGCAGCAAATGGTGGTGTTCACCCTGCACGAAACGGCGCGGCTGGTGGATTTGCCGGGTTACGGCTATGCCAAGGTGCCGGAAAAATTGCGCGCGCATTGGCGTGGCGAAATCGATGCCTACCTGCATCGGCGAGGCAGCCTCAAGGGCGTGGTGTTGATCGCCGACATCCGCCACCCATTGAAGGAATTCGATCGCATGATGCTGGAATTTTGCGCGGCCACGGATCTGGCTTGCCACGTCCTTTTGACCAAGGCAGACAAATTGTCGCGGGGCCAGGCGGCGCAAGCCTTGCAGGCGGCCAGGCGGGTGGATGCCGAGGCTGGTTGGGGCGCGAGCTGGCAGGTGTTTTCCGCGCGTGCCGGCACCGGCGTCGAGGAAGCGCGCGACAAGGTGATCGGTTGGCTTAACCCGGATTCGCGTGTAGCGAATCCCGAATAACCACACCCACCGTAGGAGCGGCGGAAGCCGCGATTCGGCCATGCCGCAAGGTAACAACCGCACGCGCACGCCCGATCGCGGCTTCCGCCGCTCCTACACGTTGTTTTGACCGAATACGGGCCGGTTATTCGAGGCGTCCCTGTACGAGGCGTTCAAAGCGCCGCCATGAATGCTGCGCACAGGCTCTCCATGCCGACGCGGTCATCGTCGTCGAATCGTCCGATCCGTGGGGCGTCCACGTCCCACACGCCCAGCAACGATCCATCGGCGCGAATCAGCGGCACCACGACTTCCGCGCGCGAGGCCGAGTCGCAGAAAATGTGATTGGGGTGGGCATTGACGTCGGCCACCAGCTGGGTCTGGCGTGATTGCGCGGCCAGGCCGCATACGCCTTTGCCGAGGGCGATGCGGATGCATGCCGGTTGCCCCTGAAACGGGCCGACCACCAGCTCGTGGCCGTCGAACAGGTAGAACCCGGCCCAGTTGATGTCGGGCAGGGTGTGGAACACCAGCGCGGAGAAATTGGCCGCGTTGGCGATGAGGTCGTGTTCGCCTTCGAGCAAGGCGCGGACCTGCGCGGTCAGATCGATGTAGGCCTGCGGCTTGTCGGTGGTGGCGAGGGTTTGGGCATGGAACATGTGGCGCTCGACCATTGAGGCAAGGGAGCATTATGACGCGACCCTCGACGGCTTGCCGTATGGCCGCGCTGGCCGTGGCATGCCAGACTGGTGACTTTGCGGGACGAAACACATGGACGCACGCGGCATCTTCGTGGCCGGGACCGACACCGAAATCGGCAAGACCTTCGTGTCCTGCGCGCTGTTGCGCGCGCTGCGTGCGGCCGGGTATCGCGCCAGCGGCATGAAGCCGGTCGCCAGTGGCTGCCTGGAAACACCGGAGGGCCTGCGCAACGAGGACGCGCTGGCGTTGATCGAAGCGAGCGATCCGCGGCCCGATTATGCCGACTGCAATCCGTTTGCGTTCGTCGAGGCGGTATCACCGCATATTGCGGCGGCACGAATGCATGCCGAGGTCGGCATGGAGCCGATCCGCGCGGCATATGCACGTCTGGCCGATCGCGCCGAGCGCATCGTGGTCGAGGGTGTGGGCGGCTGGCAGGCGCCGTTGTCGTCGCGGCTCCTCGCCAGTGCATTGCCGCAGTCGCTGAAGCTGCCGGTTGTTCTGGTGGCTGGATTGAAGCTCGGTGGCCTCAACCACGCACAGTTGACCGCGCGTGCCATCATCGATGACGGCTGCGAGCTGCTGGGCTGGATTGGCAATCGTTGCGATCCGGATATGCAGCGGACGCAGGAAAACCTGGACACCTTGCGACGCTTGTTGCCGGTACCGTGCCTGGGCGTGGTCGAGCACGGCGCGTCGGCCACCGAAGCGGTCACGCAAATCGCGCCCGCGGTAGCCGCACTGGCCTGATCGAGGACATGTCATGAGTCGACAACGCTATTACTTCTCCATTGCCGATCTGGACGCCGCGCGCGGCCAGGATCCTGACCTTGCATTCGAGGGGCGCAGTCCGGAAGCCTTGGCCGGCACCGTCCAGCAGGCCCTGCGCACACCGGACCTGTTCGAGCGCTGGCGCTTGAAGCAGGAAGACCCGGATCGCGTTGACCGCAGTCTGGCCGCGGTCGACCCCGAGGCGACGGCGCAAGCCGAACAGGCGAGCCTGAAGGTCGACCTTGTGGTGACCACCGATGTGGCCATGCAGGTGCTGCGTCACCGCTTGAATCTACTGATCGGCAATCACTGGAAGCTGCACGACGTGCGTTGATGCCTGCCGTCGCCGCTAGTAGAGTTGAGGCTTCTTCCCATTTGGCATAACGACGGGGAATCCTCGTGAAGTTGCCCGTAGGAGCGACGGAAGCCGCGATTGGGCGTGCCCGCGTGGCATATATCTTGCGGCGTCGCCGGTCGCGGCTTCCGCCGCTCCTACGAGACAATTTCGCGTGTTTGGGGTGGTTTTCCGTCGTTTGCACCATTTTCCGTCATCACCAAGGATCAACGATGCTTCGTATGCGTACGCTTGCCGTGACGATCGCCGCCAGTGTGGCCGTGGCCGCCTGTTCCCCGTCCACGCCGTCTGCCGACGAGCAGGCTTCAGCCCCGGGCTCGCAGGCCTCGGCCCAGAGCTCACCGGCGTCGGCCTCGAGCGCGTCGGCCAACCACGTCAACCCGTTCTTCACCAAGAGCACGTTGCCGTTCCAGGCGCCGCGGTTCGACAAGATCCAGAACTCGGACTTCAAGCCGGCCATCGAAAAGGGCATGGCCAAGGAGCTGGCCCAGGTCGAGAAGATCGCCAACAACCCCGAGCCGCCGACATTCCAGAACACCTACGTGGCGCTGGAGAAGACCGGCGCGTTGCTGCATCGGGTGATGCACGTGTTCTCCGACGTGGCCAGTGCCAACACCAATCCGACGCTGCAGAAGATCCAGGCCGAAGTGGCGCCGGAACTGGCTGCGCATCGTGATGCGATCTTCATGAACCAGAAATTGTTCAAGCGTCTGAAGGCGGTCTACGACAAGCGCAAGTCGCTGGATCTGGATCCCGAGTCGCTGCGTCTGGTCAACGTGGTCTACAACAACTTCGTGCATCACGGTGCCAACCTGTCCAAGGCCGACCGCGCCAAGCTGAAAGAGCTCAACAAACAGGCGGCCACGCTCAACACCACGTTCACGCAGAAGCTGCTGGCCGCGACCAAGGCCGGCGCGCTGGTGGTCGACGACAAGGCCAAGCTGGCCGGTCTGTCCGACGCCCGCATCGCCGCCGCCAAGCAGGCGGCCGAAGATCGCGGACTGGACGGCAAGTGGCTGATCCCGCTGCAGAACACCACGCAGCAGCCGCTGCTGGCGCAGCTCACCGATCGCGCCACGCGCAAGGCGTTGTTTGAAGCGTCCTGGAACCGTGCCGAGCACGGTGGCGCCAACGACACCCGCCAGACCATCCTCAAGTACGCCGAACTGCGTGCCAAGGAAGCCAAGCTGCTGGGTTATCCCAACTGGGCGGCGTGGAAGCTGACCAACCAGATGGCCAAGACGCCCGAAAACGTCGAGGACTTCATGGCCAAGCTGATTCCGCCGACTGTGGACGCGGCCAGGGATGAGGCCAAGATCCTGCAGGCCTACATCGACAAGAGCCAGAAGGCCAAGGGCGAGTCGACCTTCGAGCTCAAGCCGTGGGACTGGCAGTACTACACGCAGAAGGTCAAGAAGGCCAAGTACGGCATCGATCAGGACAAGATCAAGCAGTACTTCGAGCTCGACAACGTGCTCAAGAACGGCGTGTTCTATGCCGCGCACGAGCTGTACGGCCTGAGTTTCAAGGAGCGCCACGACATTCCGGTGTATCAGAAAGACGTGCGCGTGTTCGAGGTGTTCGATGCCGACGGCAAGCCGCTGGGCCTGTTCTATGCCGATTACTTCAAGCGTGCCAACAAGAACGGCGGCGCCTGGATGAGCAACCTCGTCACCCAGTCCAAGCTGCTGAACCAGAAGCCGGTGATCTACAACGTCGCCAACTTCACCAAGCCGGCACCCGGTCATCCGGCGCTGCTGACCTGGGACGACGTGATCACCATGTTCCACGAGTTCGGTCACGCGCTGCACGGCTTCTTTGCCGATCAGAAGTACCCGACCCTGTCGGGGACCAACACGGCGCGTGACTTCGTCGAATTCCCGTCGCAGTTCAACGAGTACTGGGCGTCCAACCCGAAGGTGTTCAAGCACTTTGCCAAGAACTACAAGACCGGCGAGCCGATGCCCGAGGAGATGGTCAAGAAGATGCGCGAATCCGGCCTCTTCAACGCCGGCTATGCCATGACCGAACTGGTTGAAGCGGCCGCGCTGGACATGGATTGGCACACCTTGGGCGTGGACGAGATTCCGACCAACGTCGACAAGTTCGAGGCCAGCTCGCTGAAGCAGGACGGCTTCCCGCCGCACCTGGTGCCGCCACGCTACCGCTCCAGCTACTTCATGCACATCTGGGGCAACGGTTATTCGGCGGGTTACTACGCCTATCTGTGGACGCAGATGCTGGCCGACAACGCCCACCAGTGGTTCATGACCCACGGCGGCCTGACCCGCGAGAATGGCGATCGCCTGCGCAAGATGGTGCTCTCGCGTGGCAACAGCGAGGATCTGGCCAAGATGTACAAGGACTGGCTGGGTCATGCACCGGAAATCGGTCCGATGTTGAAGTACCGCGGCCTGGACAAGGACAAGAAGTAACCGGTCTCGCGTTGCAAAAAGGCCCGCTCGTTCGAGCGGGCCTTTTTGCTGGTGCATGCAGGAGCGGCGGATCGCCATTCCGCGCGTGGTGCACGAACGGGTTCAGCGTGCCATGGTGGGCTGGATCTCCGATCCCGCCTGGCGGCACAACACGTCCACCAGCACGCCGTCGGCGTCGAACAGCCACCATTCCTCGCGGCTGATGCCGATCACCGGAACCACCGTGTCCACGGTCTTGCCGTAGTCGTCGAAGCGGGCGCGGACCAGTTCGGGAATGCGCGCGTCGACGACATCCAGGACCCCTGGGTCGGTTTCGGCAGTCAGAAGGTTGTTGGATGCGGCCATTTGCCGTGATCCATGCGCGGGTAAACGTGAACTATGCGCCGACTGGATCGCAAATTCTGCGACATGGTTGTTTGTCGGACGCTGCGGTTCAGCGTAGCGATCGATTTGTGATGAAAATGTGTAGAACGTGGCAAGGCATCATCAGATCGTCACGCGTGCAAAATAGACCCCGTGCGCGGGCAGGTGCAACCGGTCCGAGTTGATGTGTCCCTGGACCAGGTCGGCGGCTTCGAGTGGTTCGACAGTGCCCTGGAGCGGCAGCGCCATGTCGATGGCCGCGGCCGAGACGTTGAAGCAGGCGAGCACCGTGTCATCGCCAAGATGACGCGTGAAGGCGAGCAATGGCTCGGGTGTATCCAGAAAGCGGATGTCGCCCCAGCGCAACGCGGGTTGGGTCCGCCGCCAGGCCATGAAGGCGCGAAAACCGTTGAGCGTCGATCCGGTGTCCGCTTCCTGCCGTTCCACGGCCATGGCCCGATGCGTGGCGGGAACCGGCAGCCAAGGGGACACGGTGGTGAAGCCGGCGCGCTCGTCGGGCGTCCACGGCATCGGCGTGCGGCAACCGTCGCGACCCTTGAAATTGGGCCAGAAGGCGATGCCGTACGGATCACGCAGTGCCTCGTAGGGAACTTCGGCTTCGGGCAGTCCCAGCTCCTCGCCCTGGTACACGCACACCGACCCACGCAGCGAGCAGGCGATGGCGGTGAGCTGGTTGGGCAGCGCCGTTGATGCATTGTCACCACCCCAGCGCGACACCACGCGTTCGACGTCGTGGTTGGAGATCGCCCAGCACGGGCAACCGTCGGTCATTTTCGCCTGCAGCGACTGCACGGTGTCGCGGATATGCGCGGCGCTGAAGTCGTCGGTCAGCAGCTCGAAGCTGTAACCCATGTGCAGGCGCTGGTCGTTGGTGTACTCGCCCAGCGTGGCCAGCGAATCCTCGGCGGAGATCTCGCCCAGCGCCACCGCATCCGGATACTGGTCAAGCAGGGCGCGCAGATCTTCGAGGAAGGTGAGATTTTCCGGTCGCGTGTTGTTGTACCAGTGGTACTGGAACGCGTACGGGTTGTCGGGACTGAAGCCGCGGCCGACGCGCTGGTCCGCGGGTTTGGCAGGGTTGTCGCGCAGCTCGGCGTCGTGGAAGCAGAAGTTGATCGAGTCCAGACGGAATCCGTCCACGCCGCGATCCAGCCAGAAGCGCAAGGTATCGAGCATGGCCGCGCGCACGGCCGGGTGGTGGAAATTGAGGTCCGGTTGTTCGGCCAGAAAATTGTGCAGGTAATACTGCCCGCGGCGCGGCTCCCAGTGCCAGGCCGGGCCGCCGAACAGCGACAGCCAGTTGTTGGGCGGGGTGCCGTCGGCGCGGGCGTCGGCCCACACGTACCAGTCGGCCTTGTCGTTGTCGCGGCTGCGTCGGCTCTCGTCGAACCAGGCGTGTTGCGCCGAGGTATGGCTGAGAACCTGGTCGATCATCACCTTCAGGCCGCGCCGGTGGGCTTCGGCCAGCAAATGGTCGAAGTCCGCCAGGGTGCCGAACAGCGGGTCGACGTCGCGGTAGTCGGCAATGTCATAGCCGAAGTCGGCCATCGGCGAGGTGAAAAACGGCGCCACCCAGATGGCGTCCACGCCCAGGCTGGCGACGTAATCCAGGCGTTCGACGATGCCCGGCAAATCACCCACGCCGTCGCCGTTGGTGTCCTGGAAACTGCGTGGATAGATCTGGTAGATGACGGCTCCGCGCCACCAGGGATGAGCGTCCATTGATTGCATGGCTCCGGGCTGGATGGGTACTGGGAAACACGCGACGGCGAATGGCCGGTCGACGTTTGCAAGCTTAACGATGTCATCGCCATCGACCGGTGCGTTTGCATACGTATTCATCCGGCCGGGAGCCGTTTCAGGGTCATGAATACGTATGCATGAACCGCCGGCGGGCTTGCCTCGTGGCTACTATCGAAGTCGATGCACGGCGGGGTTGCCGTTGCGTACATGCCACCACCGGCTGCAACGCATGGCCGGTTATTCCAACGACACAGAACACACGATTTCGACGGGGAGGTCTCCAATCATGATTCTCAAGCGCAACCTGCTCAGTGCAGCCCTTGCTTCCGCGCTCCTGATGGCCGCTGGCAGCGCCTGGGCGCAATCGACCGAGTCACCGGTCAACGGTGATCAGACGACAAACCAGTCCGCTCAAGACCAGGACAAGACCGACAAGGATGCCGGCAAGGACGAGGAGAAAGGCCGCCAGGGGCAGGGGCAGCCCACCGAGCTCAATACGATCGAAGTCACCGGCTTTGTCAGCAGTATCCGCAATTCCACCGCGCTCAAGCGCAACTCCAACTCAATCGTCGAGGCGGTGTCGGCCGAACAGATCGGCAAGCTGCCCGGCGTGAGCATCGCCGATACCCTGGGTCGCATGCCGGGTCTGGCCATGCAGCGCGTCAATGGCCGGCCGCAGGTGCTGTCCATTCATGGTCTGGGTCCGGACTTCTCGACGGCGCTGATCAACGGTGCCCAGCAGGTATCCACATCCAACAACCGTGACGTGCGCTTCGACCAGTACCCGTCGAGCTGGTTTTCCAACGTGGTGGTGCATTTGACGCCGTCGGCCGACCTGATCGGCCAGGGCCTGTCGGGCACCGTGGACATGCACACCATTCGTCCGCTGGAGAAGGCCGGTCCGGTGGTCGCGGTCAATGCGCACTACATCTGGAACGGCCTGTCGCAGCTGTCCGAAGGCGATGGCGTGAGCAACAAGGGTTACAACCTCAATGGCGTGTGGGTGCAGCAGTTTGCCGACCACACCTTTGGCGTCACCTTGGGTGTCAACTTCGAGAACAATCCGTCGCAGATCCAGCACCAGGCGCCCTGGGGATACGCAACCACGGACCACGACGGCAGCCCCATGCCGACGGTCATCACGGGCTCGAAGAACTACGGCATCACCGATTCGATGAAGCGCAACGGTGCGCTGGCCACCTTCCAGTGGCGGCCCAACGAGCATTACACCGGCACCATCGACATGACCTACACCCATTTCACCGAGACCCAGCAGGCCAAGGGCATGGAAATGCCGTTCTTTTATGGCAGCAGCGGAGTGGCGCCGGTGCCGACGCTGGTCACCGGCAACGTGGTCGACGGCTTCGTGCAGAGCGGCACCTGGAAAAACATCAACACCGTGGTCCGCAACGATTACAACAAGTCCCGGGCCAGGGTCTACAACTTCAATTGGGACAACCAGATCCGCTTCAACGCAGACTGGTCGATGAACATCGACGGCAACTACTCGCGTGCCACGCGCCGCGACCTGTTGCTGGAGAGCTATTCGGGCACCGGTTACTACTATGGCCCCAATGCCCATCTCGAAAACGGCTCGATCACGGGACCGGGGCCACACGGTGCCGGCGACAACATCGGCTTCGTCGAGCTCGATAACGGCATGCTCTGGCTCAATCCGTCACTCGATTACACCAGCGGCCAGGTGTTGACCGACCCGCAGGGCTGGGGCTCCGGCAGCGGCCTGGTGCAAGGTGGCTTCATCAACGCGCCGCGCACCGTCGATTACCTGGCCAACCTCGCGGTGAGCGTGAAGCGAAGCTTCACCAGCGGCCCGATCTCCAGCGCCGAACTGGGCGTGGTGCGCTCGACCCGCAACAAGACCTATGACATCGACCAGTCGTTCCTGATCTTCCCCGGCGGTGCCGTGTCGGCGCCGATGCCGGCAAGCGCCAGCGTGGGTGATCCGCTGGGTTGGATGGGCGTCAGCCAGCAGCTCACCTACAACCCGCTGGAGCTGATCCGCAACGGCACCTATGAGGTGTTGCCGACGGCGCTGTCCTCGATTGCGGTACCGCCGAACTGGAAGGTACGCGAGCGCGACGTGACGTCGTACCTGCAGTTCAACATCAACACCTATCTGGGCAACGTCAGCCTGCGCGGCAACGTCGGCATCCAGGTGGCCCACACCGACCAGATCTCGCAGGGCCAGCGTGTTACCGCCGGTGGTGGTGACACCACGTCCTCGGGCGCGGTGCTGGTGCCGGTGTCCGGCGGCACGGAGTTCACGCGTTATCTGCCCAGCTTGAACCTGGTGTTCGGTCTGACCAGCAACGACGTGTTGCGCGTCAGTGCCGCCCGCACCATGGCGCGTCCACGCATGGATCAGATGAGCGCCAGCCTGGGCGTCAGCGGCAACATCACGCGCCTGGCATCCACCGATCCCAACCAGGCCTACTTCAGCGCTTCCGGTGGCAATGCCGAGCTGCTGCCGACCATGGCCGAGAACTACAACGTCAGCTACGAGCATTATTTTTCCGGTGGCAACAGCTACAACTGCAACGCCTCGGACGTGAAAAACTCGGCATTGTGCGGCGGTGGCGGCGGCTACGTGGCCGTGTCGGCGTACTTCCTCGAGCTGAGCGACTACATCAATCCCAACGCGGCCTACCTGTACGACTTCAAGGCGTTCGTCGACGCTTACCTGACTCCCGCGCAGCAGGCGCAGCTGGGTACCACCAAGGGCATCGTCTCCGGACCGGTCAATGACGGACACGGTTACGTCAAGGGCGCCCAGGTGACGCTGAACCTTCCGTTCAACCTGCTCACGCCGGCGCTGAACGGTTTCGGCGTCATCCTCACCGGCAGCCGCACCGCGAGCTCGCTGGTGTACGGCGACAATCCCGATCCGATCACCTTGCCGGGTCTGTCCAAGTGGGTCGCCAACGGCACGCTGTACTACCAGAACGGCGGTTTCCAGGCACGTATCAGCGACAGCTACCGCACCACCTTCCTGGGCCGCGTGTCGGGCATCAGCGCCACCCGCATCACGCAGGAAATCCAGGGTGGCAGCCATTATGCGGCGCAGGTGAGCTACAGCTTTCACAGCGGTGCGCTCAAGGGCCTGACCCTGGTCGCGCAGGGGACCAACCTGTCCAACCAGACGTCGGTCACCTATCAGAACGGCGACCCGCGCCTGGTCAGGTCGTGGGAGCGCTATGGCCGTCGCTACGATATCGGCATCTCCTACAAGTTCCAGTAGGTCACGGGACTCACTGGTCACAGGGAGTGAATCAGTGAGTCTCTTGTCGGCCGGAATGCTTCTCCCCTTGCGTTCCGGACCGGTCGGGCCCCGCTGGTGCATCATCGGCGGGGCCCTTTTTTTTCGCCGCGGCCCACCCGGGCATCCAAGCCACGACGGAGTCATGCATGAACTGTTCGCGTTTACTTGTTTCCGCGCTGCTCGCTGCCACGATGCTCGGCAGCACCACCGTGGTGGCAGCACCACCCACACCTGCACACGCTGATCGCAGCACCGACGCACATCGTTCAGGCGTGTGGTACGAGATCTTCGTGCGCAGCTGGTACGACACCGATGGTGACGGCATCGGCGACCTGGATGGCGTCACCGCCAAACTCGATTATTTGCAGAAGCTGGGTGTCAGCGGCATCTGGCTGATGCCGATCAACCCGTCGCCGAGCTATCACGGCTACGACGTGACCGACTACAAGGCGGTCAACCCGGACTACGGCACGCTGACCGATTTTCGCGAGCTGGCCGACGCGGCGCACGAGCGCGGCATCCGCGTGATCATCGACATGGTGGTCAACCACTCCAGCAACGAGAATCCGTGGTTCACGGCCGCGCTGGACCCGGACAGCCCGTACCGCGACTGGTACACGTGGGCCGGCAAGTACACCGATGTGGGAACGCCCAATGCCTTTGGCGGTCCCGCCTGGCATGAAAGCGAAGACGGCCAGCATTACCTGAGCATCTTCGCGCCGACCATGCCGGATCTGAATTTCGACAATCCGGCGGTGCGCAAGAAGATGATCGACATCGGTCGCTTCTGGCTCAAGCAGGGCACCGACGGTTTCCGCCTCGATGCCGCGCGACACGTTTACGTCAACCTCGCCTCCGATGCCGACAATCCGCAGGCCGTGCACAAGAACATCGTCTGGTGGAAGCAATACCGCAAGGGCCTGCAGAAAGTCGATCCCGATGTCTATCTGGTCGGCGAGGTGACGCAGGACACGGCGCTGCAGCTGGCGCCCTACCTGACCTCCATGGACGCGGTGTTCAACTTTCCGCTGGCCGAAAAGCTGATCAAGGCGGCCGACAGCGAGCGCAATCTCGACATCGCGCGCACCCTGGAACATGTCTACGCCACCTACCGCAAGGCCTTCGGCGGCAAGGCGATCAAGGATGCGCCGTTCCTGTCCAATCACGATCAGGAACGCGTGATGAGCCAGCTGGGCGGCAACGCCGCGCACATGCGCATGGCCGCGGCGATGCTGATGACGCTGCCGGGCAAGCCGTATATCTATTACGGCGAGGAGCTGGGCATGCGCGGCACCAAGCCCGATCCGGACCTGCGCACGCCGATGCGCTGGAAGCGCGCGCTGGATGCATCCGGTGAAGCCACCTGGCATGCCACCAGCCCGAAAAACGGCGCGGCCATTTCGGTACAGGC